>NZ_BBMP01000022.1:649807-974711 GCF_000755245.1 Halococcus sediminicola | reverse complement strand
CAATTAAAATGTTACTCGTAATTTTCGGCTAAAACCGGTTAGTATCGGTCCAAATCTGGTTTTTCGGCCGCGCGTCAGCTATCCCTGATAGAGGGATTATACCATTTGAAATACTGTTCTGATTTCAGAGAGGTGTAGTCGGGGGTCGGCGAAACTTCTTCCATAGGAATTTTCTCAACTCTCTCATGACGCGACTTTCGGAGACCCCCCCCCCCCGGCTACACCGACTACACTCTACTCTTTCCAGACACTTTCTCGAAGACAGCCGGTATGCTCTCGGTGGTCGCTCACGGGTCCTTGGTGGGTGGGTATTATCTATCGGATTATTTACTTCTGGCATGGTCTGCCACCCTGCTGCCACCCTCACCATGCCAATCTAAAACGGCGATAAGAGACTCCTAACCCACAGATGTTGCGGATTAGCTTTTCATTGGCACGAGTCAGGGTGATTTCTCCGATTCATGTGAAAGTAGGGGTGAGAGAGTCAAGGTGTGCTTTCACACGAAGTGAGTGGTATGAGGGTCCACTATGCCAATAAAATTTAAAACCGCGTTTTCGAAGGATAGAGGGCCAGCATTACCATTTTAGGTTGGCATAGTGAGGGTGGCAGCAGGGTGGCAGACCATGCCGGCCATCAAAAAGTCGATATGATTGTGACGGGGGCACTCACGGGGGGACGGGACGTGAGGGGTGTACCACCCGCGGTGTTATTAGCGTCGGGAACGAAACTCTACGTGCCGGCTGAAGCCGGTACGAGAGCTTACCGTTTCGGTTTTGTGGGACGCCCGTCGGAGGTTTTCCGGCCGGTGTCCTCTCCGTTTCCGCTTTGCCGAGCTTCGCCGCCGTACGCCCTCGAAGGTCTAAACAACCGTTGAGAGGTTTGGAATCTCTATTCAGAAAACAGACACTCAGAATTAATACCGGTATAGGAAAACGGACACCCGAGTCGGCCGGGGCGGGTCGGGGTGGCAGTCAGACGACGAACAGCGTGTCGAGGACGTGGCGCTCGCCATCTTTCAGCAGGGCGTATTCGACGCACAATTTTCCATTCTATTTCACCTCCAATCACATATACGGTTTTTGAGAGCTTAGCTGTTTTTCGCATGATATAACCAATGCGGCGATAAGACGCTATCGAGCTTTCATGCTTCGAGAGTCGGGGCGGAGAGCCGGCAGTCGAGAGCAACGAAAACGCATGACTTCGTACACTTACACCGTGCCGCGGCGACCGTTATAAGCGCCGAGGGGCCATCCTCAGATAAGAATGTCATCCGCATCACACACAGACATCGCGGGCGGCGAGAGTGAAAACGGGGCCGGGACCGGTCTCGGCTCTGATGACATCTTCGCCGGCGTCCGCGGGTGTGGAGGAGACTTCGTGGCCGCCGCGGAGATTCCCGGTCCGGTGGGCGCTCGGGTGCGTGTGATTCTCGCCGCAATGAGCGGGAAGCCGCCGGACGAATCAGATTTGAAGCTCGCCGGCTTCAAGCAGTAGGCGGTCGGGCTGGAGTCGGATTTTCAGGGAGAATCGAGTAGTTCGGCGAGCCGCGCGGCCACGGCGTTAGGGTTCTCACGGAGCAGTTCCTCAACGGCTTCAACCACGGGCGCACCCTCGGGGGATATGTCCCCAGCGAGTGCCGCGGAGAGGGCTTCACCGTCGCCGGCCGCGCCCGCAACGTCGAGAGAGTCGTGAGACAGCGACAGACCGCAGCCGGGACACGCGGCTGGATTGACCCACCCGTCGAGGGCCGCGCCACAAGACGGACAGGTTTCGAGCGTCGGGCGGCCAATGTCGGACTCGGGTTCGGCGAGGTCGTGATGTTCGAGGACCGACTGAAGCATTTCGTCGTCTCGAAGGTGGGTGTAGCGGTCGAACTGCGAACTGTCCTTTTTCCACCCCACGGTCCACTTTATTTGCTGGTCAGGCACGCCGTCGCGGACCATGCGCGTGATGGCGGTGTGCCGGAAGTTGTGTGGATTCACGGGTTTTTCGACGCCGGCGCGGGTGGCGATTCGTCGGAGTTGCTGACGGACGCCGCTCGCCGAGAGCGCCTCATACCGTCTCTCGTCGGGGTGGTTGTCGTATTTCACCCCGAGCACGCAAAACAGGGCGGCGCTTTCGTCGTCGGCGCTCGGGTGAACGTCCAACCAGTTTTTTACGTATTCGGTGGCCCACAGCAGCGGCCGGGGGCCGCCCGCACCCTTCAACCCAACCGCCTCATCATTCAGGTGGATAACGCCGGTTCGTCCGGAGAGGTCCACGTCGCCCACCCGAAGCGAGAGGGTGGCGCTCATGCGTTGGCCGGTGGCGAGGAGAACACCCATTATCGCCTTGTCTCGCGGGTTCTGACAGACGGAGAACAGGGCTTCGATTTCTTCGGAGACGAATATATCGTCGGCCGTGATTTTGGTCTCGGGGACAGTCCCTATCACGATGTCCTCGCTCCACTCACGCTTGAGAGCGTCGCGGAAGAATACACGCGCCGTTTGTCGAAGGGTTCGGAGCGTCGAGGGGGACAGGCCCGCGTCTTTCACGTCGGGGTTCGACCCGTCGCGGAGTGAGTCGTGTAGCTCGTAGAACTCCCATGAGTCGGACATTTCAGTAAGTGACGGGTGTCCTCCGACGGCGGCGCGCTCGGAGAGCTTTCGGATAACGTGAGTCCTGATATATCTGGTTGAATACGACTTCGCCATAGAGTTGGCCCATGCTCGAATCGCGCGCGCGTCGTCTTGGTTAGGGAGGTCTTTCAGGCGAGAAAGTTCTTTCTCAAACCGAGAGCGGTATCTATTCGGGTCGTTTACGTCTCCCATGAAAAGTGGTAGGAGAGGTATTAGCATAACACTTCGTGCGGTTTTCGTATGGATAGGCTTACGTCCGGCGAGCGAGGACGGCCGGCGATGACCGACGAACGAACGCTCAAAGAGCGCGCCCACGGCGTCGATGCCACGCTGCGGGTCGGAAAGGGCGGTATCGGGAGCGTCGTCGGGGAGCTCGACAACCAACTCGACGACCGCGAACTGGTCAAAGTCAAATTCCTCCGGGCGGCCCGCAGTGCGGCGACGACCGACGAACTCGCCCACGACCTCGCCGAGCGGGCGAACGCCGAGGTGGTGGAAACGCGCGGCAACACGGCGACCTACCACTGATGGCGGTTCGCTTCGCCGACTGGGTCGGCCAACAGGCTCCCACGGAAACGCCGAACGGGACGAACGTCACCGACGTCATCTCGAACCCGGAACTCGGTCCCGTCGGGGAGTTCCTGCACGGGTTCGGGATCCCCTACTACGACGTTCTCGGCGCGCTCATCACGTTCTTCATCGCGCTGTTCGTCATCTACTCGCTCGGCCGGGCGACCGTCGTCCCGTTCGTGAGTCGGCTGTTGAACCGGCGCGGACTCGATGCCCACGAGCGGCGACCGCTCGTCCGGTTGATGAAGATGGTCATGGTCTTCGTCGCCATCGCCATCGCGTTCAGAATCGCCGGCTACAGGGGGCTGCTCACCTCGATCGCCACCATCGGCGCGGCCGCGACACTCGCCGTCGGTCTTGCCCTGAAAGATTCCATCTCGAACTTCGTCGCCGGGGTGTTCATCTATACGGATAGACCGTTCCGCATCGGCGACTGGATCGAGTGGGACGCCGGCACCTACGCCGGCATCGTCGAGGACATCACCTTCCGCGTCACCCGGGTGCGCACCTTCGACAACGAACTGCTCACGGTGCCGAACTCGATACTCACGGGTGACGTTATCAAGAACCCGGTGGCGAAGGACGAACTCCGCTTGCAGTTCAACTTCGGCATCGGCTACGACGACGACGTCGAGACGGCGACCGACATCATCGTCGAGGAGGCCGAAACCCACCCCGACATCCTCGACGACCCCGCGCCGACGGTGCGGATGACCGAATCGTCCGAGTCCGACCGCGGCGCGCTCGCCGACTCCTACGTGGGGCTGACCTCGCGCTTTTGGATCGCCGACCCCAACCGGGCGGACTACCTCAAGGTCCGCGGCGAGTACGTCACCGCCGTCAAGGAGCGCTTCGACGAGGCGGGCATCGACATCCCCTTCCCGCAGGCCGACCTCTCCGGGCGTGTGGGCGTCGAGAACCGGCGGCGGATCGAGTCGGCCGAATAGCGTTCAGTCGTCGGACGTCGCCGCGTCGGTCTCGCCATCGGGCGTCGGCGCGGCCGTTATCTCGTAGAGGTTCTGACGGGCGTCGGCGAAGTAGACGTCCTCGTCGATGGCCTCGATGCCCTCCAGCCGTTCGAGCGCATAGCGGACCGTGCGCGCCGACAGCATCGACTCCTCGACGATGCCCTTCTGGGTGAGCGTGCCGTTGTATTCGAGCACTTTGAAGACGAGTTTTGCACTCGGCGGCAGGTCTACGAGGCTCTCTTCGTCGGGTTCACTCATCGGCCTAACCCACGAGCGCAATGGCCATAAAACCGCGGTCTGCACGGCTTCATCGGGCATCGGAGGCGGATAGCGACCGCCCGCGGAGAGCGAACGGTTTTTGAGCGCGTGGACGAACTCTCAGTCATGGCGACCGAGACAGCCGACGCGCGCGCCGACCATCTCCGGAGTCTGACGGTCACCTCGGTCACGTCGCTTTCGGGCATCGCGGCCGCGCTCGTCTCCGCTGTGATCGCAAGCGGGGCGACCGATCCGAGCGGACTCTATCCACTCGCGGGCGTCATCCTCCTCCAGTTGCCCCTCCTGCGACTGTTGGGGGTCGACGTCGAGGACTTTTCGATGAAGGACAACGTCTACATCGCGTTCATGACCTTCGCGCTGTGGTTCGTGACGTGGGCAATACTGCTGACCACCCAGACGAGCTTCTGATGGCCGACGACTCAATCGCCGTGGTCGACCTCGACCGCTGCCAGCCCGACCGCTGCAACTACGAGTGTGCGAACTTCTGCCCGCCCAATCGCACGGGCGAAGAGTGCATCGTCACGCGCGAGGAGCGCTACGACGACGACAGGTATGATGGGGGTCCGAACCAGATCTCCATCTCCGAGGAACTCTGCCTGGGCGAGACCTGTGGCATCTGCGTCGAGAAATGTCCCTTCGATGCCATCGAGATCATCAACCTGCCACAGGAACTCGACGACGATCCCGTGCATCGCTACGGCGAGAACTCCTTCGCGCTGTACGGCCTGCCCGCCCCACAGGACGGGAAGGTGACAGGAATCTTGGGTCCCAACGGCATCGGCAAGACGACCGCGGTCCGGATCCTCGCCAACGAGATCACCCCCAACCTCGGCGAGTGGGACGGGCCCGCGGGCTGGGAGAGCGTCATGGACGAGTATCGTGGCACCGAACTCCAGAGCTATCTCGAAGCCCTCCAAGACGAGGCGATAACGGTCGCCAGAAAGCCACAGTACGTCGATCAAATTCCCAAGCGCTTCGACGGCAACACCCGCGAGTTGCTCGCCCGCACCGACGAACGGGGCGTGCTCGACGAGCTCGTCGAGCGCCTCTCGATCGGCCCGGTGATGGACCAGCCGATCGACTCGATTTCGGGCGGCGAACTTCAACGGGTGGCGCTCGCGGCGACGCTCGCCCGCGACGCCGACTTCTACTTCCTCGACGAGATCACCCCGTATCTCGACATCGGCCAGCGCATGACCGCCGCGCGGCTCATCGGCGACCTCACGGGAAAGGATCGCTCGATGCTCGTGGTCGAACACGACCTCGCGATCCTCGACCTGCTCGCCGATTCCCTCCATGTCGCCTACGGCGAACCCGGAGCCTACGGCGTGATTACGCCACCGAAATCGGTCAAGAACGGTATCAACGAGTATCTCGCGGGCTACCTCGAAAACGAGAACATGAGGATTCGCCCGAACGCGATCGAGTTCGAGGAACACGCCCCCCGCAGCGTCGCGGCGGGCGACCCGCTCGTCGAGTATCCGGACATTGAGAAATCCTACGGCGACGGCGAGTTCTCGCTCAGTATCGAGGGCGGCACCATCCACGAAAACGAGGTGCTCGGCGTCGTCGGGCCGAACGGCATCGGGAAATCGACGTTCGCCGAACTGCTGGCCGGCAATCTCGCCCCCGATTCGGGGAGTCTCGACACGGACCTCGACGTCTCGTACAAGCCACAGTATATCGACATCGACCAGCCGATGCGCGTCGATGCCTTTCTGTCCTCCATCACGAACGACTTCGGTTCCTCGTACTGGAACACCGAAATCGCCCAACCCCTCCAGCTCGACCGCGTGATGGAACAGAACCTCACCGACCTCTCGGGCGGGGAGCGCCAGCGCGTCGCCATCGCGGCCTGTCTCTCCGAAGAGGCCGACCTCTACGTGCTCGACGAGCCGTCGGCCCACATCGACGTCGAGCAGCGTGTGCAAGCGACGACGGCCATCCGCCGGTACGCCGAGAACCACGATGCGACGGCGCTGGTCATCGACCACGACACCTACATGATCGACCTGCTCGCCGACCGATTGTTGGTCTTCGACGGCGAACCCGCCCAGTCGGGACACGCGAGCCCTCCTGTCGGGATGCGCGAGGGGATGAACCGCTTCCTCGAAGACCTCGACGTGACCTTCCGGCGCGACGAGCGCGTCGGCCGCCCGCGCATCAACAAACCCGGCAGCCAGCTCGACCGCGAGCAAAAGCAGGCCGGCGAGTACTACTACGCACCCTGACGTGCGCCCCCTCTCACGGCTCCGCGGACGATTCGAAACGCCATCGAGGCGGCGTGCGGCGGCCTTCGCCGCGCTCTGTCTAGTACTGCTCGCGCTCGCGCTCGTCGGCTTCGTGAGCGCGAACGAACCACAGGTAACGGTCGACGACGAACCGCCCCAACGGAACACGCTGGTCGGGTTGCAGGGCTATCACGACGAGGGCCGAGCGCTCGAACTCGCACCCGACGGGACCGTGGTCTGGGAGTACACGGCCGTGGAGAACGTCTTCGACGTCGAGGCGCTCGGGCCGGATCGCGTCCAGATAGCGGGTGCGGACGCCCTGCCCGACGAGCAGTGCCCTGCGCGCTATCGAGACGACGGGACCAAGGGCTGTGTGCACAACACCGTCCGCATCGTGAACCAGGAAACGAACGAAACGGGCTGGCAATACGGCTGGTACGACGTCGAGCGCCACGAACACGAACTCCACGACGTCGACCGCTATACCGAGGACGGCGAGGCGCGCTGGGTGCTCGCCGACATGGGCAACGACCGCGTGTTCGCCATCGACCGCGACGGCGCGGTCCAGTGGCAGTGGAACGCGAATTCGACCTACGACCCACCTCCCGGGACGGGTCCAGAAGACGACTGGACCCATCTGAACGACGTCGATAGAGTGGGCGAGAACAGGTTCCAAGTGAGCCTCAGAAACTTCGATACGGTCGTCGAGTTGCGCGTCGGGGAGAACGGTACGACAGTCGAACCGCTCGTCGGCCCGAACCGCTTCACGCCGAACGGAAGCGCGGGACCGCTCTTCGCCCAGCACAACCCCGACCGCCTCGCCGACGGCCATCTCCTCGTCGCCGATTCCGAAAACGACCGCATCGTGGAGTTCGACGGTGGAAAACCGGTGTGGACGGCCGGCGGGAGCGCCCGCCTCGACTGGCCGCGCGACGCCGACCGTCTGGGGGATGGAAACACGCTCGTCGTCGACTCATACAACGACCGCATCGTGGAACTCGACGGGTCGGGAGAGGCGGTCTGGGCGGTCGAGACGGGGCGACTCCCCTACGACGCCGACCGCATCCCCCAAAGCGGGTCGGGCGAGGGAAGCGAGGACCGGCCGACCGCCGGCGCGGCGGGTTTCGACATGGGCACCGACGAGACGGGGTTCATTCGGGACGCGCTCGCCTACGGGCTGACACTGCTGCGGTACTCGATTCCGGGCTGGGTCGTTTGGGTGGGGTTGCTCGCGGGCGGAGTGCTCTGTGGGATCGGTGCGGTCGTCGAAACGCGACGATGGCGGCGAGACCCACGCCGGTAGCCTACACGAGCGTCGAGCAGTCGGCACAGAGCTGCTGGTTTTTGACGTCGACTTCGCGCACGGTCGGCGAGAAGTTCATCACACAGCGCTCGTCGTCGCAGTGTTCGAGACCGAGGGTGTGGCCGATCTCGTGGACGACTTCCTTGCGGACACGCCCGGCGAACACTTCGTCTTCCGAGCGGTTCAGCCGGCCGCCGTCGGCGGCGGTCTGGAGGCGATACGTCGAGACCACGCTGCCGTTGCCCGAGAGGTAGGCGAGTCCGAAAACGTAGTTGCGCCGGCGATAGAAGAGGTCCTCGGTGGTGAGGGCGATGTTCTTCTCGGCACTCCCGACCCGCCCAGCGAGTTCGATGAACGCCTCGGCGCGGTACTGGCCGCGGCTCTCGTCGTAGGCGTCCTCGGGAAGCGTACGGGCATCGTGAAGCATGACGTCACAGCCGTAGACCGAGCGCAGTCCGGCCGACGCTGCCCGCTTGATCGGAGCGGGGACGTCACCGACCGGCACGATGTCGACGTGCATGCGAAGGGGTTAGGACGCCCCAATCATAAACGTCCCGACGTGAACCCCCGAAATCGGCCCGCGAGCGCCACGTTCGGCGACGCGCTCGCCGCCCGCCTCGCCCGGTTCGACGGTCTCGTCGAGGTCGGCATCGGCGCACGGACCGACGTCGCCGCCCGCCTCGCCGACGACACGTCGGTGACGGCGACCGACATCCGTTCCTGTACTGTGCCCGGCGGTGTCGCGTTCGTCCGCGACGACGTCACCGACCCCGCGATCGACGTCTACGCCGACGCCGACGCGCTCTACGCGCTGAACCTCCCGCGGGAACTCCACCGGCCGACACGAGCAGTCGCCCGGACGGTCGGAACTGAACTGTTCTTCACGACCCTCGGCGGCGAATTTCCGGCCGTGCCGACCGACACCGAGACGCTGCCGGCCGGTGAGACGCTCTTTCGCGCCACGAGCCGGGGGCCGGAACCGGACGGTGAGCGCGGGTGAACCCCGACGTGGTCGCCCTCGACGTCGACGGCGTGCTCGTGGACGTGGCCGACTCCTACCGGCGGGCCATCGTCGAAACCATCGAGGTGGTTCACGGCGAGTCCCTGGATCGAGGTGACGTCCAGTCGTTCAAGGAGGCCGGCGGGTTCAACGACGACTGGGAACTCACGCACGCGGCGGCGCTGTACCTGCTCGCTCGGCGTGAGGGACTCGAACTCTCCATCGAGGAGTTCACCGACGACGTCGCGGCGGCCGACGGCGGCCTCACCGGGGCCGAGGCGGTGGTGCGAAACGCGCTCGCGCCCGACGAGTGCGAGCGGGCGTTCGCGGCGTGGGACCGCGAGCGACTTCGCGAGGTCTTCCAGCAACTCTATCTCGGGGCCGACCTGTACGAAGACCTCGAAGGCGAGGAGGCGGACCCGGCCATCGCCGGTTCCGGTTTCATCGACGACGAGCGGGTGCTCGCCGACCCGACGACGCTCGGCTTCTTGACCGGAAATTTCCGCGTGGGTGTCGTGACCGGGCGACCGGCGGCAGAGGCCGATATCGCCCTCTCGCGGGTCGGTCTCGACGTTCCCGACGAGCACCGCTTCACGATGGACAGCCCCCATCCTGGGAAGCCCGACCCGGCGGCGCTCGTGGCGCTCGCCGACCGTCTCGACGCATCGAGTCTGGTCTTCGTCGGCGACACGCTCGACGATATCGAGACGGCGCGCAACGCCAGTGAGACGGACCCGGAGCGCGAGTATCGCGGTGTGGGCGTTCTCACCGGCGGACTCACCGGGGAGGAGGGGAGGAAGAAGTTCGAGCGCGCTGGGGCGGATGCGGTGCTCGAAACCATCGACGACCTCCCCGAACTGCTGTCCGCGTGACGGAGACACGAACGTTTATTCGGCGTTCGGGCGACCGTTGGGTATGCGCATCGCACTCTGTGGCGGCACGGGCGACCTCGGTGCGGGACTCGCCCTCCGACTGACGCGCGACACCGACCACGAGGTCCTCGTCGGGTCGCGCGACCCCGAGAAGGCCCGCGAGCGCGCGACCGAGTACGAACGCGAACTCGACGGTCGAGACGTCGAGGGCGAAATAAAAGGATTCGACAACGCGATGGCCACGGACCGCGCCGACGTCGCCGTTCTCTGCGTGCCAGCCTACCACCTCGCGGACACCATCGACGCCATCGAGGACGGTCTCGACGACACGATCGTGGTGACGCCGGCGGTCGGCATGCGCCGCGAGGACGGCACGATGCACTACAACCCACCGAGTGCGGGCAGCGTGAGCGCGCTCGCCGCCGCCGCTGCCCCCGACGGGGTCCCCGTGGTTGGCGCGTTCCACAACCTCGCGGCCGGCCGCCTCGCCGACCTCGACGCCTCCCTAGACTGGGACGTACTCGTCGTCGGCGACGACACCGACGCGAAAGCAACGGTCGGGAGCCTCGCCGACGGCATCGACGGGATGCGCGCGCTCGACGCCGGCCCGCTCGCGGCTGCCCCCGCGGTCGAGAGTCTGACGCCGCTGCTCATCAACGTCGCCGCGAACAACGACGCCCTCGCCGATCTCGGCGTGTCCTTCCACTGAACCTTTTTACTGCGGGGGTTCGCGCTCGTTCCCTGCGGTCGCTCGCGCTCAACCCCTTGCAAAAACGTTCATGAAAAACTCCCACTCACTCGGCCTTCGACCTCGTTCACGGTGAACCGCGCTTACTGCGTTCGCGCGGACATACCACCCCGCACCGCCGAAGCCCCGGCACGCGCTCACTTCGTTCGCTGCTCGCTGCGCTCGCGTGCCTCGCCCTTCATCCGCCAGGGACGGCACCGCAACCGTCCCGCGACCGCACCGCAGCCGGCGGCCGACCGGACGGCTTTTTGCGCACTGTGTCGACGTGCGCGACATGGACACATTCCTCCATCTGGGATTCAGTCACGCGGAACCGGTCGTGGTCGTCGTCGCCGCGATCGCGACCTTTGCCATCGGCCTCTGGATCGGCATGCGCCGCCGAGCCGACGACCGCGCGAGCACGCGCTTCGACGAGGAAAGCGACCAGTAGTCAGACCCGTTCGGGTCGCCAGCCGCCGTCGACCGCGACGTTCTGGCCGCTCAGGTAGTCGCTGTGCTCCTCCAGAAAGAATCGCAGCGCCTGCGCCATGTCGTCGAACTTCGCCGGTCGCCCGCGCGGGAGGTCGTCGGGAAAGACCTCTGAGTTCTCGACGACGTAGGGCGAGATCGCGTTCACCGTGATGCTGTCCTCTTGGGTGTCGGCCGCGAGCATCCGCGTGAACATTATCACTCCGGCTTTGGCGACGAAATAGGGGAAGTTTTTGGGGCTGACGAGAAGGCGGTCGGCGCTCGCATACCCAATATTGACGATGCGGCCCCACTCGCGCTCGCGCATGCCCGGCAGGACGCGCTTCGAACAGAGGTAGGTCCCGTTAAGATTGGTTTCGAGCACGCGATTCCACGTCCCGAACGAGATCTCCTCCCAGTGGCTGGGCGCGAACGCACCGACGTTGTTCACGAGAACGTCGACCGTCCCGAGTTCGTCTTCGACCTCGTCGAACAGTTCGTCGACCGCGACGGGATCGGTCACGTCGCCCTGCACGGTCGTCGTCTCGACGCCGTACTCGCTGGCTCGGTCGGCGACCGATTGAGCGTCGTCGGCGCTCGTGTGGTAGTGGACCGCGACCGCTGCGCCGCAGTCGGCCAACGAGAGGAGGAGTTCGCGGCCGACGCCCTTCGCGCTGCCCGTCACGACCGCCACGCGCCCCGAGAGGTCCGGCGCTATCATGTCCCCCGCTTCGCGCCCGAGCGGTTTAGCATCGCCGCCCCGACGAGGAAATCAGGGCGACTAAGCCATCGCCGTTCGTCGCGTGGGTATGGCGACCTACGCCGGCGTCGATCTCGGGGGGACGAACGCCCGGGCGGTCGTCGCCGACGCCGACGGCAACATACTGGGCAGTCACAAACAGGCGGCCCCGCGCGGTCCCAATGGACTGGCCGTCACCGAGGCGATCCTCGACTGTCTGCGGGAGGCGTCGGCGGCGGCCGGCGTCGAACCCTCTCGTACGACTGCGGCCGCCATCGCCGCCGCCGGACGCCTCGACCTCACCGAGGGGCTGGTCGAACCGACGAACATCCCCGTCGGCGAGGTGCCGCTGCGGGGTCCGGTCTCGAAACTGCTCGAAACGAGCGACATCCATCTGCACAAGGACGTCGCCGCCGGCGTCATCGGCGAGCGCTATCACGCCGCACGCAACCCCGACGACATGGCCTACCTCACCATCTCGTCGGGCATCGGCGCGGGCATCGCCGTCGACGGCTCCATCCTGGGGGGATGGGACGGCAACGCGGGCGAAGTAGGGCATATGACCATCGACCCCGCGGGAAAGATGACCTGTGGCTGCGGCCACGACGGCCACTGGGAGGGCTACTGCTCGGGCGCGAACATCCCCGACTACGCCCGCCTGCTCTGGGCGGAGGCCGACCGGCCGGACACCGCCATGCCCATCGAAGACGACGAGTTCGTCGCCGCCGACGTGTTCGCTCACGCCGAGGAAGATGGGTTCGCCGACCACGTCGTCGAGCGCCTCGCGGGTTGGAACGCGCTCGGCGTGGCGAACCTCGTCCACGCCTACGCGCCGCTAGTCGTTTCGGTGGGTGGCGCGGTCGCGCTCAATAATCAAAAACTCGTCGTCGAGCCGATACGCGAGCGCCTCGACGAACTGGTGATGACGAACGTGCCCGAGGTCCGGCTGACCGACTTCGGTGACGACGTGGTGGTCCAGGGTGCGCTCGCAAGCGCGCTCACCGGCGGCACCGGTGACGCCGACCGCCGCGAGTAGCGAGGGAGTGGACGAAAGTCAGTCCGGCGTGTAGCGTTTTCCGCCGACGTAGATGTCCTCGCCGTGGGTGACGAGCGATCCCGAATCGGCATCGAAGGCGATGGGTGCATTGACCGTGCAGCTCGCCGAGAGGCGGTGTGTGCCGGGACCGTTCGCCTTGATGGCGACCTCGTTCGCGGCGAGCTGGCAGTCGACCAACCCATAGTTTTCCATCAGCGTGCTCCAGATGGCATATTTGTCGCTCTCGGAGCCGATTCGGCAGTGCTTGGCGAACACGTGGCCGTTCTTCCCGCTGATGGCCGCGTCGCCGTTGCCGCGGAAGACACAATTTCGAAGGTCGACCGGCCCGGCGAACTGCGACAGCCCCTCGAAGGCCAGTCCTCTAATTGTGTAGTGCGATTGTTTGCCCTGGTAGGTCGAGTTGATGCCCGAACGCACGTCGACCCGTTCGGGCTCATCGGTGTCGCCGACGAGTTCGAGCGTGCACTGGGCCTTCTGCACTATCGGCCCGGTGTGAACCGCCGGGTCTTCGTCGGTGTAGGTCCCCGGCCGCACGCGAATCGTCGTGTCGTGCTGGATGAAAATGGGAAGTCGGTTGAACGCCTCCTGAATCGTCGCCAGCGGCTCGCCCTCGGTGCCGGGGTTGTCGTCGTCACCACCCGCGTCGACGACGAGCTCGCGCGAGGCGCGCGTCGTCAGCGGGCGGCTGACGAGACCCCACTTCGGGACCTCCTCGTCGACGGTGACCCACTGGCGATTCGATCCGTTCGGGAAATCGCTCACCGCAGCGCCTCGCGGTCGGCGGCGAAGCGCACTCGTCCATCGACCGTGGAACCGAGGGAAAGTTCGACCACCTCATCGGAGAGCACGCGCCCGCCTTCGACTGGTGCGCCCCACGTGTCGAAGCGGAGATACCCCCGGATGTCGTCGGCGTGGGTGAACAGGTCGAGGTATTCGATAGCGTGCTCGGGGAACTCACTCGCGCTGTGGGCTTGGTCCATGTCCGAGTAGGCCGTGTCGAGATCGCTGAAAAACCCCTCCAGCCGGTCGGCGTCGCGTTCGGTCGCCTCGACCACGGTATCCGAGATCGCCGCTATCTCGTCGGTCGAGAGCCCCGCCTCGGAAAGCGCGCGCTGGGTACGCTGGTCGAAGTGCATGGGATCGGTTCGAGCGCGGGCGGTGAAAGCGTCGCGGTCTATGGCAACTCGGGTTCGTAGCCGACCGCATCGACCGCCCGCCCGACCAGTTCCTCGATGCCCTCCTCGTCCTCGACACTCAGGTAGTGGTCGGCCTCGATGTCGCGCGAGCGGTCGGCCTTCGTACAGACGGTCAGGACGGGCACGTCGAAGCGTTCGTGGACGCTATCACGCAAAGCGAGTTGCTGGTCGAGCGGGTAGCCACAGGCCTCGCTCGCGTCGACGAAAACGAGCACGCAGTCGGCGGCGTGGGTGAGGGCGCTCTCGGCTTGCAACTCGATTGCGTTTTGCGTGCCATCCCGGTCGAGCAATCCCGGCGTGTCCACGAGCTGATAGCGGATGTGCTCGCGCGTGAGGTGGCCCACACCAACTCGCGTCGTGGTGAACGGGTAGGAGGCGATCTCGTGGCGCGCGTTCGTCACGTGGTTGACGAAGGTCGATTTGCCCACGTTCGGAAAGCCCGCGACGACGATCGTCGGCTCGTCCGGGCGGATGTCGGGGAGCACTCTGAGTTCGTCACGCGCCGCGTTGAGCCGGTCGAGATCCTCCGCGACTTCCTCGACGACGTCCGCGAGCCGAGCGAACGCCTGCTTTCTGAGTTTGCGGGCCGTTTCGATATCGCCACGTAGTCGGCTCTGATACTCGCTTTTGATTTCGTCGGTCTTCTTGCTCGCCCAGCCCACCTCCGAGAGGCTCTTGCGCACTTCGTCGACCTCGACGATGGCGTCGGCGAGTTCGTAGTAGAAGGGGTCGACGGTGCTGAAATCGGGCCAGCTCGTCACGACGTTCTCGAGGTTGTCCGACAGGACGTTCGCCGCCGTCTGGAGCATCGAGCGCTGGCCCTCGATGCCGGATTTCGCCCGCCCCGCTCGCGCCGCCCGCGAGAACGCCCGGTCGATGAGTTCCTCGGCGGTGGGCGTCGTCGGGAGGTCTTCGAAAATCATGCGGTCCGTACTGTGTACGCACGTAAAAGCGCGTCCGTCGCTCTCCGGGAAGCGAGCACCTGTCGACACGGATTTACTGTTCGACCGAGTATGGTGGGTATGACGAACTGGCGAGCCGTGGGAATCGGCTTTCTCGTGCATGTGATTCTCGGCATCATCGGCGCACCGATCGGCATCGGTCCGCTCGCCGCGGGCATCTTCTCCGGGGTCGCCGCGGGCTACGTCGCCGGCGGCGGCATCGGTAACGGCGCGTGGCACGGCCTGCTCGCGGGGTCGATCGGTGGGATCGTACTGGCGATCGTCCTCGGTATCGCGGTCGGCATCATCGGATTGGGTCTCGGCCCGATCGGGGGGCTGTTCGGCGGAAGCGTGCTCGTCATCGGACTGGTCATCGCTATCGTTTCGGGCCTCGAAAGCGCGCTCGGCGGCGCGCTCGGCGGACTGCTCTAACGCCGTTCGCGCAACTCCGCGCGGAGTTCGTCGAGGCTCACGCCCTGCATCGAAAGCAGCACGAGCAGATGGTAGACGAGGTCGGCGCTCTCGGCGACGAGCGCCTCGTGGTCGTCGTCTTTCGCCGCGAGCACGACTTCGGTACTTTCCTCGCCGATCTTTTCGAGTACGCGATTCACGCCCTTCTCGTGGGTGAACAACGACGCCGTGTACGAGCCGTCGGGCAGGTCCTCGCGGCGCTGGTCGATGACCGCCGCGAGGTCGTCGAGTACGCTCGCCGAACTCCCTTGAGCACGATCGCTCACAGGTCGGCCACCTCGCGGATGTCGTCGAGTTCCTCGAACGTCTCGCGCTCGCGGCGGCCCTCCTCGAACACTCCGGGGTCGACGTCGATCGGGGCGTTCGTGCGGGCGGCAAGCGCGAGCGAGTCGCTCGGGCGCGCGTCGATGACACGCTTGCCGCGGGGCGTCTCGACGTGGAGGTCGGCGGTGTAGGTCCCACCGCCCTCGCCCTCCTCGATGGCATCGACGACCACGCTGTCGACCCGGCCGCCGAGTTCCTCAACTACGTCGAGCAGGAGGTCGTGGGTGAGCGGCCGACCGATGTCGACGGCGTCCATCCCGCGGGCGATGGCCGAGGCCTCGTCGAAGCCGATGAAGATCGGTAGGTAGTCGGTCTCACCGTCCACGGAGAGGAGAACGACCGGGACGGGACCGGAGGGCGTGCCCGCGATGCGGACGGCGTCGATGTGGGCGTTCATAGCTCTCGAAGGGCGTGCGCGATGAAAAACTCTGGCACTACCCATCCGGAGATTCGAAGAAGGCGAGTCCGTGAATCCGCGCGTCGTCGGTGAGTTCGGGATGGAACGCGGTGCCGATCACGGGACCGTCGCGCACCGCAACAGGGTGGCCGTCGAAGGACGCGAGCACTTCACAGTCACCCGTCTCGCCGATGCGCGGCGCGCGGATGAACACTGCCGGGAAGGGTTCGTCGAGACCCGTGACGCCGAGTTCGGTCTCGAAGCTGTCGCGCTGGCGGCCAAAGGCGTTGCGTTCCACGACGGCGTCGATGAGGTTCAGGTGCTCGACACGCTCGTCGCCGGCGTCCGCACAGGCGACGATGAGACCGGCACAGGTCGCAAGCAGCGGTTTTCCCTCGGCGACGTGGGCGACGATCTCGTCGGCGAGACCTTCGCGCTGGAGGTGATTCGAGATGGCCGTCGATTCGCCGCCCGGCAAGAGCAGGAGATCGCAATCGGGAATCGTCCCCGACGAGCGGATCTCGACCGGGTCGGCGCGCTCGCCGTGGGCACGGGCCGCCCGCTCGATGGCCGCCGCGTGCTCCCGGAAATCACCCTGCACGGCGACCACACCGGCCGTGAGACTCATGCGGGTGCTATGCAGCCCACCCGAAAAAACACCGCGTTACAGCCCGATACGGAGCACCATGATCAGGATGCCGAACGCGACGCCGAAGGCGACCACCGTCTTCGGGTCGATGCGGATGGCGTTTTGGTCCTCGGCATCGAAGTATCTGACCAGCCCGGCACTCGACATCAGCCCGCCGGAGTTCTCACCGCTGCTCATACCGCGACTGGGATGGCTGCGGGCCTAAACCTTTCGTCGCGCCGTGCCGAGGCGGGGGTGGGAAACCCTTATCAGCGACACGCGCCAACTCATGCCCGGAACATGAGTGTCCGACTGAAAGACTTTTACGCGGACTGGTGCGGTCCCTGCAAGACCCAAGACCCCATCCTCGAAGAGATCGAGGCGGACATGGACGGCGGTGTCGAGTTCGAGAAGATCGACGTCGACGAGGAGCAGGAGATCGCCAACGAGTACCAAGTACGGTCGATTCCCACGCTCGTCGTCGAGAACGACGACGGTGTCGTCGAGCGGTTCATCGGCGTCACCCAGCGCGAGGATATCGAGAGCGCACTCGAAAAAGCCGGCGCGTAAGCGAGGCCATCGACGTTCGACGAACGTTCTCGAAGGAGTGATTCACGGGAAAGAACGGTTACGGGTTTTGCTGGCTATCGAACGCGCTGATAGACTCGGATGAGCACTTCGGCGATGGCTCCGACGACGCTCCAGCGATAGGAGAGGACCGCCGCACCCAACAGGAGGGCGGCGATCTTCTTCTCGCCGCGATAGAGCGCGAGACCGGCCTCGACGAGCATCGAGATGGCACTGATCTGTCCCGACCGCTTCGAGTTGAACGCTTCTGTGAGTCCCATACCTCCGAGAAGCGGCGGGAGTGCATAAGCACGCGGGCGGCAGACGCCGGGAGCTACTCCGTGCCATCGAGCGCGTCGAGACCCTCGCCGGCGAGCCAGTCGAGAAATCGCGTGACTGCTTCGGGATTTTCGATGCGGTAGTCCGCCGCCGTCTCGGCGTCGTCGCCGACGTGAACCCCGATGCCGGTTCCCGAAAGCACCCGGAAGGCTGCCTCGTCGGTCGTGTCGTCGCCGATGTACATCGGAAGCCAGCCGGTACGCTCCTCGGCGAGCAGCGAGAGAGCGTCGCCCTTGTCCCACGCGACCGCCGGCGTGAGTTCGACGATATTTTTTCCCGTCGATAGCTCGAACTCGCCCTGTGCAACCCGTTCGACGGCCGATTCGACGATGTCGTGAACCTCCCTCTCGCGCTCGGGGGCCGTTCGGTAGTGGACCGTGGCGCTCACGGACTTGTTCTCGACGAAACAATCGGTGTCGGCCAGTCGCCCCTCGATGGCGGCGACGATTTCGTCGAGGTCGCGCCGTCGTCGCTTCGCGACCGGATGGATAGTCGTCTCGCCCTCCCTGTGGAGTTCGAGCCCGTGATTGCCGGCGTAGTCGATCCCCTCGATACCGACCCGTTCGCGGAGGTCGGCGAGTTCGCGGCCGCTGATGACCGCCACGCGCACGCGGTCGTGGTCGCGCAGTCGTTCGAGGGCCGCGCGGTTGGCGGCACCGAGTGCGGGCGCATCGGGGTCGGTCTCGATGCCCGCGAGTGTGCCGTCGAAGTCCGTACAGAAGAGCAACCCATCCACGTCGTTCGTCACGCGCTCGCGTATCGCCGGGAGATCGTCGAACAGCGCCGGCGGGGCCTCAGTCATCGTCGCGCTTCGCCCGCAGTTCGTCGACGGCGTCGAAGACGCTCTCCATCCACGCGTAGAGGTCGTGCGATTCGACCTGTTCGCGCAGGGCGACCATCCGCTCGGCGCGCTCTTCTACGTCCATCGTCAGCGCCGTCTCGATGGTGTCGGCGAACGCATCCGTATCGTACGGGTTGATGGTGAGTGCCTGCTCGCCGAGTTCCTCGTGTGCGCCGGCCTGATCCGAGAGCACGAGCACGCCGTCGTCGTCGACCTGTGCGGCGACGTACTCCTTGGCGACGAGGTTCATCCCGTCGCGGACGGCACTCACTAACATGACGTCCGAGTGGCGATACAGCCCACAGAGTTGCTGTTGGGGGATGAACTCGTTGATGTAGATGACGGGTTGCCACTCGTCGGTGCCGAAGCGATCGTTGATGCGCTCGATGGACTCCTGGACTTCGGTCTGGAGGTCCTGATAGTCCGGGATGAGCGAGCGGCTCTCGTTCGCCTTTTGGACGTACGAGACCTCGCCACGATACTCGGGGCAGGTTTCCCAGAGGCGTTCGAGCGCTTCGAGGCGCTCGACGATGCCCTTCGTGTAGTCGAGCCTGTCGACGCCGACGACCACGCTCGTCTCGCTGTCGATGTCGTAGGTCGCGCGAAAGTCGTCCCAGAACTCCGCGCCGGCGTCCTCGCTGCACTCGCGGATCGACTGGGCGTCGATACCCATCGGGAAAGCCCTGACGACCGTGGTGTGGCCCTCGTAGTTGACGCGCCCGCCCTCGGGGTCGATGAAGGCGTCGTCGAGCGCCTCGTCGACACAGTCCAGGAAGTTCTCACAGTAGCGCTCGACGTGGAATCCCAGTAGATCGTTGCCGAGCAGGCCTTCGAGCAACTGTTCGTGCTGGGGACAGGCCCGGAACGTGTCCCAGCCGGGCCACGTGATATGCCAGAAGTGCGTGAGGAAGGCGCTATCGGGAACGGCCTCGCGTACCTGTCGGGGTGCGAGCGTGAAGTGGTAGTCCTGAAACCAGACGAGCGAGTTCTCGCCGGTGGTCTCGATGACCGCGTCGGCGAACGTCTCGTTGACCTGCTGGTAGCGCTGCCAGAACCGCTCGACGTACTCGGTCTTCATCGTACCGCCGTGACAGAGCGGCCAGAGCACGCGATTGGAGTAGCCATAGTAATAGCCCTCGACCTCCTCGTCGGTGAGCCAGAGACGTTTCAGCGTGTAGGCCCCCGATTCGGGCGGCATCCGTACCTCCCCATCGTCGTCGGTCACGTCGGCGTCGGCCTCGCCATCGCCCCACGCGATCCACGTGCCGTCGGTCTGCTGCATCACGGGGTCGAGTCCCGCCGTGAGACCGCCGGCCGGTCGGTTCACGGTGATGGAGCGCTCGCCATCGCGTTGCTCGTAGCTGTGCGTGTACGGCTGGCGGTTGGAGACGACGATCATGTCGCCGTCGCCGACCGCCGGCACGATTCCGTCGTCCGTCGCGCTGTGTTCAGCCCCCATGGAGAGTGTTCGTTCCAGTCGTCTCCCGTGTGTCCCCATTCAGTCGCATTGCTTATAGTTCATGGCCCTGACGGACCTGTGCTCGTGGCTTGCCGTCGCCGGCCCTTATCAATACTGGTCGGCACAATGCGATTTCGGGCTGTGGTCGCAGTACTGTGGCGGGGGCGGTCGCCGGGGCGAGGTGGAACGGCCTACGGTCGCGGTGCGGTTCCTGGTGTCTGCGGTCGCAGAGCGACCGCAGGCTCAGGAGAGTTTGCTCTCCTGACAGATGAAGGGCGAGCACCCGACGGGTGCGAGGGCTTCGGCGGTACTGTGCGGAGGCGAGATGCGGGGGTGTATGTCCACTTGAGCGGGTCTACGGCCCATTATCGGACGCCAGAGGCGCGCGACTTCCCGTCGAAAAAGTGGGGAACCGACAGGGTTTCACGGTCCGCGCTCCCCAGAAGGATACAATGAGTAAGGACGAAATCGTCGTCCGGGGAGCCGAAGAGCACAACCTGAAGGACCTCGACGTCACCATCCCGCGCGAGGCGTTCACCGTCGTCACCGGACTCTCCGGGTCGGGGAAATCCTCGCTGGCCTTCGAGACGGTCTACGCCGAGGGCCAGCGACGCTACATCGAGAGTCTGTCCGCCTACGCCAGGAATTTCCTCGGCCAGATGGACAAGCCACAGGTCGAGACCGTCGAAGGTCTCTCGCCAGCGATCAGTATCGATCAGAAAAACGCCGCCAACAACCCCCGTTCCACAGTGGGAACGGTCACGGAGCTTCACGACTACCTCAGACTCCTCTATGCCCGCATCGGCACGCCTCACTGTCCCGAATGCGGGCGCGAGGTCGGCGAGCAGTCCGCCCAGCAGATGGTGCGTCGGATCCTGGAACTGCCCGAGGGGACGAAAGCGAAGATCGCCGCACCCGTAGTGCGCGACCAGAAGGGAGCCTTCGAGGAGTTGTTCGACGACCTCGTGAGCGAGGGCTACTCGCGCGTCGAGGTCGACGGCGAGGAGTTCGACCTCGCCACTAATCGGCCCGAACTGGACGAGAACTACGATCATACTGTTGACGTGGTGGTCGATCGCGTGAAGATTTCCGGGGAGGCGCGCTCGCGCATCACCGACAGCGTCGAAACCGCTCTCGAAGAAGCCGACGGCGTGCTCAAGGTCATCCTCCCGGACCCACCCGACGCCGACATCGGCGGCGCGACCGCACGGGCGACGGGCGATCTGGCCGGTGAGGACACCGACCGCGCGGTCGTCGAGTTTTCCGAGGCGCTCGCGTGCACTCACTGCGGCATCGACATCTCCGAGATCGAAACTCGGTCCTTTTCGTTCAACAGTCCGCACGGGGCCTGCCCGGAGTGTGAGGGCATCGGCGAGACGAAGGAAGTCGACGCCGACCTCGTGGTGCAGGACTCCGAAAAGCCGCTCCGTGAGGTGTTCGAGCCGTGGAGTTACTCGCGGTCGTACTATCGAACCCGCCTCGATGCCGTGGCGGCTCACTTCGACGTCGCGCTCGAGACGCCGTTCGAGGAACTCGACGAGGATATTCGAGAAGCGTTTCTGTATGGAACGAGCGAGCAGGTGGTCTTCGAGCGCCGGACGAAGAACGGCACTCGGCGGAAGAAAAAGCGCTTCGAGGGCGTGATCCCCAACCTCGAACGTCGCCACGTCGAGACCGAGAGCCAGAGCACGCGCGATCACATCGAGAAGTTCATGGCCGTCACCACCTGTCCGGCCTGTGACGGAACCCGCCTGAAGCCCGAGAGTCGTGCCGTATTGGTCGACGACACGGCCATCACCGCCGTCAACCGGATGTCGATCGGCGATGCGCTTGCCCACTTCGAGGGGATGGAGGAAGGAATGAGCGAGCGCGACCTGACCATCGCTGCGGAGATTTTGAAGGAGATCCGCGCCCGGCTCGGATTCATGTGCGAGGTCGGCCTCGAATACCTCACCCTCGATCGTCAGGCGGCGACGCTTTCGGGTGGCGAAAGCCAGCGGATTCGCCTCGCCACCCAGATCGGCTCCGGTCTCGTGGGCGTGCTGTATGTCCTCGACGAGCCCTCCATCGGACTGCACCAACGCGACAACGACAGACTCCTGAATACCCTCGAAGAGTTGCGCGACCTCGGCAACACCCTGCTGGTGGTCGAACACGACGAGGCGACGATGCGCCGCGCCGACGAGGTCATCGACATGGGGCCCGGTCCCGGCAAGCGCGGCGGCGAAGTGGTCGCGCAGGGCACGGTCGACGAGATCGAACGGGTCGATGGCTCGGTCACGGGTGCGTATCTCAGTGGCCGGAAGGCAATTCCCGTGCCCGACGAGCGCCGCCAACCGGACGGCGAACTCACGATTCGGGGCGCGCGCCAGCACAACCTCAAGGACCTCGACGTGTCGATTCCGCTCGGCTGTTTCACGGCCATCACCGGCGTTTCGGGGTCGGGCAAATCCACCCTGATGCACGACGTACTCTACAAGGGTCTCGTCCGCGAGATGAACGACAATCGGACTGTGGACCCCGGCGAGCACGACGCCATCGAGTACGAAGAAATCGAGACCGTCCGACTCATCGACCAGTCGCCGATCGGCCGCACGCCACGGTCGAACCCCGCCACGTACACCGGCGTGTTCGATCACGTGCGCGAACTGTTCGCCGAGACGAAACTCGCCAAACAGCGCGGCTACGAGAAGGGTCGATTTTCCTTTAACGTCAAAGGCGGGCGCTGTGAGGCCTGTGGCGGGCAGGGCACGGTGAAGATCGAGATGAACTTCCTCTCCGATGTCCATGTGCCCTGCGAGGAGTGTGGCGGCGCGCGCTACAATGACGAGACGCTCGACGTCGAGTACAAGGAGCAAACCATCGCCGACGTGCTGGACATGTCCGTCGAGGAAGCCTACGAGTTCTTCGAAGCCGACACCCGGCTCAAGCGCCGGCTCCAGCTCCTTCGAGATGTGGGACTCGACTACATGCGACTGGGCCAGCCATCGACCACTCTTTCAGGTGGGGAGGCCCAGCGTGTCAAGCTCGCCGAGGAGTTGGGCAAGAAACAGACCGGCGACACGCTCTACCTGCTCGACGAACCCACGACCGGCTTGCATTCGGCCGACGAGCGCAAACTCATCTCGGTGCTCCAGCGCCTCGTCGACAACGGCAATACCGTGGTCGTCGTCGAACACGAACTCGACCTCGTGAAGAACGCCGACCACGTCGTCGACCTCGGCCCGGAGGGTGGCGAGAACGGTGGCGAGATCGTCGCGGCCGACACGCCCGAAGCGGTCGCCGGCATCGAGGAGTCACACACGGGCCGCTATCTCCGCGACCTCCTTCCGGGAATCGAGCTGGAGGGCCCGCGCGCCGACCGGCGCGTCGCGGCCGACGACGACTGATCGGACAGCGGTGGCGGCCCGGCTACCGACCGAGCAACCGTCGCAGCCGCGAAGTGATGTCGAGGTTTCGCCGGGCGAGGATCACCGTGCTCTCAGCTCCTTCGCCGACCCGTTCGGGAATCGCACCGAAGACCACGCGCTGGAGCAGTCCCTCGCGCGTCGCGCCGATGACGGTCAAGTCGTGGTCGGCTGACTGTTCGGTGATCGCCGCGACGACATCGTCATCCACGACGACCGTCGCCTCGCCGTCGATACCCGCGAATTCGTCGAGCGTCGCTTCGAGTGCGGCTTCGGCGGTTTCGCGCTCGCTTTCGGCATCGACGACACGGAACAGTTCGATGCGTGCGCCGGTCGCGCGCGCGACCGAGCGGGCGACCTCGCCGGCCAACTCCGCGTGTGGCCCGCCGGCGGTCGGCAGCAGTATCGACCCCACCGTCGGGGTGTCGGGATCGATGCGCTCGACGAGCACGTCGCAGTCGGCTTCGGTGACCACCGTATCGACGGTACTGCCGAGGACGACCTCCCGGCGGCGCGCCCGCCAGCCACCCCAGCCCATGAGGACGGCGTCGGCGTCGTACTGGTTGATGGTGTGCAGCACGGCGTCGTCGACGTGGTGGGCGATGCGGACCGTCCCGCTGACCGGGACGTTCGTGGACGATTGCTCCTCGCCGGCGTCGGCGGCCGCGGGACCCCGTCCGTCCGTGGAGAGTCGTCCCGTGTTCTCGTCGGCAAATCGCATCGCCCGATTCAGCACGTCACGGCGCTCGTCGACGTACTGACGGCCCTCCGAGAGCGGCGTCTGGTCCGGCAGGTCGACGACCGAGAGCGCGAGTATTTCGCCGTGTCTGTCTTCGGCGATGTCGGCCGCCGTCGCCATCAGCTGTTCGGCGTGGTCGGGGTTGGCGATGGGCACCACGATGCGGTACTCACGCTCGTGGCCCGACGGGTTGCGCTCGGCCACCGCTGTGGGCGTCTCGCGCTCGATGGCTGCCGTCGAGGGCGCTCCGCCCTTCCACACGAACCAGAAGCCCACGCCGACGAGCTCGGCGAACAGCCCGAGCGCGAAACTCGACGGCTCGACGTTGACGAGCAAGACGAGGTTTGCGATCACCGCGAATGCGGGCACCCACGGGACCGCCGGCACGGTAAAGCCCCGCTCGACGTCGGGGAACTTCCGGCGCGAGCGGACGACCGCGAGGTTGACGACGATGAGTCCGGTCAGCAGCATGAAGTCGGCGAAGTGGGTGATGGCCTCGATGCCGAGGTGGAGTTCCGCACCCACGAGCGGCAGCGCGACCGGCAACTGGAGGACGGCCTCGCTCTCCGGACCGCCGCCGAAGATCACGGTGAACAGAAAGATGTACACTAGGATGATTCCGCCGGTGAGGAACACCGACAGATATGGCGTGTTGAACGAGGAGTGCAGTTTCTCGAAGCGGCTGGGAAGGTGGTCGCGGCGACTCATCGCCAGTTTCACGCGCGAACCGGCGAGGATGGTGGCGTTGGCCGCCGCGACCATCGAAAGCAGCGCGCCGACGATGATGACGTAGAAGCCGACGGGCCCCAGATAATACTGGGCGGCGTACGCCATCGACACCTCACCGCTGTTGGCGATGAACTGCTGGGCCGAGACCCCGCCGAGGTCGACGTTGGCCGCGAGGAACTGGAGGAACTGTGCGTCGTTGACGGCGAAGACGATGACGAGCACGACGAAGGCGTAGACCACCGAGACGAAGCCCATGCTGAAGAAGATCGCCCGCGGGATCGTCCGGCCGGGATCCTCGATCTCCTCGGCGTTGGTGGCGATCGCCTCGAAGCCGAAGAAGGTGATAAAGACGAGCGCGCTCGTCACGCCGATGTCCCGGAGGTCGGCGAACCCCTGTGAGTTCGCCGCCAGCGAGGTCATGATGACCTCGGTGTCGAACGCCTGGAGACCACCGTAGAGGAAGAGGAAGATGAGTGCGACCTTGAGCGCGGTGATGACGATCTGGAAGAGACCAGTTTCCTCGGTGCCCTTGAGGTTGATACCGACGAGGAGCACGAGCACGCCGACCGCCGACAGCCAGTACGGCGTGGCCTCGGGAATCGACAACAGTGGGTAGATGAACCGGTAGAACCAGTCGCCGAAACTCGCCAGATAGAAGGCCGCACTCGCGGGATAGCCGAGGATCATCGACCACCCCACGATGTACGTCCAATCGCGGTCGAACGTGTTGGCGACGTAGGCGTAGCCGCCGCCGCTTTCGGGATACAGCGAGGCGAACTCGGCGTAGGCGAAGGCGGTGAACGAGGCGACGAAGGCCGCGAGCAGGAACGAGGCGATGGCGAGCACGCCGACGTTCGAGACCGCGAGCCCCGAGAGCACGAAGATGCCGGCGGCGATCATCGTCCCGACACCGAGGGCGACCGCACCGACGAAGCCGATGTCGCGGTCGAGTTCGGTCTCGACGCCGGCCGTATCCCCGCTCATGGGGCGTACCTCATCCGTCGGGGTGAAAAGTGTTCACATCCCGACAGCGGTTCGATCGGGTGTCTGTGCGCCAGCATCTCGTGCAAGGCTACCGTTTTTGGCAATCGCGTCCACACCGCGGATAGATGGTAGAGCACACGCGGACGTTGGATTTCAAAGTCGCCTTCGCCATCGGTCTCGGCACGATGATCGCGGCAGGGATCTTCTCGCTGTCCGGTATCGCGGTCTATCAGATCGGCTCGACCGCCGTGATCGCGTTCGTGCTCGCGGCCGTGGTGGCGGGCATCACCGCCGCGACCTACTCGGAGTTCGCCTCGATCTACTCCGAGAACGGCGGCGGCTATCTCTTCACCTCTCGCAGCCTCGAAGACCGCGACCTGCTGACGTACGCCGTCGGCGTTTCGCTCTTTCTCGGCTACTGTGGCACGACGGCCTACTACCTCGCGGTGATGGACGAGTGGTTTTTCAGATTTCTCATCCCCGAGACGCTCCACGTGCTTCCGCGCGGGACGTTCGGCGTGCTCGTCGCCGTGCTTTTGGGCACACTCAACGCCCGCGGCACCGAGGAGTCGGGTACCTTTCAGGTGCTCGTGACGAGCGCGAAGGTCGTCATCCTTGTGCTGTTCGTCGGCGGGATGTTCGCGAGCGTCGGTATCGGGCCGGCCATCGGCGAGTTCGCCGGGGATTTCCAGTTCGCCCCAGTGGGGACGGGCTCGGTGGCGGCGCTCGCATTCATCACCTTCTTCGGTTTCTCGGCCATCGCGGCCTCGGCGGGTGAGATCATCGAGCCGAAAAAGACCGTCCCGCGGGCCATCGCGGCCTCGATCGTCACCGTCACGGTACTATATACGTTCGTCATCATCGCGATGGTCAATATAACCAATGTCTCCGGTCGGCTCATGCGCTCGCCCGACCAGATCCTCCAACTGGGTGAGACCGCGATGGGGGCGGTCGCACAGGCGTTCATCCCGCTCTCAGTCGCCGGCGTCCCGGTGGGAACCTATCTCATCGTCGCCGGAGCCATCTTCTCGATGGTGTCGGCATCGAACGCCTCCATCCTCGCCGCATCGGGTATCGGCTCGCTGATGGGCCGACAGGGCCACGCGCCCCGCCGGCTCTCGCGGCTTCATCCCACTCACGGCACGCCCTATCTGAGTACCGCGACGGCCACAGGCTTGGTCGTCACACTCATGCTGGCGTTCATCACGCTGCTCGGCGAGCACGGTCTTGCCGGCCCGCTTTCGGTGGGATTCGAGGCCACCGTCGCCGGCTTCGACATCGCCATCGAGGAGTTCTCGCTGGGACTGAGCACGCTGAATGGCTTCGCCGTCCTCAATCTCCTCCTGCCGCTCGCGGTGGTCAACGGCGCGCTCATCTACTCGCGCCGCCGCCATCCCGACATTGAGCGGGGCTTTCGCGTGCCCGGCGTCCCCATCGTTCCGATACTCGGCATCATCGCCAACGTCGCGCTCATCTACAACCTCCCGCCAGTGGGCATCGCCGTCGGTCTCGTGCTGGCAGCGGTGCTCGTGATCGCGTATCTCGTCTGGGGTGGCGCACCCGACACCGAGGACCTCTTCGAGCGCGTCACCGAGCCGACCGAAGTGACGAGCGCGAACGGCGGCACCGACGAGTCCGACGAACGCTTCCACATCCTCGTCCCGGTCGCCCGCCCCGACCGTGCGCCGACACACGTCCGTCTCGCGGCGGCGCTCGGGCGGGTCGTCGAGGGCGAACCGTTCGTCCACGTTATCAACACCACCCGCATCCCCGAACAGACACCCAACGAGATCGTGACCGACGACGCCGAAAAGCGCGCCGAGCGCCTGAGTGACGTCCTCGCTGCGGCCGACATCGACGTCGACTACTCCGTGGAGGGCCACATCTGCCGTGACATCGCCTTCGACATCCTCCAGACCGCTCGCGAGGACGAAGCCGACCTCGTCCTGATGGGCTATCCCGAAGACCACGAGGAGGTCACCGAGCGCGTCGAGTACGAGGCCCCCTGTGACGTGCTGTTCGCGAACGGCTTCGACGAGTCGATCGACGTCTCGCGGGTGAACGTCGGCGCGGGTGGCGGTCCACACCACCGGGCGCTGCTCTCGCTCGTCCAGCGCATGGGCGACGCCGGCTCCGAACTCCACGTCATCAGTGTCGAGCCGGGTGAGGAGGGCGGCACGGCCGAGAATCTCGACGACACCCTCGGCCCGCTGTCGGGGAGCGACGTCGTGCAAGTCCACAACGTGTCGGCCCCGAACGTCGCCGAGGGACTGGTCTCCACAGCTAAAGAGAACGGGGGCATGCTCGTCATCGGCGCGACCCGCACCCGCCGACTCCGGCGCTGGGTGTTCGGCAGCACGCCCGACAGGGTAATCGATCTCGCCGAGGAGCGCGGCGTGCCGGTCATCGTCTATGCAGGCACCACGGGGCTGACGGACACCATCGGCGACTGGTTGTTCCCGCTCTATCGGTACTACCGCAAGTTCACCCGCCGCCGATCCCGGGGGACGCCGGAGGGTCGGTCGGGGTCGAGTGCGAGTTCGGACACGTAAGCGACTCATCGCTTCATCGACTCGGATGGTACTCGCACCGAGTAGTCACTCCTCGAACTCGGTGCGCTCGACGGACGAGAGCGCACCCTCCCCGTGATGGGTGTCGCGGTAGTGGGCGCGATAGCGCGCGAGTTTTCGATAGAGGAAGTAGCCGAAGAAGCCGTCGTAGAGCACGACGAACCCGAGGAGGGTAACGAAGTTCGGGAGACCGAGCACGATGGCCGCAGCAACGGGAATCCAGGTGAGCGTGTTGTAGGTCGCGTGGATGAGCGCCGCTATCAGGAGTCCCTTGACGATGATCGGCCCGGCGTTCTCGCGGTTGAACTTCGCCAGCCCCAGATAGTAGCCCGCAAACGCCGAGTAGATGACGTGACCCGGACCGGCGATGGCCCGTGCGGGCGTAATGCCGCCGCCGGCACCCAGCACGTTGCCGATGACGGGATTGTTCACGGCATCGGTGATATAGAGAGCGTTCTCGATGGTGGCGAAACCGAGTCCCGCGACCGCACCGTAGACCGCGCCGTCGATGACCGCGTCGAAGCGCGGACTCCGATAGGCGTAGATGCGCACTGCGAGCCACTTCACCGTTTCCTCGACCGGGCCGACGACGAGATAGAAGAACCAGACCGAGCCGACGACCGGAACGACCTGCAGAACGCTGCCGATGCCGTTGATGATGGCAGCAAAGCCCGCAAAGAGCACGCCGAGCGCGAACGTCACCGCGAGCAGCGAGAACGGTTCGGTGGTCGTGCTGTCGGTCCGCCAGACGTAGGCGACGAGCGCGAGCGCCGGCAGGAGCGACAGCAGCGTGAACCCCGTCACGACGGGGTCGAGGATGCGCGGCAGATTACTGCCCGAGACGATCACGGCGAGAATCACGACCGCACCCAGAACCACCAGCCAGCGCACGGTCGCGCTCAGAAACCAGTATATCCAGACCGCAATCCTGTCGAGGGGCGTGCGCACCTCCCACGTCGTGACGTCGTAGCTGTCGCGGGACCCGTCGTCGCGCGATTGGATCGGGTCCTGACTGCGCGCCATGTTCATCTCTCGACCGCCGGGGTCTAACCATTATCCCTCCGATATACCCGTGTGATTACACACCATTACCAGACTTAGGCGTAAATTCATATCCGTCCACGGGAACGAGTCGTCATGGCACACAGCACGACCCGCGGACTGTTGTACACGGCACCGCCGGAAGCGGAAAGCACGGAACGGACACCGAACGCGAAAGCCGACCGGGCGAACCGTGGGGCCGTCGCCGACGATTGAGTTTCGACTTACCGAGTCGCGATTCGGTCAGGCTGACTCCATCTCGACGTAGCGGACGCGCACGTGAACATCGTTTGGCGCGTCGAGCGGACCGGGAAGCGAGAGGTCGCCGACCGCCTCGGCGACGCGACGTTCGAGCGGTGGCGCGAGGCTCGGGGTCGCATCGCCGGTCGGTCGTCCGGCGACGACGACGACCCGCGTCGGCTGGCGCGGCGGCACGGGGTCGTCGTAGCGAAAGCGCACGTCGAGCAGCGTGAGCTGGGTATATCTCGGCTGGTCGAGCAGTCCCTCGACATCGCCGCGAACCTCCTGTTCGAACGACGCCGTTCGGTAGGAGTCGTAGGTGACGACGCCGAGAAACGCCGACAGCACGAGGATGGCGGCGACGAGCGCGACGACGCGCTTTCGCGTCGCCAACCGGGCGTCGTCCTCGCGAAACCAGTGGTCGGGCCGATAACCCATGTACCAGAGCACGACGAGTGCCGTGAGATTGATCGAGAGCGTGTTCACGAGCACGAGCACCGACGCGCTGAGTACCGGAGCCGGCCGCCCCCACGCGATGGCGATGCCGATGACCCCCAGTGGAGGGACGAGCGCGGCGGCGATCATCACGCCGACGAGCGTCGCCGAGACGCCGGTGGCGAGGCTCACGCCACCCGCGACGCCGGCCCCGAGCGCCACCACGAGCGCTAGGAAGTCGGGTGCGACGCGGATGTTTATCTGCTCGATGAGCAGGACGTCGGTGCCCGGTGGCACCGTGTTCGTCACGCGCATGAGCGCGGCGAAGAGTGTCGCGGCGACGACCGCGATCCCGAGACCGAGCGCCTGCAGTTTGACCCCGCGGCGGAACATCGGCTGGTCGTCCACAACGGTGCCCACCGAAGTCGCCATCGCCGGCCCGATGAGCGGCGCGATGACCATCGAGCCGACGACGACGGCCGCATCGTCGAGGAGGAGACCGGCGGTGGCGACGACCGCGCTCACGACCGTCATGACAAGGTACGGCCAGAAATCCGGCGCGAGTTCGGCGGCACGGGCGTGGATCTCCTCGCGGGCGATGCGTTTGTCGGTCTCGTCGTCCTCCTCGTAGCGCTCCTCCAACTGCTCGAACCGGCGCGAGACGACGGTTTCGGCGTCGACCACGATGGTGTAGGCGTCCTCGTCGATGCCCGTCTCCCGAAGCCGATCGAGCACCGGTTCGACGGCGGTCGTCGGCAGCGGAAAGGAGACCACACCCGTGAACTCCCGGCCGCTGGTCTCCTCGGTCAGCACGTAGTCGATACCCTCGTCGTCGAGTTCCGAGAGCACCGTCTCGCGCTTGCCCGCCGGGATGGTCACCTGAACGAGTCGCACATCGGTGGGTCTCGGGCGGTGGTCAAATACCCCGCGGTCGACCGCTGGACGGCGAAGGTTAAACCCCCGCGCTCGATACAGCAGGCATGTTCGAAGGACGTCCCGAGAGAGATGCCGAAGTCGTCTTCTGTGGTCGCTCGAACGTCGGCAAATCTACCCTCCTCAAGGAACTCACCGGTCACGACTTTCAAACGGGTAAGAAGCCGGGCGTAACCCGCTCGCCGGGCCACTACGACTGGGTTCCCGAGGACTTCGTCCTCACCGACCTGCCGGGCTTCGGCTTCATGTCCGGCGTCGAAGAGGAGGTCCGAGAGCAGATCAAGACCGACGTGGTGCGCTACATCGAGACCAACAGCGAAAAAATTCTGGTCGGCGTGCTCGTCGTCGACGCCAACAGCGCCGTCGACATCATCGACCGCCACACGGAGCGCGGTGAGATTCCCCACGACGTCGAACTCTTTGGATTCCTCGCCGACGTCGACGTTCCCACGGTGGTCGCGGTCAACAAGATGGACAAGGTCGACGACCGCGACGCCCGACTCGACGCGCTCTGTGACCGCCTCGGTCTCCCCTCGCCGTGGCAGCAATGGCAGGACACCATTGCACCTGTGAGCGCCAAGCGCGGCTCGATCGGCTCGCTGACCGACGCCATCCGCACCCACCTCCACGCCCAACAGCGCGACGACCTGTTCAAGTTCTTCTGACGCACCTTTTTACACGGGGTCCTCGGTCGCGCTACACGCTCCCTCGAACCCCGTCCAAAAATCTGCTCTAAAAACTCCCGCTCACTCGCGCCTGCGGCGCTCGTTCACGGCGAACCGCGCTCGCATTGCTCGTGCGGATACCTCACCGCAACGCACAGCACCGCCGAAGCCCTCGCGCCCTCCGGGCGCTCGCCCTTCATCCGCCAGGAACAGCGACCGCACCGCGACTGCGACCGCACCGCAGTTCTCACTCGTCGGCGAACAGTTCGTCGACGGCCGACTCGGCCGCCAGCACGGCCTCCTCGGCGACCATCTCCGGGTCGGGATCGTCCGGTGCGTTCAAATAGACGTCGAGGTCGAGGGTCCCGTCCTCGAAGCGCACGGTCACGTCCAGATCCTCGATCTCGGAACTTTTGTAGCGCGAGAAAACGAGTCCTTCGGCGGCCTCGCTGGCCGTTGCGACCACTTCCTCGTCGGTCGGCATCTACCCGCCAGCGCTCGGGCCGCCCGGTCCCATACCGCCCGGGCCACCGGCACCGCCGGGACCGCCGCCGCTCAGCATCTCCTGCAGCTCGCTCTGGAGCTCCTCGAACTGCTCTTGGACGCGGCTCTCCTGTTTCTGGAGGGTCTCGACGCGCACTTCGAGGCTGGAGACCTTCTCTTCGAGGTCCTCTTCGGCCTCCTCGTAGTTCGTCTCGATGAGGAGTTCACCGACCTCGCGGTACATCGTCGTCCCCTCGTCGAGCTCGTCGAGTTCGTCGAGCGCGGTCTGGGAGTCGGTGAGCTGGCTCTCGGCTTGCTGTTTCTGGGCGGCGACCTGCTGGGCGCTGTCCTGGAGGTCCTGTAGCTCCTCGATTTTCTCCTGTGCTTCCGGCGGAAGGTTTCCCTGCATACCCGCTGTCTGGGTGGCCGGAGGGAAAAACCCCCGTTTCTCCGCCCGAACCGACTCGCCGGCGAAACTGTCGTGAGTGGGTCCGATAGGGGCGCTGCGTCAGGCTTTCGACCGACCGGTCAGCGCCACCACCACGTCGGCATCAGCGGCGAGCACCCCGCGCTCGCGGTACGCTTGGAGGGCGGCCGGCGCGACGGCGCTGGTCGGCTCGACGGGAAAGCCTTCCCTGTGGAGGCGTTCGTGTTCGCGGTCGGTCGTCTCGGCGTCGATGGCAACGACCTCGCCGTCCGTCTCCGCGATGGCCGTCTCGACCTCACCGGCGCGCACCGGCTCGCGGATGTGGATGCCGTCGGCGCGGTGGTTGTCGCCGCCGGAGTCGTCGGTGAACGGCGCGTAGCCGGTGGCCTGTGCGCCGAGCAGCCGCGGCGATTCGTCGATCCAGCCGGCGTCAGAGAGGGCACGAAAGCCGCGGTAGAGACCGAGGAACAGCGTGCCGTGGCCGAGCGGGCAGACGACGGCCTCGGGCGCGTGCCAGTCACGCTGAGCGGTGATTTCGAGGGCCACAGTTTGGGTCCCGGTGTAGAACGACGGTCGCCACGCGTGGCTCGCGTACCAGCCCGCACCCGACTCGACGGCGTCGATGGCCGCCTCCGTCACGTCCGCTCTCGACCCCTCGATACGGACGACCTCCGCACCCGTGCGCTCGATGGCGCGGAGTTTCGCCGCGGTCACGTCCGCGGGGACGTAGATCTCGCTTTCGAGACCCGCGCGGGCCGCGTAGGTCGCGATCGCAGTCCCGGCGTTGCCCGACGAATCCTCGACGAGGCGTTCGGCCCCGCAGGCGAGTGCCCGCGAGACCGTCAGTGCCGCACCACGATCCTTGAAACTGCCCGTGGGCGAGACGGATTCGAGTTTGAACGCGCAATCCCAATCGGGTGCTTCGACGAGCGGCGTCCAGCCCTCGCCGAGCGTGACGCGGCGCTCGACCGGGAGGAGGTCGGAGAACGTCCAGAGGCCATCGCGGGTGTCGAGGGTGGCTGGCTCGGGTGCGGAACCGTCGGGCAGCGGTCGATCGACGAAATCGAGGGGCTGCTCGCACGCACACCGCCAGCGGTCGGCGTAGCGATTGCCGCAGACGGCACACTGGAGATCGGATGACATACCGCTCGAACGCGTGTCGCGAACCAGTATCTGACGGTCCAGCGCGGTGTTTTTGTGCGGTTAGTGGGGCGGCCGCGGTGCGGTGCCTGGCGGATGAAGGGCGAGCGCGACCAGCGGGAGCGCGAGGGCTTCTGCGTGCTGTGCGGTTTGCGAGGGCAGTCGTGTCCGCGCGAGCGAAGCGAGGTTCGGCCGAAGGAGAACCTCGAAAGCGAACGGCGAACGTAGTGAGCCGTGAGTAGCGAGCGCGGTTCACGAGAGACGCTTCGCGTCTCTCTGGTTCTCGTTCACTCCTTGCGGTCGTTCACGAGAACACCGCGAACAAGCGCCGCAGGCGCGAGTGAGCAGGTGTTTTTAGTCCAGATTTTTGGACGGGGGTTGAGCGCGCCGGAGGCGCGCGATCCCTCCGTCTAAAAAAGTGGAAACGAAGTGGGTGTGTCAGCGCTCGTCGATCGGGACGAATTCCTCGTCTTTCGGGCCGACGTAGCGGGCGCGTGGGCGGATGAGGCGGTTGTCCTCCTGGTATTCGAGGACGTGGCCGACCCAGCCGCCGACGCGGCTCATGGCGAAGATCGGCGTGTACATATCGAGGTCGATACCGAGTTGGTAGTACACGGTACCGGAGTAGAAGTCGACGTTGGGTGCGAGCCCTTTCTCGGGGAAGTTCTCCTCTTCGGTGAGATACTCCTCGATGGCGGCGGCATAGTCGTACCACTTCTTCTCGCCGGAACTCTCGCCGAGGTCTTTCGATTTTTCGGTGAGGATCTCGGCACGCGGGTCCTTGACGTTGTAGACGCGATGACCCCAGCCGGGGATCCGACGGTCATTGTCGATCGCGTCGCGGATCCAGTCGGTGGGATCCTTTTGGCTCTCGTCGAGTTCGAGCAGGGTTTCCATGACGTCCTGATTCGCCCCGCCGTGAAGCGACCCGGCGAGCGCGCTGACCCCACCCGTGACGGCGCTGTAGGTGTCGGCGAGCGTGCTGGCGATGACCATCCCGGTGAACGTCGAGGCGTTGAGACCGTGGTCGGCGTGGAGGATGAGCGCCATGTCGAAAGTCTCGGCGGCCACGTCGTCGGGTTCCTCGCCGTTCAGCATGTAGAGGAAGTTCGCGGCGTACGAGAGGTCCTCGCGGGGTTCGATGGGATCCTGGCCGTTGCGCAGGCGATCGTAGGCCGCGAGTATCGTGGGCACTTTCGCGGCGATGCGGCGGCCCTTTCGCAGTGAGGCGTCGAGGTCCTCGGGATCGCTCTCTTCGGGCTCGCTCGCCGACAGCATCGAGACCGCGGTTCGCAGCGCGGCCATCGGGCGTTCGTCGGCGGCAGCGAGGTCCGAAAGCGTCGAGATGACCCCTTCCTCGACGGCGTACTCGGCGGATAGCTCCGAGACGAACTCGTCGAGCGCGTCGCGGTCGGGGAGTTCGCCGTGCCAGAGCAGATAGAGGACCTCCTCGTGGCTCGCCTCGCGCGCGAGGTCTTTGATGTCGTAGCCGCGGTAGACGAGTCGCCCGGCGTCGCCGTCGATGTAGCTGAGCGAGGATTCCGCGACTAACACGTCGTCGAGGCCCTTGTGGAGGTCATCGGCCATACTAGAGAGTTCGGACCTTCCGGGAAAAGCATTACCGTTGCGCCACGGCAAGTTTTTGCCATCCCACGTCGAATCTTCGCCATGCAACGGGAGGTCGGCTACGAGCCACGGAGCGTCAAACGGCTCCTCGCGGAGATGAAGGACATCGCCGAACTCATGATCGACCTCTCGTATTCGGCGGTACTGCTCGACAACGGGGAGGTCGCCGCGGAGGTGCTCGAACTCGAAGCCGAGATGGATGTTCTCCAGCTCAAGACCCGGATGAGCCTGCTGATGGCCGCCCGCAGCCCCGACGACGCCGAGGCGCTCGCACCGGTGATGGGCATCGTCGGCGCGACCGAGAAGGTGAGCGACGCGACCGGCGACATCGCCAAGATCGTCCTCGAAGAGATCGGTCTCCCCGAGGCGATCCGTGGGGCGCTGCCCGAGGCCATCGAGACGGTCGTGCGCGCGCGAGTCGCTTCCGACGCGCGCTTTTCGGGGCTGACCCTCGGCGAACTCAACCTCGAAAGCGAGACGGGCGTGCGGGCGATCGCGCTGCACCGTGCGGGCGAGTGGGTGCTCAATCCGGACCACGAGACCGCGCTGCGAGCCGACGACGTCGTGCTCTTTCGAGGTCCCGAGGAGGCGCTCACGGGCGTCTATCAGAGCACCACGGGAGCGGCCTACATCCCACCGAACCCGCCCGAACCGGCTATCGGAGACTTGGAGCGCGCGACCGATTCGGTGGTACTGATGAAGAACATGAGCGAACTCGCCGTCGATCTGGCCTACGGCGCGGTGCTGTTCGACAGCACGGACCTCGCCGACGAGGTGGTGAATCTGGAGGCCGAAGTCGACGCGCTCCAGGACCGCTTCGAGGCGTGGACGCTTCGGGCGGCGAGTCGCGTCGACGACCCTGTCTCGCTGCGCGGGCTGGTCCACCTCGCACGCAGTACCGAAGTCATCTCCGATGCGGCCGTCGAGATCAGCGAGGGCGTCCTCAGAGGCATCGGCTCCCACCCCGTCATCGCCGAGGCCGTCGGCGAGTCCGACGAGATACTCGTCCGGCTGACCGTCGCGCACGACAGCGACCTCGACGGCGCGACCCTCGGCGGGAAGATGGTCAAGACCGAGACCGGAATGCGCGTCATCGCCGTCCGGCGCACAGGTCGAGAGGACGTCACCGACGAGTCCGTGACGAAGGAGACGGTGACGCGGGCGCGCGACGAGTGGGAGGTCTCGCCCGGTCCCGAAACCGAACTCCGGGTGGGCAACGTCCTGCTGGCGAAGGGACCACGCACGGCCGCCGAGCGACTCGACGCGCTCGCTGGTGAGTGAACGACAAGAATCGACAGTCAGTCAGCGCTGTCGTACGGTCCGAACGTGGTCGGACGGTACACCGTTCCGATACCCAACAACAGCATGAACAGACCTGTGGCCAAATTGATAACGTCGTACGGTTCGATGGTCTGTTCGAGGAAGGACACAGCCGGCGACCAGAGAAGCGCGACCCCGAGCAACAGTTGTGAGGCGGCGACGAAGTGTCGCTCCCGTATCGGTCGCGTTCCGACGCTGAATCGGATTTCCAGCCCGGAGAGGAACAAAAGGAGTGCAACCAGAACGAATAGGAAAAGCTCGAAGTATTCAAGCAGCGTTGACGGGTCGAGCACGACGTACAGCGCTCCGGTGGCGATGAGCACCAACAATCCAATTCCGAAGCTCCAGTACCGCCACCAGTCGGGCATCGACCGGCGTTGGTTCATAGATCACACTCCACAAGGAGGAGCAATAAATGTTGCTCCAATGACGTCAGATAAATCGATCTGGAGGTTGCGAGACCGTGTAGGTTTGTATCCTCCATTTCACGGTTCGCGCGCGAGCCGATAGGCCGACACGAGCGTCAACCCGAGTGCGACGAGCGCGGCGACGGCGAGCGCGAGCGTCAGCGCCAGCAAGAGAAAGAGTAGCGGCGACCCGCGCGTGTCCGCCGACGGGCCGAGCAGTTCGAGGACACGATAGAGATAGGCGAGGAGCGCGACCGCGACGCCGCTGGCGAGGCCGATTTTCGCGTTGCGGGCGACCGACAGCGCCGCCACGAACCGGGCGGTCGGTGGCCGCTCGGGGGCGTTGCTCGACACGGGCGGACTACTCCCGGCACCGCCAAATCCGCGTCGGTTCGGCCCGAACATCGAACGCCTAAAGAGCGTCCGGAAGCCGTATCCGACAATGACGAGCCTCGGAACTGCGAGCGCCGCTCCCGGCGAAATCGACACCGGGCGACTGCCGGTCGGCGAGACGCGCGACGGCGCTCGAGCGGGGCTGCCCGTCTGTGTCGTCAACGGCGCGGAGACGGGCAAGACACTCTACGTGCAGGCCGCGAGCGACGGCGACGAACTCAACGGCGTCGGCGTCGTCCGGGAACTCGTCCCCCGACTCGACCCCGCCGACCTCGCGGGCACGATTTTGCTGGTGGGTATCGTCAACATCCATGCCTTTCAGGTGGCCGAGCACCGCAACCCCATCGACGACACCAAACTCAATCGAGCCTATCCCGGCGACGAGCACGGCACCTCCTCCGAGCGCATCGCCGCCGCGACCTTCGAGGTCGTCCAGCGGGCGGACCTCGCGCTCGACCTCCATCAGGGGTCGACCAGCCGGATGATCCACGAGACCCGGGTCCGCTGTGGCCCGCGCCACCACCTCCACGGCGAGTGTCTCGACCTCGCACGGACCTTCGACTGCGGCCACGTTCTCGACCAGAAGGGCCCCGATGGGCAACTCGCCCGCGCCGCCCCCGACGAGGGCGTCCCCACCATCGACCCCGAACTCGGTGGCGCAGTCGGACTCGATCCCGAGAGCGTCCGCACGGGCGTCGAGGGCGTCGAGAACGTCCTCGCCGCCTACGGCTTTCTCGACGGCGAGACGGAGCGGCGAAAACAGACCCGCGCGACCGGCTTCGAGCAGTACGGCGCGCCCGCCGGCGGGCTCGTCGATTTCACCGTCGAACTCGGCGACCGCGTCGAACGTGGCGACCGCCTCTTTCGCGTGACGGACGTCTTCGGAGGCGTGAAAGCCGAGACGACCGCCGACGTCGACGGCGTGTTCTGGCGCACCCGCCGGCTTCCCCAGGTGGCGACCGGCGAGTACGTCTGTTCGGTCGGCACGGACGTCGATACCGTCTGAGACCACGGCGGACGGTCGCTTCGGTGCTCGCCGGACCATCGTGTTCGAGCGGTTGAACACGCGGTGAAGTCGGATGGCGAACACGTCTCGGCGGCCGAGGACGGAACCCATTTCATCCCGCCGCGACGAGATCGAGAGAGTGCAGCGGTTCCCGAATCCGATCCGACTCGTGGTGTACTGGGTGGGGCTGGCGCTGGTGCGTGCGGGCCTCATCGAGCGCGAGCGCGCCCGCCGGACGACGAACCTCGCGTGGCCGCGCATCGTGACCGGACTGGCGAGGATGTCAAAGGAGGCCGCCGACACCGCGATGGTCGGCGTCGCCATCGGCACGGGAGCCATCGCCGGCGTCGGCTTCGCCGCCCCCTACTGGGGGATGGCGTTCGCGCTCGGCGGCGGGCTCGCGAGTGCCACCATCGCGCTCGTCTCGCAGGCCTACGGGGCGCAGAGGTCGATAGGGCAGGCGGTTCGGTCGAGCGTCGTCTGCGTGCTCGTGCTCACGCTGCCGGTCGCCGCGCTCTTTTACACCGCTCCGAGCGCGCTCGTCGGCGTGCTCAGCGACGATCCACAGGTGATTGCTCTCGGCGCAAGCTACCTCGAAATCGTCGGTTTCGGGATTCCCTTCGCCGGATTGAATCTCGTCGGAAGCCGCACGCTCGTCGGCACCGACGACGCGTGGACGCCGATGGTCGTCCGGGCGGGCGGGGCCGTGCTGAACATCGCGGTCAACGCCGTCCTGATCTTCGCTCTGGACTACGGCGTCGCTGGCGCGGCGGTCGGGACCGTACTCGCAAACGTCGCCGTCACCGCGACCTTTCTGACCGGATTCACGACCGGTTCGGTCCCGCTGATCGGCGCGTTCCCCGTCACCGTCGACCCGTTTGGGACCTATCTCGACCGAGAAACCATCGGCCGGCTGGTGCGCATCGGAACTCCCATGATCGGCAAGAACCTCGTGTGGCGACTCGGCGAATTTCCCCTGTTGGCCATCGTCGACGTTTTCGGGACGGCGGTCGTCGCGGCGTTCGTCGTCGCCCAGCGCGTGCGCGACCTGCTCAACACGCCCGGCTGGGGCTTCGGTCTCGCCTCCTCCAGTCTCGTCGGCCAACAGCTCGGCACGGGCGACGAGGGGACTGCCGAGGCGTACGGCCGTGAGGTCATCCGCTTCGGCGTCGCCGTCTATCTCGTCTCGGCGATACTCGTCGCGGTCTTCGCCGACCCGATCGCGGGTGTGTTCGTCGGCGACCCCTCGAATCCGGCGCTGCCGGTCGCCGTGGTGCTCATCCACGCCACCTGTGTCGGCATCGTCTTCAAGGGCCTCTCGCGGACGGCGACCGGCCCGCTCAGAGCGAGCGGCGACACGCGCTGGCCATTTTATGGGCAGGTGCTCGGCTACGTCGTCGCACTGCCGCTGGCCTACGCGGGCGCGACGACGCAACTCGGGCTCGGTGGGTTGGTCCTCGCCATCGTGACGCTGATGGCCGTCCCCGCCGCCGTCAACTACTATCGCTTTTCGAGCGGGGAGTGGAAGGCCATCAGCCGGGGCTACCGGCCCGCGCGCGCCGGGGACTGACGAATTAGGCCGACCAAAACGCTTATAGAATTAGGTCCACCTAACATTCGGTATGGCGGTTCCTTCCCCGCAAACGAGCGCCGACGACGAACCCACAGCCTCCGACGGGCGCGTCTCGATACATACGACCTCCCCCGAGCGAAGCGTCTTCATCGAAGCGGACAACGCCGACGGCTGGATCTCGACGGATACGACCGTGTCGCTCGAACGCTAAAAAACGGGTTCTCGGTCTCAGTGCGTCGCTTCGTCGAGCACCAGCGTGTCGTCTTCGAGGTAGTGTTCGAGGTGGTGGGCGTGTTCCTCGTAGTCAGTGATGGCCTTTCGAAGCACCTCCTCGGAGGCGTAGTCGCCGAGACCGTTGGTCAGCTCGATGTGGTCGCGGAAGTGTTCGACGATATCGCCGAACATCTGCATGTCGTTGCGCAGTGAGGTGCGCACGTCGTAGACGTCCTCGCCCTCGAACTCGACATAACTATGGTCGGCGAGGTTCGTCGGACCGGCGACCGGGACGCCGCCGAGAGCCTGTGCGCGCTCGGCGATGACGTCGGCGTGGTGTTCGACGTCCTCGTAGGCCTCTTGGAGGTAGCGGTGGAGTTCGAGGAACTCCGCGCCCTCGCCGTTCCAGTGGTGCTTTTTGAGCTGGTGGTAGAGCACGTACGACGCGGCGAGGTCGGCGTTCAGCGCGTCGACGACCTGTTCTGCGCGCTCCGCTTCGACGCGGAGCGCCGGCGATTCCTCGACGGTGCCGAACTCCTGACGGAGGTCTGACTCGGATTGCTGGAAGCTCATTACAGTCATCAGTACGGCCACACGTCACTTAAACCTTGCCTTCGTGAAAACAGATTTTCGAGAAATAGAAAAATCAGTTTGTCGTGTCGGAACGAGTGGGACGGTCGTCCCCGGAAATCCAGTCCGATGACGGTCGTCGGCGAGGTCAGCTCGGCGAGGTTCGTCGACTCTCCGACCGAAACCCATAAACTTTTTTCGGCCAGCCTAAAACACATGTCGGAGTTAACGGCTGCGGGTTCGACGCGGCGTCGGGTGCTCGAGATCGGCGGACTGCTCGCCGGTGGGTCGTTCGCGGGGTGCACGGGCGGTGAAAACGACTCCGAGACGAACGACACCGCCTCGGGGCGCGCGAACGCGACGAACCGTGCCAATTCGCACGCGGTCGAAGCGGCCCCGATGGGGACCGTCGCGTTCGAAGAAGTCCCGCGATCCCTGTTCGTCGGCTTCCCGCAGTACGCGGACATGGCGGTCGCGCTCGGCCACGGCGACGCCGTGAACACGATCTACAGCCCCGAACTCGCTGGCGAGGTGATGAGTGCGTACACCGCACGGCTGAACGGCGTCTCGCCGAATTGGTCTGCGCTTTCCGATCCGCTTGCCGACGGTCTGAGCAAGGAACGCCTCTACGAACTCGATAGTCATGTGCACTTCCTCGACCCGGCGTACGTCTCGACACAGCAGAACTGGGGCGCGTCGGACATCGACGAGATCGCCGGGAACGTCGGCCCGTGGTTCGGGAACTTCTACAGCGGCACGCACGACGACCCGCCGAAGCCCTACCGGGATAACTACCGGTACTACTCGCTCTGGGACCTGTTCGGGAAGGTCGCACGGGTGCTTCGAGAGCAGGAGCGTTACCGGAAACTCAAAAGTATTCACGACGGCGTGCGCTCGACGATTCGATCGAACCTCCCGTCGAAGGCGGAGCGACCGACCGCCGTCCGCGTCACGCTCAACGCGGACAACAGCGCCTTCTACACCTACCATCTCAACCGACCCGGCTACTGGCTGGCCGACACCCGACCGCTCGGGGCGCGGGACGCCTTCGCCGAAAAAGAGTGGTCGAGTCTCTGGGGCGAAGTCGGCTACGAGACGATGCTCGAAGCCGATCCCGACGTGATCTTCCACCTCTGGAGCGTTTCCTCCCAACACGACCTGAGCGACGTGCGAAACCGAATCACGAACACGCCGGCCGGGAGAAAGCTCACCGCCGTCCGGGACGACCGCCTCTATCCCGGCGGCATGCGCTATCAGGGACCGATCATGAACCTCTTCCAGTTGGAGATGACCGCGAAACAGCTCTATCCCGACCAGTTCGGCGAGTGGCCCGACTACGCGAGCGGCGAGCCGTATCCGAAGATTCCGGCCGGCGAGCAACTGTTCGACCGCGGGAAGGTCGCCCGTATCATCGACGGGACCGCGTAGCCGGCCTCCGCTTTAGGCGGGCCGAAATCGGAAGCCTTTACCATTGTTTCGGCGAGCCTAAAACATATGCGACGACGACGCTTTCTGGCCGGGACGGCGACCGGGACACTGCTCGCCGGCTGTGCCGGTGGCGAGGACGCATCCGGCGGGAACAGCAGCGAAACGACTGCCACGGCGACCGCCGAGACCGATTCGACGGCGAGTGGATCCGACACCGGCCGTTCGTACAGCGTCTCGATGGCTCCGGTAGGAGAGATCGAGTTCGACGGCGTCCCGCGGACGTGGGTGGCGAACAACGGCAGCTGGGCCGACATGGGGGTCGCTCTCGGTATCGAACCGCCGAAGGCGCTTTGGCTGCCCGAACGCTACCACACCCAGTATTACGACGGAATCCCCGGCGTCTCGGTGGATACCTCGGGGATGACTCGCCTGTTCGGCGACGGTGGCGGCGTGAGCAAGGAGACGTATTACCAACTCGACGGCGATGTCCACATCCAGGACCCGAACTTCCTGCTCAACCGGGCCAAAGGCTGGAAACGGGCGGATATCGACGAAATCGCCGAAAACGTCGCGCCGTTTCTCGGTAACACCGGCTTTTCGCGGGGCTACGCGTGGCACGAGGACTATCGGTACTACTCGCTGTACGAGGCGTTCGGAAAACTCGCGGAAGTGTTCGAACGCGAGCAGCGCTACGAAGCGTTCTCGAAACTTCACGACGGGTTCCAGTCGCGGCTCTCCGAGGTCGCCCCACCGAAGGGCGAGCGTCCGGCGGCCGCCATCCTCTGGGCCGAAGGTAACCAACCCGAGCAGTTCAGTCCGTATCTCATCGACGAGGGAACCAGCTTCAAGCAGTGGCGCGACCTCGGTGTCCGAGATGCGCTCGCCGAAACCGACGTCGAGGATTTCCACGGCTCCAGAGCGCACCTCGATTACGAGACGCTGCTCGAAATCGATCCCGAAGTGTTGCTCCTGCGCGGCCACGAGGACCAGACCGCAGAAGAGTTCCAGAACACAGTGGTTCGATTTCTGAGAGAGCACGACGTCGCAGGCAGCCTCACGGCCGTCGAGAACGACGACGTCTACCGTGGCGGCCCGCTGTATCAGGGCCCGATCACGAACCTCGTGCTCGCCGAACGTGCGGCGAAGCAGCTCTACGGCGTTTCGCGGGAACTGTTCGACCGCCAGCGAGTGGCGGACGTCGTCGCCGGGAGGGTCCAGCGATGACCGAGGGACCGGAGGCGAAGGGACTGTCGCTTTCGCGCAGGGCGTCGCTCGGAGCCGGTGGTGCGCTCGTACTCGGTGGGTTGCTCGCCGGCTGTACCGGCCGATCCGACAGGAGCGCGAACGGGACGAACGGTTCGACCGACTCCGGCACCCGAGCCACAGATTCGGCGACCGACAGCACGACACCCGGTGGTGCCGGTGGTTCGTACAGCGTGTCGATGGCTCCGATGGGCGAGGTCACGTTCGATGGCGTCCCGAAGCGCATCTTCACGCGCCTGACGCATCTGGCCGGCATGGCGTTCGCGCTCGGGCGGGGTACCGACGTGACGGCGATGCACTCGCCGGAGTACTACGACGCGCTGTGGAACCAGTTCACGCCCCGCCTCGACGGCGTCTCGGTCGACTGGAGCGGTCTCTACTCCTCGTGGAACCCGAGCAAGGAACAGCTCTACGAACTCGACAACGACGTGCATCTCGCCGACCCGGCGGGCGTCGCCTCGCTCCACGGCTGGACGACCGACGACCTCGACGAGATCCGGACGAACGTCGGTCCGTGGTTCGGGAACTACTACAGCGACAGACACGCGACGCCGCCCGACGAGTGGGCCGACGAGTACCGGTACTACGGGCTGTGGGAGATGTTCGAGAAGGTCGCACAGGTGTTCGGCGAGAACGCACGTTACGAGGCGCTCGCGTCCGTCCACACCCGGCTACGCGAGACGATCGCCGACGGCCTGCCGCCGTCCGGCCGACGACCGACGGCGACGATGGCGCTGCCGCGCGACCTCGACGAGATATACGTCTACAAGGTGACCACACCGGGTTTCCTGACGGCGCACACCCGACCGCTCGGCCCGGCAGAGGCGTTCGGCGGCGACGTCGCGTCGGGGGATACGGTCGACGTCGAGGGGCTGCTGGAGGCCGACCCGGACGTCCTCTTCGGACTCGGCGGCATGCATCCGGAAACCGATATGCGGAGGGTTCGCCGGCGGTTGCGGGAGGACCCGGTCGGAAAGCGGCTCTCGGCCGTCGAGAACGACCGCGTGTACGCTCAGGGGGCGCGCTATCAGGGACCGATACTGAACCTCTTCCAGTTGGAGATGACCGCGAAACAGCTCTATCCCGACCAGTTCGGCGAGTGGCCGCGGTACACGAAGGGACCGTACCCCGAACTCCCGGCCGACGAGCAACTGTTCGACCGGGAGCGCGTCGCCGACGTCGTCAACGGGTCGTTCCGGCGATGACCGGCACCGACGTCGACGTGGCCATCGTCGGTGGCGGGCCGGCCGGCTGTTCGGCCGGCGTGTTCACCGCGCGATACGGTTTCGAGACGGTGATCTTCGACCGCGGGCGCTCCTCGCTCCGGCGGTGTGCCCACCTCGAAAACTACCCCGGATTCCCCGCCGGGATCGACGTCGAGACGTTCTACGAACTGCTGCACGACCACGCAGCGCGTGCCGGTTGCGGGATCGTCCCCACCCTCGTCGAAGCGGTCGAACGCGGGGACGGTGGATTCGTGCTCGAAACGCAGGACGGTCGCCGAGTCACGGCCGAGCGGGTCGTCGCGGCCACGCGCTACGGTGGCGAGTATCTCTCACCCCTCGACGACGCGATGTTCGAAGACGACGGGAACGAGCGGTTCGACCGGTCGTCCGCCACCGAGGACGGCAGAACCTCCATAAACGGTCTCTACGTCGCCTCGCCGTCGGTGGCGTCGGACAGACAGGCCATCATCGCGGCCGGCCGCGGCGCTCGCACTGCGCACGCCCTCATCGCCGACGCACGGCGCGAACGCGACTACCCCGACGCGCTCGCTGAGCAGTACGACTGGCTGCGCCGGGAGGGCGAACTCACCGGCGAGTGGCGCGAGCGCGAGCGGTGGCGCGAGTGGTTCGACGAACACGCTCCCGACGACTGGAGCGGCGAGCGGCGAGCGGCCCGCCGCGAGGCGGCGATCGACCGTCGGCTCGCGGAGTTCCTCCCGGCGGCCGAGCGCGAGCGGCGCGCCGTGGACGGCCACGACCGGCTGCTCGACCACATCGACGACGAGCGGATCCTCGCACGCGCCCGCGAGATCGAGCGGAAGTCGTCAGGGGTGGGGACGTAGCGATGGCGGACGACGCATCGACCGCCGCTCCCGCATCCCGCCGGGAGCGGCTGCTCGACTGGGTCGACGGTCCGCTGGTCGCGCTCTGTCTCGGCAGCGTCGCCATCGTCGTCGTCGCCGGTCTCGTACAGGTGAGCTTCGGGTCGTACTCGATGACCATCGGGCAGGCGTGGGCCGCCGTCTTCGACCCCGCGGTGATCTTCGACCCGAACGCGCTGTCGGCGTTCCTGCTCGGCGGCGAGGTGCCCGAGATGGGGAGGAAAAGCCTCGTCGTCTGGAACATTCGCCTGCCGCGGGTGCTAGTCGGCGCGTTCGTCGGCATGAACCTCGCGGTCTCGGGGGCCATCTTTCAGGCCATCACCAGAAACGAACTCGCGAGCCCCTTCATTCTGGGCGTGAGTTCCGGCGCTGGTCTCGCCATCCTGCTCACGCTCGTCGTCTTCTCGGAACTCAGCGCGTTCGTCCCGCTGCTGGCCGCCGTCGGCGGTGCGGTCGCGTTCCTCGTCGTCTACCTCATCGCGTGGCAGGGTGGAACCTCGCCCGTACGGCTGGTGCTCGCCGGCGTCATCGTCGACATGGTGTTTCGCTCGCTCCAGCAGGGACTGTTCCTCTTCGCCGACGACCTCGGCGTCGTCCAGGAGGCGCTGGCGTGGACGACCGGCTCACTCACCGGTACCGACTGGGCACAGGTCAGGGTGATCCTCCCGTGGACGGTGATTGCGGTCGGGCTGGCGCTGGCCGCCGCCCGTCAGCTCAACGTGTTGTTGCTCGGCGAGCAGACGGCCAAGGCGCTCGGGATGAGCGTCGAGCGGGTTCGGTTCGCACTGGCCGGCGTCGGCATCCTCGCGGCGGCCGCGAGCGTCGCCGTCGCGGGCATCGTCGGCTTCGTCGGACTCATCGTCCCCCACATCGTCCGCACCATCGTCGGCAGTGACTACAGACGACTCGTCGTCGGCTGTGTGTTCGCCGGTCCGGCGCTGGTCGTCGCCGCCGACGTCGGCGCGCGCCTCGCGCTCAGCCCCGTCCAGGTACCGGTCGGCATCGTCACCGGTCTCGTCGGCGGTCCCTACTTCCTCTACCTCATGCGCAAGCGAGGCTCCATCGGCGAACTCTAAACCTCCGGCGACGGAAACGTTTATGTGATTTAGGCCCACCTAAACAGCCATGAGGGAGCGACGTGCCTTGCCGTCGGAGAATATGGTCCACACGGGTTCCGACGACGGACTGCCGACGGGTGGTGACGGTTGATGGTCGACACCGACGACGTCGCGCCCGACGGCGGAGCGGTCGTCACGAGCGAGTCGGTGTTGGAGCCACCCGGCGGCGTTCGGGACGACTCTCCAAGTGCTCTCGTCGCCGAAGAACTCGTGCTCGGCTACTCCGAGGATCGACCGGTAATCGACGGCGAGTCGGTGTCGATCCCCGAAAACCGCGTGACGGCGCTCGTCGGGCCGAACGGGTCGGGAAAGAGCACGCTGCTCCAGGGCCTCGCCAACCAGCTCGCTCCCGAATCCGGCGTCGTCAGACTCGACGGGCGGGAGATACAGTCGCTCGGGACGAAGGAGCTCGCCCGCAAACTCGGCTTGCTCGCCCAAGAGAGCGACCTCCCGGCGAGCCTCACCGTCGAAAGCCTCGCTATGCACGGTCGCTATCCCCACCGGGGCGCGTTCGAATCGCCGACCGACGCCGACGAGGCGGCCGTCGAGCGCGCGCTCTCGCTGGCCGGCGTCGACCACCTCCGCGACCGCGACCTCGGCAGCCTCAGCGGCGGTCAGAAACAGCTCGCGTGGATCGCGATGGCGCTCGCCCAGGACACGGAGGTACTGCTGCTCGACGAACCCACGACCTTCCTCGATCTCCACCACCAACTCGAAGTGATGGAGATCGTCGAGACGCTGAACGTCGAGAATGAGGTCACGGTCGTGCTCGTCCTCCACGACATCGACCAGGCCGCCCGGCACGCAGAACACATGCTCGCGCTCGACGACGGCGAAATCTACGCCCGCGGACCACCGTCGAAAGTCGTCTCCGAAGGACTTCTCCGGGACGTCTTCGGCGTCGCGGCGACCGTCGAACCGGGCGAGCACGGCCCGCACGTTACGCCTCATCGCGCGGTGCACGGCGATCGATCCGATTCGGTTCGCTAAGGGACGCTTTTTATCCCCACACACGATGGATTTATCATGCACGTCAGCACCGCCGTCGTCGAGCGCCTGCGCGAGCACGGTATCGACACCGTCTTCGGCATCCCCGGCAAGCAGTCGCTCCCGCTGAACGACGGCATCGACCGCGCCGAGGACGTCCGCTACGTCGTCGCGCGCCACGAGACCGCCGTCAGTCAGGAGGCGTGGGGCTACGCCGAGACGAGCGGCCGGCCAGCGGCGACCATCGTCGTTCCCGGTCCGGGCGACATGAACGCGATGAACGGGCTGAAGAACGCGAAAAACGACTGCACGCCCCTCCTGCACATCGCCATCGAGACCGAACCCGACCTCCGCGGCGGCGACGCCATCCACGAGACGCCGCCCGATACCTACGACACCGTCGTCAAGGAGAACATCCTGGTCGAGACGCCCGAGGCGACCGCCGCCGAACTCGACCGCGCGCTCACGATCGCCACGACCCCGCCGAAAGGGCCGGTGCGAATCGGCATCCCCAAAAATTTCCTCGCACAGGACGTAGCGGTCGCGTCGCCGGCCAACGTCGAAACACCCTCGACCGAACGGCCCGACGGCGTCGCCGGCGCAGCGGACGTGCTCGACGGGGCGAGCAAACCGGTCATCGTCGCCGGCGGCGGCGTCAGGGCCTCGGGAGCCGCCGCGGAGCTCGAATCGATCGCCGAGCGCCTGCGCGCGCCGGTCGTGACGACCTACAAGGGAAAGGGCGTCATCGGCGGTGAGCACCCGCTCTGGCTCGGGACGCTCTCGGGAAGCGCCAGTCCGGAACTCGAAGACACGCTAGCTGCTGCGGACGCCGCGCTCGTCGTCGGCTCGGACCTCGACGCGGTCGCCACGAGCCACTTCTCGGCACCGCTGCCCGACGAACTCGTCCACGTCACGCTCGACGCGAACGACATCGGCACCGGCTACACGCCCACCGTGGGCATCGTCGCCGACGCGCGCGCGACGCTCGACGAGTTGGAGGGGCGGCTCGGCGACGCCGCGGGCGATGGCTGGGACGGCGCTGCGGAAGTCGCGGCGGTCAGGGACGCCTACGACGAGCGCATCGCCGGCCTGCTCGATGCCGAGCGCGAGCCGCCGACCTCCGTGGCCTGTCTCCGGGCGGTTCGCCGCGCGATTCCCGACGAGACGGTCGTGAGCGCCGACGCGGGCGGCTTCCGGGTGTGGGCGCTCAACGTCTTCGACGCCTACGGCCCGCGCCGATACGTGAATCCGGGCTCGTGGGCGACGATGGGAACCGGATTGCCCGCCGCCATCGGCGCGCAGTTGGCCAATCCCGAGAAACCGGTGCTGGCGCTCTGCGGTGATGGCGGCCTGATGATGGCGGTTCACGAACTCCACACCGCCGTCGCCGACGATCTCCCCGTCACGACGGTCGTGTTCAACAACGACGACTACGCCATCATCAGCGAGGAGGCCGAGCGCAGCTACGGGCTCGAATCAGGGGCCTACGGCTGGCCGTCGGCTGCGCTCGACTTCCTGACGATCGCCGAGGGGATGGGCATGACCGCGCTCCGAGCCGACGGCGTCGTGGAGCTCGAAGAGCGTGTGGCCGAGGCCGTCAAGCGCGACGAACCGGTGTTGGTCGAGGTGCGCACCGACCCCGACGAGCCACAGGCGAGCGCGTTCATGGAGGGCCGATGACCGGCGAAGCGCGCACGGCCGACGGTGAGCGCGGGCCGCTCGACGGTCTCACAGTTTTGGACGCCTCGCGCGTGCTCGCCGGTCCGTTCTGTACGATGCAGTTGGGCGACCTCGGCGCGGAGATCATCAAAATCGAGCGCCCCAGCACCGGCGATCAGACCCGTGGCTGGAAACCCCCGAGCTACGGCGATTCCGAGGAAAGCGCCTACTACATGAGCATCAACCGGAACAAGCGCTCGATCGCGCTGAACCTCGCCTCGGAGGAAGGCCGCGAGGTGTTCCGCGAACTCGCCCGCGAGGCCGACGTGCTCGTCGAGAACTTTCGGGTCGGGAAGATGGAAGAGTGGAACCTCGGCTACGACGACCTCCGCGAAGAGAACCCGGAACTGGTCTACTGTTCGATCTCGGGCTACGGCGAGTGGGGGCCCGACAGCCATCGCCCGGCCTACGACATCATCATGCAGGCCGAGGGCGGGTTGATGAGCATCACTGGCGAGGAAGGAAGAACCCCCGTTCGGGTCGGCGTCGCCATCGCCGACATCGGTGCGGGGATGTACGCCACACAGGGAATTCTGGCGGCGCTGCTCGAACGCGAACTGAGTGGGACGAATGGACAAAAAATCGACATTAGCCTGTTCGACGGGCAGGTGGCCTGGATGACGTACATGGCCTCGAACTACTTCGCCACCGGCGACCCGCCCACGCGAATGGGCAGCAAACACCCGACGATAGCGCCGTATCAGGCCTTCGAGACGCGCGACGGATATATCGTGATCGCAGTCGCCTCCGAGAACCTCTGGCCGAACTTCTGTACGGCGCTCGACCGCGAGGACCTCACCGACGACGCGCGCTTCGCGACCAACGAAGATCGAGTGGCCAACCGCGAGGCGCTCGACACGTTACTGGCCGACGAACTCGCGGAATACGGAACCGACGAGTTGCTCGCCCTCTTCGACGAGCACGACGTACCCGCGAGCGACGTCCACAACATGGCCGACGTCTTCGCCGACGAGCAGGTCGCGGCGCGCGGAATGCGTCGCGAAATCGACCACCCGACCGCCGGCACCGTCTCGATGCCCGGCAGTCCGATGCATTTCTCGAACACGCCGACGACGATCCGCCAGCATCCGCCCCGCCTTGGCGAACACACCCGCGACCTACTCCGCGAGGCGGGCTACGACGAGGACGCGATTCGTGAGTTGATCGACGCCGATGTCGTCGCGCCGTTCGAGGGCTAATCGGCCATCGAACCTTCGTTGACGGCGAATTCGAGCGCGTTGACGAGGTAGTGGGCGACCACCACGACGAGCAGGCTCCCCGTCACGACGAACGCGCCCGCGAGCACGAAGCCCAAACCGCCAGTAACGACCATGCCGAGCGCACCCTGCGCACCGTGCCCGAGCGCGAAGGCTATCGAGGAGAGAACTGCGAGCAGCCACGGCGAGAACGAAAACCCCGCCGAGAACGCGCCCACGAGCGCCGCCCGGAAGAGGAACTCCTCGAAGACGGCGATGATCGGGAGCACCAGCGCCAACAGCACCACCCAGCCCGCCGTCGAGTCGGGCGCGAGCGATTCGCGCAGCGCGGTGGGCGTCTCGATGCCGACCGCCTCGACGGCACGCGAGCCGAACTCGTTGACGAGATACAGGCCGGTGCCGAGCGCGACGCCGATTGCGAGTTCCTCTATTCGATTGGTCGCCGGCGGCGCGCCGAGCGCCGCGAGCGGGACCCGAGCGTACCACGCGCCGCCGAGAAGAATCAGTAAGAACAGCCCCTGTGAGAGCGCGACGTTTGCGAGCAATAGCCCCGTGGAAAGCGACGCCGAGTCCGACGGTTCGGTCGCGGTGCGGTCCGGGCGTGGTGGGTCGGCGGTGGGCGCTTCGCTTCGGGTGTCGTCCCCCGGGACCGCACCGTCGCTCACGGTCGATTGTGAGAGGCGCGCGAGCGCGAGCAAGAGTGTGAGCACGAGGGCGGTCAACCCCGCGAAGACCGCCCATCGGGCCACTATTGGGGACTCGGACTGCCGGTGCCCTGCTGGCCGACCTGTCGGTCGAGTGCCTGCCCGGTGATGGATTTCAGGCGGTCGACCAGCCCGTCCTTCTCGCCCTCGCCGGCAAGGGCGACTTCGAGCACCTCGCTGATGTGGGAAACGGGGATGACCTTGATCTGGTCTTTGTACTCGTCTTCGATCATCACGTCCTGTTCGTTGGCTGCCGGGATGATGACCCGTTCGAGACCGGCTTTGGCTGCGGCCTCGATCTTGTGGGTCACGCCACCCACGGGCAGCACGTCACCCCGGACCGACAGCGAGCCGGTCATCGCGAGGTTCTGGTCCACGGGAACGTCCTCCAGCGCGCTGATGACGGCGGCGGCCACCGTGATGGAGGCCGAGTCGCCGTCGACACCGCTCTGGCCGGTTTGGACGAACTGGATGTGGATGTCCTTCTCGGAGATGTTCTCGTCGGAGAACTTCTTGATGATCGCCGACACGTTCTGGACGGCCTCCTCGGCCATCTCCTTGAGTTGGCCGGTGGCGATCACGCCACCGGGACCCTGCGAGGGCGTGACCTCAGCCATCACAGGGAGAACGATCCCCGAGTCCTCGCCCATCACGGCGAGTCCGTTGATGCGGCCGACGACGTCGCCCTGCGCGACGGTCATCTCGTAGTCCTTGCGGCGCTCGATGAACGTATCGGCGAGCTGCTGTTCGATCGAGCGCGAGCGGCGCTTGGCCTGCAGGACGTGGTCGCGGGTGGTGAACTCGGCGTCCTCGGCGCGGGCGATGTCGCCCGCCACGCGGACGAGTCCCCCGAGGTCACGCATTTTGAGGGTGAGGTGGCCCTTCCGTCCGGCACGGCGCTGGGCTTCGAGCATGACCTCCTTGACGGCGTCCCGTGTGAAGTGGGGCAGCCGACCGTCCTTGTCGACTTCCTGGGCGACGAAGCGGGCGTATTTGCGGCGCATCTCCGGTTCGTCCTCGATGGTGTCGTCCATGTACACCTCGTAGCCGTAGCCTTTGATGCGCGAGCGGAGTGCCGGGTGCATGTTCTCCATCGCATCCAGATTCCCGGCCGCGATCATGATGAAGTCGGTGGGCACGGGTTCGGTCTGGACCATCGCACCGGACGAACGCTCGGACTGACCGGTGATGGAGAACTCCCCTTCCTGAATCGCGGTCATCAGTTTCTGCTGGGAGCGCACGTCGAGGGTGTTGATCTCGTCGAGGAACAGCACGCCCTTGTTCGCCTCGTGGATCGCCCCCGACTCGACGCGGTCGTGGCTCGGTGTCTCCATCCCACCCGACTGGAACGGGTCGTGGCGGACGTCGCCGAGCAGTGCGCCGGCGTGGGCACCCGTCGCGTCCTTGAACGGGGCGGTCTGGGTGTCTGAGGAGTCGATGAGGAGGTTCGGGATCATCGCGTCCGTGCTGCGCGAGCTGTATTTGAACGCGATGTAGATGACCCCCGCAGCCAGAATGCCGAGTAGTACCTGCCCGGCGATCAGCAGCGAGTAGCCGAGCACGATGGCGATGATGATCCACATCAGGAACTGGCGCATCTGGTTGCGCTTTTGGGCCTCCTCCTTGTGGGCCTCGATGATCTGTTTACCCTTTCCCCCCGGGACGGTGCGGACCTTCGGCGCGTTGCCGTCGTCGGGGTTGTGATAGACCAACACGTCTTGGAGGTCTTCTTTGGGAAGCAACTGGCTCATCGCCTTGGCCAGCATCGACTTCCCGGTTCCTGGTGTGCCGATCATCATGACGTGGCGACGCTGCTTGGCCGCCTTCATCACCACGTCGCGGGCGTGGTCCTGCCCGATGACCTGATCGACGAGTCGGTCGGGGATCTCGATGTCGTCGGTCGATTCGATGTCGAGTCCCCCGAGCAGGTCGTCTTCCTCCCCTTCGATGATGGTCTCTTCGGCGACGTCGCTGCCGAGTGTCTCCCCAGACGGCACGTTCGTCTCGGCTCCCGGTTCCGAGTCCGAGTCGACGCCGGACTCGGTTGGGAACGCGTCGTCGGTGTCGGTGTCGTTGCTCATATGACTGTCTCTAACAGTAGAGAGAAGGGCACGTCCACTGATATACTTTCTCCCCTCCCACGTCGGCCACATGGCATCGAAATCGGCCGTACGAGACCTCCTGCGCTGCGATCAGTCGTTCGTGTCCGACCGGCCGGTTTTATATATGTGCGGGGCGGGAGTGAGGACATGACGCGGGGGTTTTACATCGGTCGCTTCCAGCCCTACCACGACGGCCACCACCACATGGTTGAACGCATCGTCGGCGAAGTCGACGAACTCGTCCTCGGCATCGGCAGCGCCGACGACTCACACACCCGCCACAACCCGTTCACCGCCGGCGAGCGCATCATGATGATCACCAAGGCGCTCGAAGACGCCGAACTGGTCATCTATCCCGTTCCCATCGAAGACCTCGACAGGAACGCCGTCTGGGTCTCCCACGTCCGCAGCATGTCGCCGGCGTTCGACATCGCCTACTCGAACAACCCCCTCGTGATTCAGCTGTTTTCGGAGGCTGGCGTCGAAGTGCGCCAGTCGCCGATGTTCGAACGCGAAAAGCTCGAAGGAACCGAGATCAGAGAACGAATGATCGCCGACGAAGGCTGGGAGGAACTCCTCCCGAGTGCCGTCGTCGAGATCGTCGAAGAAATCAACGGCATCGAGCGCCTCCAGCGGGTGAGCGATACCGATGGGGCGGCCGACGACCGTCCACACCGCTCCGATACCGCCGACCCCGAATAGCATGCTCACGCTGAGTTCAGACTTCGGTGCGCCCTACCCGGCGGCGATGAAGGGAGTGCTCCTCTCGAACACGGATGCCCGACTGGTCGACGTCAGCCACGACTTTCCCCGACAGGACGTCCGCACGGCGGCGTTCTGGCTGCGAGAACTCCTCCCCTATTTCCCGCCCGCCGTCCACCTCGTCGTGGTCGACCCCGGCGTCGGCACCGACCGCGCGGCGATCGTCGTGCGCGCTGGTGAGCACGCCCTCGTCGGGCCGGACAACGGCGTGCTCGTGCCCGTTGCCCGCCAACTCGCCGACGGCGACGACATCGAGGTGTTCGAAATCGACGATGGTGATGCCGCGAGTTCGACCTTTCACGGACGGGATGTATTCGCGCCGGCGGCCGCGGCCGTCCACGAGGCTGACAGTGAACATATCGAGGACCTCGACCGCTGTACACCAATCGAGGCCATCGAAGAGCTTCGTTTTCCCGACCCCGATTACCGAGAAGACGAGACCGCTGGCGAGGTGCTCGTCGTCGACGGGTTCGGCAACGTCATCACGAACGTTCCCGGCGAGGTGCTCGACGGCTCCTTCGGCGACTCGATAGCGATAAACGACGAACGGGTGCCGGTCGAACGCTCGTACGCCCACGCCGAACCGGAAGAACGGCTCGTCACCGTCGGGAGCCACGAGAACGTCGAACTCGCCGTGAATCGTGGCCGTGGCGAGCGGGCGTTCGGCGTCGGGGTGGGCGACCCGGTCGTGCTGACGGACGTCTGATGGTCGACGCCTTCGGCGCGATGAACGCGATCGGCCTCGTGGCGTTCGCGGTCGCCGGTTCGCTCAAGGGTGCCGACGCCGACCTCGACTTGTTCGGCATCGCCGTTCTCGGGGTGCTCACGGCGCTCGGCGGCGGTATTCTCCGCGACACGCTCGTCGGTCGCGTCCCGGTCGCGCTGCGGACGACCGGCGACGTCGCCATCGCCCTTGCCGGTGTCGCGCTCGCACTCGTACTCGCATGGCTGCTCGGCGGACGCCTCAAGAATCACGCGGCGGTCCAGCTCCCCGATGCCGTCGGTCTCGCGGCGTTCGCGGCCACCGGCGCGCTCGTCGGCGTTCAAGCAGGGCTCTCGCCATTCGGCGTCGTGGTCCTCGCGACGCTCACCGGCGTCGGCGGCGGCAGCATCGCCGACGTGCTGCTCGGACGGGTGCCGAGCGTGCTCCACGAGGACTTCTACGCGACGCCGGCGGTGCTCGGCGGGGCCATGTTCTGGCTCGCGGTGCGGGCGGGCGTCGCGTCCGGTCGGGCGGCGCTCGGCTGTGCGGTCGCCGTGCTCGGCCTTCGCCTGCTGGCGCTGCGATACGACTGGCGACTGCCGACGATCTGAGAACGACCGGCGACGGACGTGCGACGCGCTGATCGTCGCTTGGAGCAAAAAACGGTGGATCGGATCAGTTGTCCGCGGAGATGACGTCGTCGATGCGGGCGATCATCGTCGCGGCCTCGGTGGCGCTCTCGATGGCCTCGTGTTTCACAGCAACAGGATCGAACACGCCGGCCTCGACGGGGTCGGAAACAGTCCCGGTCTGACCCTCGCTGATGATGCCGGCCCGCCCATCGCTGTCGTGGCGGCTCCGCAGTTCGACGAGAGCGTCGATCGAGTCCATGCCGGTGTTCTCGGCGAGCGTGCGCGGGAGCACGTCGATGGCGTCGGCGAAGGCCTCGACCGCCAACTGACGGCGGCCCTCGATGCTCGCCGCCCGGTCGCGGATGTGCGCGGCGATGGCGATCTCGCTCGCACCGCCGCCGGGGACCACTCCGCCGGCGTCGAGCGCGGCGGTCACGACGTCGAGTCCGTCGTGGAGCGCGCGTTCGAGTTCGTCGGTGACGTGCTCGGTGCCGCCGCGGGCGAACACCGTCACGGATTCGGCGGCCGCGCCGCCCTCGACGAAGACCAGATCGTCGTCGGCGAAGGACTCGACGCTGACGCGCTCGGCGCTACCCAGGTCGCCGTCTTCGAGGTCGGCGATGGCCCCGACGCGACTTGCACCGGTGGCCTGCGTGATGGCTTTCGCTTCGTCGTCGTCGACGCTCTCGAAGGCCAGAATTCCCTCCTCGGCGAGGTAGGCGGCCGCGCGGTCGTCGATGCTCTCGGTGACGAACGCCACGTCCACGTCGAGGTCGGCGAGTTGCTCGGCGTACTGCTTGAACTGGTTCTCCTCGGCGTCGATGGCGGCGTTCAGCTGATCGACGCTCTGGACGTCGTACTCGGCGTCGACGTTCGACTCGCGGATGTCGAACTCGACGTCGAGCACCGCGATCGAGGCGTCCTCGACACTATTGGGCATATCCTCGCGGACCGGTTCCTCCTCGCTGATGACACCCTCGACGAGTTCGGTGGCGCTCGAACTCGCGCCCGTCTGCGTTCGGACGGTGATGTCCTCGCGTGCCACGCCGTCGCCCTCGACCTGTCGAATTCCCTGTACGACAGTGTCGGCGAGCGCTTCGGCACCGACGTCGCCGGTACCCTTGCCGGTCATCGAGGTTTTGGCGACGCCGCGGAGCAGTTCGTCGTCGACGTCGTCGTCGAGCACGAGTCCGTCGACGGCCTCGTGGGCCAGTTGCGCGGCCTCGTGATAGCCCTCGACGATGGTCGTCGGATGGACATCGTCGTCGAGGAGGCTTTCGGCCTTGGCGAGCAGCTGGCCGGCCAGTACCGCGGCCGTGGTCGTGCCGTCGCCGACCTCGTCCTCCTGTGTCTCGGCGACCTCGACGATCATCTGAGCGGCGGGATGCTCGATGTCCATTTCGCCGAGGATGGTCGCGCCGTCGTTGGTGATGACGACGTCGCCGGCATCCGAGACGAGCATCTTGTCCATCCCTCGCGGGCCGAGGGTCGTCCGGACGGCCTCCGATACCGCCTTGCCGGCCGTGATGTTTGAACTCTGTGCGTCCTGTCCGCGCGTGCGCTCGGAGTCATCGCTGAGGATGAACATCGGCTGTCCACCCATGCGCTGTCGCTGTGCCATGATTTGAAATCCTCATCAGTGGGTCGTTTGCGGTTCTATATAAAAATTGCTACTCGGGGACGAGAAAGCGCCGGACGCGAACGGGGAGTGTGACACACGACGGCGGGCGTCGGACGTTTTTGAGAACCGAGTTATCGCCAGTCGTAGACCGCGACCGCACGGTCCGATCGCGAGGAGAGCCCGTTCGGGTTCCGGCGTCCGCGCGAGCGCCACCGTGCGGTCAGTCCCGACCCGTTGCCACGAACGGTACCCAAAAACACGTCCCGCCCGTTCCCGACCCAGTTCGTGGGGGTCGCCTCGCCGCGGACGACGCCCGTGAACCCCGAGAGCGCGTCCCGACTCGCGTGCGAGAGCAGTCGGCGAGCGGTCGTCGGTCGGACGCCGTAGTTCTTGACGAGGCGGTAGGCGAGCGCACGGTACTTCCAGTACCAGTCGCGTTCGGCCCGTCCCCCATCGGAGAGCGCTCGCGGGGCCGACGGTTCCGTCTCGGCTTCGAGCGCGTCGCCGACGGCCATTCCATCGGCCCAGTGGACGCCGTACTCGCGGGCCGCGAGACGATGGGCGAGATCGCGCGCACCGCCGGTCTGGAGGTACTCGTCGAACCCGTCGGCCTCGGTGAGCGCCGCGCGAGTGAACGCCACGTTCGAGCCGTCGAAGTACGTCACTTCGTGCCCGGCGATGGTCCGGGATTCAGGCGTGCTCGCCACCTCGCCCCGGCGCGTCGGCCCGGTGACGGCTCCCACGTTCTGGCCCTCGCGCGGCGGATGTCCCTCGGCGATGGTGTGTGCGCGACCACCGACGCCACCGGCGTCGAACCCCGCCGCGAGCGCGTCCGTCCAGCCCGGTTCGATGGTTCGATCGTAGCCGACGAACGCGACGTGCTCGCCGCTCGCGTGCTCGATACCGGCGTTGCGCGCCACGTTGAGGTTGCGGTCGGCGACCTCGACGAGCACGTCGACGTCCGTGCGCTCGCCGACCATCCCCGTGGTGCCGTCCGCAGAGGGACCGTTCACCACCACGACCTCGCTCTCGGGGGCCGCCGCGAGCGCGTCGAGACACGCCGCGAGTTGGGTGCGGCCGTTGAGTGTCGGCACGACCACCGAGAGCTGCATATCGGATTGGTACAGCGGCGCGGTATAAAAACACCCGCTTCGTCGGCGCGCCCCGCTTCGGGCGGCTGTGCGAGCGGTTCAGCGCTTGAGCTGCGTGTTCCAGTACGACACCGACGCCACGTGTTCGCCGACCGGCGACGCCATGACGGCCTCGTCGAGTTCGCGCACGCGGTTGGCCATCGCGTCGGGCAGTTGGCGGTAGAGTCCGTACGGGAAGAAGAAGTCGTGTTCCTCGCCGGCCAGCCGAAGCCCAGCGCCGTCGAGCAGTTGTTCGACCTCGACACGGGCGTACAGCCGCGACCCCATCGGGAGCAGCCAGTTGTAGATGCTGCGGGTGCTGAACCGTCGGAACGTGTCGAAGATCACTTGATCGCGCGCGACGCGGCGCATCTCGGCGAGAAACGAGGCCGGCGTATCCGCGAGATGGAAAAACCGCATCGCGATTACCGTTTCGAAGTGGTCGTCGGGGAAGGGCAGGCGGGCGGCGTCGCCGCGCATGAACTCCAGATGGTCGGCGACGCCCGCCGCGTGGGCCTTCTTTCGACCCTCCTGAAGCATTGCCGGCGAGATGTCCAGTCCCACGATGTCCGCGCCGCGCTGGGCGAGCATCGTGGTGAACCTCCCCGTGCCGCAGGCGATTTCGAGGACGTGTTTGCCCTCGACGGGACCGACTGCCGAGAGCACGGCCTCTTTCTCGCGGTCGTCGATGAGCCGCCCGCCATCGGAGAACCGCTTCGAGTCGTAGTCCTCTGCGACTTCGGCGGTCTGATACCACTCCTGTCCCTTCACGCTACCGGTCGTTTTCCGCCGAGGAATAAAACCGTACGGATATCGGGTGCTACCCCTGCCCGGTGGCGACCGCCTCGGGCCGGATACAGATCTGGACCCGTGCACCCTCTTCGTCGTCGAGACCGGGATACTCCTCGACGCCCATGTATCGGCGGGCGAGTTCGTTGATGTGCTCGACTGCGCCCTCCTCGGTGAGTTCGTCGACCTCACCACGAACCGAGACGAACCGATAGGGATCGTCGGGATCGACCATCGAGAGACTCACCTTCGGGTTCCGACCGACGTTCTTCTCCTTTCGTCGGCCGCGAGCGGTGTTGACGAGCACGCGATTCGCCTCGACATCGTAGTCGACCCAGACCGGCGTCACCTGTGGCGTACCGTCGGGCATCATCGTGGCGAAGTGGGCGAACGTCTCGCGTTCGAAGAGGTCGTGGAACTGTTCGGGTATCGAATCCATGTGGCACGTTCGACCGGCCACGGGAAAGCAGTTGTGCCACTGAATATAAGGAACAGGGTATTCACTTATGCGGCAATAGTATTCATTCACATACATGGGCAAGTTTTACCACGGCGTACCGACCAGCAGTGGGCATGAGTGCCACCACGGACCGCTCACAGCCCGACGACCCGCTCACCGAGACCGAGTTCCGCGACCGCCTGCGCGAACTCCCCCCGAGCGCGAAGCTCGTCGCCAAGGTGCTCGAATCGGAGACACCGCTCTCGCAGGGTCAGCTTGCCGACGAGTCGCTACTGCCAGATAGAACTGTGCGCTACGCGCTCAACAGATTGGAGGAGGACGACCTCGTGGGGTCGCGCTACAGCTTCCGCGACGCCAGAAAGCAGGTCTACTTCCTGAACCAGTAACTCCACTTTTGGCCCGCGAGCACGTTCGCTGGCCGTGAACCCGACGCGCATCCCTATTCCCGTCGAGACGGCCGCCCCCGGTGGCGAGACCAACTGTTACGTCCTCGGTAGCGAGCGCGCGCTGCTCGTCGACCCGGCGGCCGAAACGGCTGCACTCGACGAGGCATGCGACGGCGTCGAGCACTTGCTCGTGACCCACACCCATCCCGACCACGTGGGCGGCGTCGAAGCGTATGCCGACCGCGCGACCGTCTGGGCGCGCGCCGGCTACGAGGAGCGCTTCGAGCGGACGACGGGTGTCTCTCCCGACCGGGTATTCGGTCCGGGTACCCGCATCGAAACCGACGCCGGACTCGTCGAAGTGCTCACGACGCCGGGCCACGCGCCCGACCACGTCGCGCTCGCCCTCGACAACGAGTTGCTGGTCGGCGACCTCGCGGTCGCAGCGGGTAGCGTCGTCGTCGGCGGTCGAGATGGTGACATGCGCGGCTATCTCACCGCGCTCCGGCGACTCCACGCCCGTAACCCGAGCCGACTGTATCCGGGGCATGGACCCGTCATCGAGGAACCATGCGCGGTGCTCGAACGGTTGATCGCCCACCGACTGCGCCGCGAGCGGGCGGTGGTGCAGGCGGTGAACGAGGGTGCGCGGACGGTCGCGGCGGTGACCGACGCGGCCTACGGGAAGGACCTCTCGGGGGTTCGTGAGTTGGCCGAGCGCACCGTCGAGGCGCATCTCGACAAGCTCGCCGTCGAGGGGCGGATCGAGTGGGACGGCGAGCGCGCGAGCAGCTGACGACGGTCTTTTGCGCGGCGAGCACGGACGAGGGGTGTGAGCTTCGAGGACGAACTCGCCCGTGCGCGCGATCTCGACACCGGCGAGTTGGCCGACGCCATCGAGGCAATCGGCTTCGAGTGTACGCGCTGTGGAGCCTGCTGCAAGGCGGCAGAGGGTGCGGAAGGGACCGAAGAACACACCGCGACGGTGTTTCCCGACGAAGTGCGCGAGTTACAGGCTGGGAGCGAGTACGACTGGCGAGACGTCGCCCGGCCGATGCCCTATGGATTGAGCGAGGGAGAGGATGGGGTGGAGGGTGAGACCTTCGAGTGGGCGCTCGAAACGGATGGCTGTGGCGACTGCACCTTCTACGCCGAAGAGGATGGGACTGGGGCGTGTACCGTCCACGAGGACCGGCCGCTCATCTGTCGCACCTACCCGTTCAGCGTCGCGCTCGACGGGTCGAGCCAGCCGATGGGCGCGGCGGTCGACCGGGTGGGTGACGTGCGCGCCCACGAGTGCGAAGGTCTCGGGCGCGACATCGACCGCGAGCACGCCGAAGAACTGGCCGGCGCGCTCAAGGAGCGCGCGATCCGGGAGCTCGAAGAGGCCATCGCCGTCGGCGAACGCTACGAACCGGCGAATTTCGAGGCTGGCGAGGTCGTCGTCCACGATTCCGAGGGCGCGAAGCGACCGGACGGAACGCCAATTGACGAGTAGCTGCCGGCGCGCCAGCGGCGGGGCGGTGGCAGTGCGGTCGCTGTGGCGGTGCTGCTCCTTGGAGGATGAAGGGCGAGCGCCGAAGGCGCGAGGGCTTCTGCGGTGCTGTGCGATGGCGGGACGGTTGCGGCAAGTGCGGCATCCGTGCGAACGGAGTGAGCACGGTTCACTGCTCGCGCGGTTTACGAGCAGGTGTTTTTAGTCCAGGTTTTTGCAAGCGGGAGTCAAGCGAGCGGAGCGAGCGCGACCCCCCGCAGTAAAAACGTGGGGGTTCAATCGATGATTTCGCCGACCGCGAAGTTCGATTTCACTTCGGTGACTTCGACCTTGACGCGCTCGCCGATCTCCGCGCCGGGCACGATGATGACGTAGCCGCGCTCGACGCGGGCGATGCCGTCGCCCTGCTTGCCGATGTCCTCGACCTCGACGTAGCGCATCTCGCCGATGTCCACCGGGGGTTGGGGTTCCGAGGAGGGCGTGCTCGGCCGCGACGAGCGCGAGTCACTCGATTCCTCGGTCGGTTCGCGCGAGACGAGCGCCACGCGGTAGGTCTCGCCGGCCTCGATCGAACCGGTCTCGATCTCGCGACGCGGCACCTCGACGGTGTAGGTGTCCTCGGATTCGGTGACTTCGGCGTTGAACAGACACAGCAGTTTATCAGAGATTTCCATCGCGTAGTCCTCCATCCCGGTTACTGTGGTCGAGAAATAAAGACCTACCGCCCGCTTCCGGCGCGGCGTACCCATCCGTACTACTCGCCGATGCGAACCGGCGCTGCCCGACGGCTGCGGACGGCTGACGATCGTGAGCGCGCGCAAAACCGACCGACAGTGCCCGAATTACCCCATCGCACCAAACCCGCTATGTGTGGCGCTCCTGTTGGATCGTATATGGCCGCACGCACCGCATCGATGCCCGCACTCAGCGACAAACAGCACCGCATCCTCGACTACCTCCACGAGCACGCCAGCACACAGACGTACTTCAAATCACGACTCATCGGCGAGGCGCTCGGGTTGTCGCCGAAGGAAGTCGGCACGAACATGAACGCGATTCAGGACTCCGAGGGGGCGCTCTCGGTCGAGAAGTGGGGCTACTCCTCCAGCACGACGTGGAAAGTCACCCGGTAGTCACGACTCGATACTGATGAACCGGTCGGCCTCGCGGGCGAATTCGACGGTGGCGGCGTCGAAGGAATCGGCATAGCCCACCAGCAGTGTCAACAGTCGTTCGGGCCGCACGAGCGCGTATCCGTCCTCGCGGGAGAGCAGGCCCGCCGCGTCGAGGTCGGCGGCGTGTTTGCTCACCGTCGGCCGCGCCACCCCCAACTCGGCGGCGAGGTCGCTCGCTGTCGCGTCGCCGTCCCGGAGGAGTGCGATGACCATTCCGCGGGGCGTCTCGCGGCGGAGGAAGCCGAGCGCACGGCGTTCGAACCCGTCGAACTCGCGGGCCGGGAAGTAGCGTCGATAGTCGCCGTCGCGGTGGCTCTCGACCGTGCCGCCCCGTTCGAGTCGCTTGAGGTGGTGTTGGGTTTCACCGGTGGCGAGGTCGAGATCGTCACGGATCTTCGAGAAGTGTGCACCCGGCGTCGCCGCGAGATAGCCCGCGATGGTCCCGCGGGCGTCGTTGTCGTCCTCGGCGAGGCGGGTGAACGGCCCGACCGCTCCGAGCGCGGCGACTCGCCGGAGCGTCGCCCGTTTCCCCTCGTCGACCTCACGGTCGGCCATTGCCACCACGTGAGAGAAACGCAGGTAAAACCCCTTCGGCCCGCCGTTCAGTTCGTCTCGGGTTCGAGTTCGCCTTCTTCGTCGTCAGTGACCGACGGTCCCTCCATCGATTTGTCGCCCTCCGTCTCGTCGGAGTCGTCCATCTCGGCGATGACGTCGTCCGGGTCCTGGATATCGCCGGTGGCCTGACCGGTCTTGATGGCTTCGGCCTCCTGTTCCATCTCCTCGACGTCGAGTTCGGCCTCCTCGTCGATGTTGCCGAGGATCTCGTCGATGTTGTCGAGACCGATGAGTTCGCGGGTCTCGGCGTCGAAGTCGAGGCTCTGGAGGTCGTCGTTGCTCTCGGTGACGTCGCTCCCGGTGAGATGTTTCCCGTAGCGCCCGAGCATCGAGGTGAGCTCTTGGGGCAACACGAACGTCGTGGACTCGCTCTCGCCCATCGACTGGAGGGTCTCCATCCCGCGCTCGATGACCGCGCGCTCACCCATCGATTCGGCGGATTTCGCTCTGAGGACTGTGGAGACCGAATCACCCTGCGCTTCGAGGATCTGGCTCTGCTTTTCACCCTGTGCGCGGATGATGTTCGACTGTTTCTCACCCTCGGCGCTCTCGACGGCGCTCCGGCGTTCACCCTGCGCTTCGAGGATCATCGCACGCCGGCGGCGCTCGGCGGAGGTCTGCTGTTCCATCGCCTGCTGGACGTCGGGTGACGGGTTCACCTCGCGCACCTCGACCGATTCGACGCGGACGCCCCACTCGTCGGTGGGTTCGTCGAGTTCCTTGCGGATGCGGCCGTTGATCTCCGAGCGCTTGCTCAGCGTGTCGTCGAGGTCCATGTCGCCCAAGACTGCCCGGAGAGTGGTCTGAGCGAGGTTCGAGACCGCACGCTTGTAGTCGTCCACTTCGAGGAAGGCCTTCTTCGCGTCCATCACCTTAATGTAGACCACCGCGTCGGCGGTCACGGGCGAGTTGTCCCGCGTGATGGCCTCCTGACGGGGGACGTCGAGGGTCTGGGTGCGCATGTCGAACGGATACGTCTTGTTGACGAACGGCGGCACGAAGTTGATGCCGGGTTCGAGCAACTTCCGGTAGTCACCCAACACGGTGAGCGCACGCTTCTCGTAGGCGTTGACGATCTCGATGGCGCTATAGACGGTGATGATGGCGAGCGCCAACACCAACAACACCACGATGGCCGGGGCGAGCGTGAACACCTGTAGCGGAACGAGTGTCATCTATTTTGACTTAGGAGGTTGGGAACATAAGGGTTCGGTCGAGCGGTTTCGTCAGGCGGTTTCGCGCTCCGGGTCGTCGACATCGCGCCCGCGAGCGAGCGCGCGGTCGATGTCGTCTTCCACGGTCGAAAGCGCTTCGACGGTGACGACGTTGCCCCCGCCGGGGTCGGTCACCATCACGGGTTCGCCCGCGGGGATTTCGCCATCGAGCGCACGGGCGGCGTAGTAGGGGTTGAATCCCCCCTCGTCGAGTTTTACCTCCCCACCCGTGCGAGTCACACGCTCGGTTGTGTGGCCCGTCTTGCCACGGAGTGCGGCCGAATCGCTCGTCTTGCCGGCTCCCTTCCCCCCATAGAGATCGAGTTCACGATAGCCGTAAAAGGCCCCCGCGCCGCTGGCGAGGACGAGCACCGCGAGCACGACCGCGAGCACGACCGGGCCGAGGAAGGCCCCGAGCGCCAGTCCGACCAACCCGGCGAACAGCAGCGCAACCCCCAAGACGACGAAGTGTGCACCGGGCGCGAGCGCCTCGGCGCCCATCAATCCGAGACCGGCGATCACGAGCACCAGCGGCAGCTGCTCCAGGAGGATGTCGGCCATCTGGAGGACCGGGAGCGAGATGATCAGCGGCGAACCGCCGAGTGCCAGCGTCATGGTCGTTCGTTAGCGCGGGACGGGATTAACTGTTGGGTGTATGTCAGACGCCGAGGAGGACGAACAGTGCGATGGCGACGCCGACCAGCACGAACAGCGTGTTCTCGAACGAGGGCGATCCGGGTTCGAGGTCGCCCGGACCACCCTCGCCGAAGACGTCCGTCGCACGCCCCTCGCTTGCGTCGTCACCGTCGTCTTCGAAGTCCTCGACGGCGTACTTCCATTCGTCCGCCATACCCTCTCACGGGCATCCAGCCTGAAATGGCTGCCGCCCGCTCAGCGGATCTTCGTTCCCGGCGGACTGTCGCTGTGAGTGGTCAACAGGTCGGCCTCGTCGCCGGCCGCGAGCACCATACCATTACTTTCGACGCCGAATAATTCTGTCCGCTCGATGTTCGCCAACACGACCACCCGCTCGCCCGCCAGGCCGTCGAGGTCGTGGAGCTGTTTGATGCCGGCGACGATCTGGCGCGTCTCCAGCCCGAGATCGACCTCTAGTCGCGCGAGGTCGTCCGCGCCGTCGATGCCCTCCGCAGAGACGACCTCGCCGACCCGGACGTCGAGGTCCTGAAACGCTTCGAAACCGATGCGCTCGTCGGCGAGCGCTTCGGAATCGGTCCGGGCATCCTCGGAGCCGTCCGCATCGGTCGCTTCACTCTCGCCAGCGGCGGCGATCTGCGCCTCCAGTTTCTCGTTCAGTTCCGCGACGCGCTCCTCGTCAATGTGCTCGAACGGTTCGTCGGGCGCGTCGAATTCCGTGGGTGGGGCATCGAGCGCCCCGTCGAGTGCGGTCTCGTGGACCGATCCCTTCTCGTCGAGTTGGTCCCAGAGTCGTTCGGCCATGCCCGGCATGATGGGTTCTGCGAGCACCGCGACGGCCTTCGAGAGCTGCACACAGTCGCGGATGACCGCCGCGCGCTCGGGGTCCTCGGCGTTCCACGGTTCGTGACGCTGGATGTACTCGTTGCCGAACCCCGCGAGTTTCACTGCCGACTGCCCGACCGCCCGCACGGAGTAGTCGTTGACACCCTCCCGAAACTCGTCCATCGCTCCTTCGATGCGCTCGCGGACCTCCTCGCTCACCTCGCCCTCGGGCGTTCCCCCGTAGTTGCGGTGGGCAAAGAGCAGCGAGCGATAGAGGAAGTTCCCCAGAGTGCCGACGAGTTCGCCGTTGACCCGCTCGGCGAACTTCTCCCACGAGAAGTCGATGTCCTGCTGGAAGCCCGTGCCAGTCGTGATGTAGTAGCGATAGAGGTCCGGGTCGAAGCCCTCGTCGAGATAGTCGTCGACCCAGACGGCGCGATTGCGACTGGTCGAGAAACCCTTGCCGTCGAGGTTGACGAACCCGCTTGCCATCACCGACCGGGGTTCCTGATACTCGACCCCCCGGAGCATTGCGGGCCAGAACACGGTATGATGCTGGATGATGTCCCGCCCGATGACGTGGACGAGTTCACCCGACTCCTGCCACGCTTGCTCCCAATCGAACGTCTCACTCCCGACGCGCTCTGTGTACTGTTTCGTGCTCGATACGTACTCGATGGGTGCGTCGACCCACACGTAGAGCACGAGGTCCTCCGCGCCGGGATAGTCGATGCCCCAGTCCATGTCCCGCGTGATACACCAGTCCTGGAGTTCGCCCTCGATCCACTCGCGGGGCTGGTTCTTCGCGTTCGCGGTCCCCTCCATCCGGTCGATGAACTCGCCCAAGTAGTCCTGAAACTCCGAGAGGCGCAGGAACTTGTGTTCGCGGGTGCGGTACTCGGCGGGGTTGCCCGTGATCACGCTGGTCGGGTCCTCGATCTCGCCCGGTTCGAGGTGGCGGCCACAGCCCTCGTCACACTCGTCGCCGCGGGCGTGCTCGCCGCAGTACGGACAGGTCCCCTCGACGTATCTGTCGGGCAGCGCTTGGCCCTCCTCGGGGTCCCACGCGACCTCGATCTCGCGCTCGTAGACGTACCCCTTCTCGTCGAGTTCGCGGACGAACCGCTGGGTGAGTTCCACATTGGTATCCTCGGCCGTGTGGCCGTAGTGGTCGAACTCGATGTCGAACTTCGGGAACGTCTCCTCGTACTTCTCGTGATGGCGCAGCGCGAACTCTTCGGGCGTGACGCCCTCCTCCCACGCATTGACCGCGACGGGCGTGCCGTGCATGTCCGATCCCGAGACGAACGCCGTCCGCTGGCCGAGTTTGCGAAGCGCGCGCGTGAAGGCGTCGCCGCCGACGTAGGTCCGGAGGTGGCCCACGTGTAGGTCGCCGTTGGCGTACGGCAGCCCGCAGGTGACGACCGCCGGGTTCTCGGTGGGGAACTCCTCGTGGCTCATATGCTCGCTATCGGCATGGAACCCTAAAGCCCGCCGCTTTCGCGTCGATAGCGGTTGTGGTGCACTCAGAGACCGACTCCGGCGAAAAACGGCGCGAGCACGCCAGCGACGAGTATCAATCGACCGGCACTGCCGACGAAAGTGGCGGCGGCGAACTTCGTGTAGTTCTCTTCGAGAACGGTGAACGCATAGATGGAGAGCGTATCGGGGAAAAACGGCACCGTCAACGCGATCGCAAGCCCGATGTAGCCGTACTCCCGGGCGAGTTGCACGGTTCGTCTCTCGGACCACTCGACGATGTCGAAGCGCGAATCCCGAAGCCGGTCGAGGACGGGCCCCGACTGGCGTTTGGCCTCGTGGCCGAGTCGGAAGGCGACGACGCTCCCGGCGGCTTTCCCGACCCCGCTGACGAGCACGATAAGCGCGAGGTCGCCGATTTCGGGCAACCCGAGGTTCAGCGGCGCGGCGAGGACGATCTCGCTCGGCAGCGGGAGCACGATGGCGATGAGAAACGAGTACGCCGCGATGATGAGGAGTCCGAGGGGACCGGTTGCGGTCTCGACGGCGGCTTCGAGACCACCGAACTGGAGCGGGAGGGCCACGATACCGCCGGTCGGGACCGACGCAGCCGTCGGGAGAAGCGTCACTACCGCCCGTGCGCGCGTCCGCCTTCTAAGTGTTATCGTACTCGTCGAGATCGGCGAGGAACGATGCGAGGGTTTCGCGGGTGACGTGGGGCATGCAGACCACGCGGAGTTCGTCGCTCGCCGTGCGTGAAATCCGCCAGCCAATCCCTCTGAGTGCCTCGAACGTCTCTTCAGGAATTTCGGCGGCAACCAACGGCAGTTCGGGGTCGACCACGGGATAGCCACGCGCTTTGAGTTCGGCGGCGAGCCAGTCGGCGTTCGCCTGGATCGAGGCGGCCTGTTCGCGATAGCCATCGGGCCACAGGGCATCGAGTGCCGCGCGAGCGCCGGCCACGCCCGCCCCGCTGCGTGTGCCCGTCAGCGTCGCCTGCGAGCGCGATTCGAGATACGGGGTTGCGACGGCGAGCGCGTCGAGCAGTTCGTCGGATCGGGCGAGCAACCCGCCAGCCGGCACGACTGCCCGCCCCAGTTTGTGCGGGTCGATAGTCATCGTGTCGACCCGCGCGTCGGCGAAGTTCCACTCGTGGTCGGTGAAAGGCAGTTGAAAGCCGCCCCACGCCGCATCGACGTGACAGAGCGCTCCCGCCTCGTCGGCCAGCGCCGCGATCGTCGGGATCGGGTCCACCCTCCCATATTCGGTACTGCCGGCGACGCCGACCACGGCGATAGTATCGTCGTCGATCAGTTCGGCCATCGCCGTCGTATTGGCCCGGTGATCGTCGAGCGGCGCGGTGCGGAGTTCGAGACCGAGCACGCCGGCGGCCTTCCGGAAACTGAAGTGGACGCTTGCGGGCGCGACCACGTTCGGTTCGCTCGTGTCGGCGCGGTTGCGCGCGATGCGCAGCGCCTGGATGTTCGCCTCGCTGCCGCCGCTGGTGACGTAGCCTGCCGGTTCCGACAGGTCGACGAGTTCGCCGAGGGTTGCGACGACCTCGCGCTCGATGTCGGCGACCGTCTCGTAGGTGGCGGGGTCGCCGGGATTGGTCGCCAGAAAGCGTTCGGCGGCCGTACGCGCCACGGGATGTGGCTCCGTACACATCGAGGAGAGGACACGGGAGAAATCCTGCGGGGTGGCCCGCTGCATACTTGCTGCTGGAAACTCACGGGTTTAGCCGTTGTGTATCCGCTCGCAACGCGAGCGTGAGAGCGAACGATGGAAACCGAGTGTTACCGAACGGTGTCGAGGACGAGTTTCTGCTCGACGCGCTTGACCTCGTGTTGAACGTCGCGGACGGCGTCGATGTTCGCCGAGATCGAGGAGACGCCCTCGTTGACGAGGAACTGCACCATCTGTGGTTTCGAGCCGGCCTGCCCGCAGATGCTGGTCGCGACGTCGTTCTCGCGGCAGGTCTGGATCGTCTGGCCGATGAGTTCGAGGATTGCGGGATGGAGTTCGTCGAAGCGGTCGGCGACCTGTCCGTTGTTTCTGTCCACGGCGAGGGTGTACTGGGTGAGGTCGTTCGTCCCAAACGAAGCGAAGTCGATGCCCGCATCGGCCATCGCCTCGATACAGAGCGCCGAGGCGGGCGTCTCGATCATCACGCCCCACGAGCGCTTGTCGGGGTCAATACCGGCCTCCTCCATGAGATTCCGTGCCTGAATCACGTCCTCGACGTCGTTGACGAGCGGGAACATGACTTCGACGTTGTCGTAACCCATCCCGTAGAGCTGGCGGAAGGCTTCGAGTTCGTGGACGAAGACGTCCGGTCTGTCGAGGCTGCGCCGGATGCCGCGATAGCCCAACATGGGGTTGTGCTCGTCGGGTTCGCTCTCCCCACCCTCCAACTGGCGAAATTCGTCGGTGGGGGCGTCGAGCGTGCGCACGCGCACCGGTCGGGGGTAGAACTCCTCGGCGACCCCTCGAATCCCCTCGACGATCTCCTCGATATAGGCCTCCTCGCCGTGGTCGTCGATATATTTTTCAGGGGTCTTGTTCGTCGAGAGGATCATGTGCTCCATCCGGAGCAGACCCACGCCGTCCGCGCCGGTCGCGGCGGCCCGCTCTGCGGCCTCCGGAATCGAGACGTTGACCTTCACCTCGGTCGCGGTCATCGGCTTCACCGGGGATTGCGGGCGGACTTCCTCGACGGCGTCGCGCTCGCCGTCGCCCACCTCGCCCTCGCGGATCGTCCCTTTATCGCCGTCGATGGTGATGCGCCGCCCGTCGGAGAGCGTGCTCGTCGCGCTCTGGGAGCCGACCACGGCCGGGACGCCGAGTTCGCGGGAGACGATGGCCGCGTGGGAGGTCATCCCACCCTCGTCAGTGACGATGCCGCTCGCGCGCTTCATCGCCGGTACCATGTCGGGCGTGGTCATCTCGGTCACGATGATGTCGCCCTCACCGACTTTGTCCAACTGATCCAACTGGTCGACGACGGCCACCGCGCCGCTGGCGATGCCCGGACTCGCGCCGAGGCCCGTGAGCAGCACGTCGTCGCTCGATCCGGATGCGTCGCCGCCGTTGGCGACACTCGCCTCCGCCGACTCGTCGTCGGCGATGGTCGTGATGGGTCGCGACTGGAGCATGTAGACCTCGCCGTCGATGATCGCCCATTCCACGTCCTGGGGCTCGCCGTAGTGGCTCTCGACTTGCTCGCCGATGTCGACCAAACTCCCGAGTTCGTCCTCGTCGAGCACCTGCGCCTCGCGTTTCTCGCTCGGGACGTCGACCATCGTCGTCTCGCCCGTCTCGGGGTCCTTGACGCACATCGTCTTCTTGTCGGCGACGGTAACGGAATCGAGGTCGCGGTCTTCGCGGTCGACGACGTAGTTGTCGGGCGAGACCTCGCCCGCGACGACGGCCTCGCCGAGTCCCCACGCGGCCTCGACGATGAGTTCGGGCGCGCCAGTCGAGGGATGGGAGGTGAACATCACGCCCGATTTCTCGGCGTCGACCATCCGCTGGACGACGACCGCGATATCGACGTCCCGGTGGGCGAAGCCCTGCTGTTCGCGGTAGTAGATCGCTCGCTGGGTGAACAGCGAGGCCCAGCACTCCTTGACGCGCTGGACGAGGTTCTCTCCTGTGATATTCAGAAAGGTCTCCTGTTGGCCCGCAAAGGAGGCGTCGGGCAGGTCTTCGGCGGTCGCCGACGAGCGCACCGCGACGAACGCCTCGCCGTCGTCGAGGTTTCCGTAGGTTTCGAGGATCTCCTCGCGCAGTTCTGTGGGCATCTCCGTCCCCAGAATGAGGTCTTCGGCCTCGGCCTCGGCGGCGGCGAGCGCGCTCGAATCGTCGGCATCGACGTCGACGGCCTCGAACAGCGCCTCGTCGATGCCGGTCTCCTCGATGAACGAGCGGTAGGTACCGGCGGTGACGACGAACGCCGGCGGGACTGGCAGGCCAGCACCGGCGAGTTCGCCCAGCGACGCCCCCTTGCCGCCGACGGCGTCGATGTCGTCCTTGCCGACCTCGTCCAGCCAGAGTACAGCCATTGGGTGCACAATCACGAACGTCGATAAAGAAGGTTCCGAACCGCCAAGGATGGCGACAGGTGCTAACACGGACCGCGAACGCAGAGCACAACGACTTAATGGGTGGCCCCGTCTTCCAATCGAGCCATGCCAGAGCGCGAGGACTTCACCTGCACCGTCACCAACTGGGAGTACATCTACGGCCGCTGCCGGGCGGTCGCCGATCAGGTCAGGACTACTGATTTCGAACCCGAGGTCGTCGTCGCGCTCGCGCGCGGCGGCTGGTTCGCCGGGCGCTGTCTCTGTGACTTTCTGGGACTCGACGACCTCACCAGCCTGAAGATGGAACACTACGTGGGAACCGCTGCCAAAAGCGGCGAGCCCGAGATCCGTTATCCGATGCCCGAGGGGTCGGTCGCGGGCAAGGACGTTCTCATCATCGACGACATCGCCGATACTGGAGGATCCATCGAGCGCGCCCACGAGTACGTGACCGACCGCGACCCGAGCGACGTCCGCACCGCGACCGTCCAGTTGTTGGGCACCAGCGAGTTCGAACCCGATTATGTGGGAGAACACCTCGACAGCTGGACGTGGGTGGTCTACCCGTGGAACTTCATCGAGGACATGACCGACCTCGTGAGCGGCGTCCTGGAACCCGATACAAGCGTGGATATCGACGAGATCCGCCACCGGCTCGCCGAACACCACGGCATCGACCGCATCGAGATGGAGATCGCCCAACCCAACAGAATGACCGAGGTGCTCGCCGAAATGGAGCGCCGCGGTATCGTCGCGCGCGAGGGCGAGGAGTGGCGGCTGCTGGAAACGGGAGACGAGCGATGATCGGTCTCATCGGCGGCAGTGGCATCTACGAGGCACTCGACCTCGACGGGGAGGACGAAAAGGAGGTCGGGACGCCCTTCGGCACGCCGAGCGGTCCCATCACGGTCGGCGAAGTCGACGGACGAGAAGTCGCCTTCCTCCCGCGACACGGCCCGAATCACGAGCACTCGCCGACCGACGTGCCCTACCGGGCGAACATCTACGCCCTGAAGGACCTCGGCGTCGAGCGCATCCTCGCGACCAACGCCGTGGGGAGCCTCCGCGAGGACCTCCCGCCGCGGACGCTCGTGATCCCCGACCGGCTGTTCGACCGGACGCGCCACCGCGAGTACACCTTTTTCGGCGACGGGATGGTCGTCCACATGGGCTTCGCCGAGCCGTACTGTCCGCACATGACCGACCACCTCGCCGTAGCAGCCGAGGAGACCGGCGAAATTTCCGGAACGGCGCAAGCGGGCGCGGGCGTCGAGCGGGGCGGAACCTACGTCTGCATCGAGGGCCCTCAGTACTCCACCCGAGCCGAAAGCGAGTTCTACCGCGCACAGGGCTGGGACGTCGTCGGGATGACCACCGTCCCGGAGGCGAAGCTCGCCCGTGAGGCCGAACTGTGTTATGCGACCGTCGCCGGCGTCACCGACTACGACGTCTGGAAGGAAGACAGCGAGGTGAGTCTGGAGGAAGTGCTCGACAACGCCGCCGCGAACGAGGAACGCATCAACGCGAGCATCGAAAACGCCATCGAGTCGATGCCCGAAGAGCGCGACTGTGACTGCGCACACGCACTCGAAGGGACCATCAACACCGCGAGTGAGACGATTCCCGCGGAGACCAGAGAGCGCGTCGCGCTGCTCGCGGGTGAGTATCTCGACTGAGTGCGTTGCGAGCGCAAGCCCATAGCATAGGGAGACGGCGACCGTTCTTCCGACGATGAGCGACGCACTCGACGGCAAGACGGTCGGTATCGTCCTCGCACCGCGCGGCAGCGAGGAAGCCGAGTTCACCGAACCACGCGACGCCGTGGCCGAGGCCGGGGCCAGCGTCGAGGTCATCGGCACCGAGACCGGCGAGGTCCAGACGGTGAACGACGACCTCGAACCGGCCGAAAGCTACGAGGTCGAGAAGTCGTTTTCGGAGGTCTCCGTCGAGGACTACGATGGCTTGGTGATTCCTGGTGGGACCGTCGGCGCGGACACCCTCCGAGGGAACGACGATGCGGTCGAGTTCATCCACGATTTCTTCGCCACCGAGAAACCGCTCTGTGTCATCTGTCACGGCCCGTGGACACTGGTCGAGGCCGACGTCGTCGACGGCCGGAAAGTGACCTCCTACCACAGTCTCGAAACCGACGTCCGCAACGCGGGCGGCGAGTGGGTCGACGAGGAGGTCGTCGTCGACGAGGGACTGGTGACCAGTCGCAACCCCGACGACCTCGATGCGTTCTGTGACAAGGTCGTCGAGGAGATCGAGGAGGGTCCCCACGACGACCGCGAGACCGACGACGTCTGAACCGGATCACGAACCGAATTTTTCACACGGCTCACGAACCCGCCAGTACCGACGCCGACTCACGGTTAACTCCCTGCGGATGCCGCGGGCTATCGTCTCACCGTCGGCCGTCGTCGCGGACGTATTCGAGCGCCCGGACGAACGCCTCGATATCGACTCGGCCGTCGGTCTCGTCGAGTCGCTCCCTGATGCGTTCGGGTGTCATGATCCACGTCAACGTATGTCACGAAGTGACATGAGTCTTTTGCCGGTAGTGTGTGGGGATTCGAGCAGCACATAGTGGGTTGGACGACGAGTACGCCGCACTCAGTCCGCGATCGCCTCGGTCGAGCCGGAGTCGGCGCTCGGGTTCTGCACCCAGAGGTCATCGAACAGTTCGTCCTGCTGGAGGCGGACGTGGCCCCGGTGTGAGAGGAAGAGGATGGCGAGAAACGTCTCGACGCGCGACCCGCCCGCCGTGTCGATCTCGGCGTAGAGCACTTCCTCGCGCCCGGCGTCGTACTGCTTGCGGAGCACGCGCTGGACGTCGGCGATGGTCGTTTCGATGTCCTCGCCGTGCGCAGTCCCCGTCACGTCGGCCTCGGTGGGTTCGTCGTCCACCCGGACGTCGTCGCCCGAGCGGTAGTCGAGGGTCTGGGTGCCGCGCTGGAATCCCTTCGGTGAGCCGCTGGTGTCGTAGGTTCTGGATTCCTTCCACCACGAGTCGCGCTCGGCCTCACGGAGTTCGCGCACGAGTTCGTCCAACGTCTCCGGCGTGCCGCGCGCGCCCTTCCGATCGAGCCGGCGATCCATCTCGTCTTCGAGCGCGGCCACCGGATCCGGCCCGAACTCCTCGGGCGGTTGTTCGTAACCCCCTTCCCACGGTTTGATTTCGGGTTCGGGCTCCTCCGCGGGTTCGAGCAGCGCTTCGCTCTTCATCCTGAGGAGCACGCTCGCATAGAAGAGCGCCCGGCCCGAGGTGCGGAGATCGGCGGCGTCAAGGCGTTCGAGGAAGGCATCCGTGACCTCGACGACGTCGATGTCCCACGGCTCGATCTCGCCCTCCTCGGCGAGCCTCACGAGTAATTCGACCGGCTCGACCTCTTCGTCTTCACCCTCCACAGCGCCGCCCGCCGCCTCAGTCATCGGCGGGCATCTCCTGTGCGAGGTCGATACCAGTCACTGCCGAGACGTTGTCGCCCTGCATCGTCACGCCGATGGCGCGCTCGGAGCGTTCGAGCATCGCCGAGCGGTGCGAGACGACGATGAACTGTGCCTCGCTGGCGAGTTCGTCGACCAACTCGCCAACCCGCTCGGCGTTCGCTGCATCCAGAAAGGCGTCGACCTCGTCGAGCGCATAAAACGGTGCGGGGTTGTGGCGCTGGATGGCGAAGATAAAGGCGAGCGCCGTCAGCGACTTCTCGCCACCGCTCATCGCGTCGAGCCGTTGGATCGGCTTGTCGCCCGGCTGGGCCTTCATCGTCAGCCCGCCCTCGAAGGGATCGTCTTCGTCTTTCAAATGCAGGGTCCCCGACCCCGCCGAGAGCCGCTCGAAGATGTCCTCGAACTGCTCGTTGATGGCCTCATATGAATCCATGAACGTCTCCCTCTTCTGGGCCTCGTAGGAGTCGATGCGCTCCTCGATGCCGTCGCGCTCGTCGGTGAGGGTGGCTTTCTTGTCGGTGAGGTCGTCGAGGTCCGCCTCGACGGTGTCGTACTCCTCGATGGCGAGCATGTTGACCGGCTCCAACTCCGCCATCTCCTCCTCCAGGCGCGAGATCTCCCGCTCAACCTCCTCGTGGTCGGGAATCTCGTCGGGGTCGTACTCGCCGACGACCGATTCGAGTTCGTCGATCTCCCAGTCCAGTCGCTCGCGGCGTTCGCGGAGGTTCTCCAGTTTGCTCTCGACTTCGTTGACCGACTCGCGCTGTGCGTCGCGGGCTTCCTTCGCGTCGGCGAGCTCGCCCTTCAACTCCGCACGCTCGTCTTTCAGTTCGGCGAGTTCGTCTTCGAGGTCGGCGACGGCGGCTTCCTTCTCGGCGAGTTCGTCGTCCTGTTCGTCGATCTTCCCTTCGAGGTCGTCGATGCGCTCTTCGCCCTCGGCCTTGCGGTTCTGGGCGCTTTCGATCTTCTCGTGGAGGTCGTCGATCGACTCCTCGGCGTACTGCTTTTGCAGTTGCAGTTCGTTCAACTGGCCATCGAGGTCGTCGAGGCGGTCTTCGAGATCGTCGATTGTCCCCTCGATTTCGTCGGCTTCGCTCGTGAGTTCCGGAATGTCCGAGTCTTCGAGTTCGGACTCCAACTCCTCGATGTCGCCTTCGATGGCCGCGATTGCCTCGTCGTGGTCGGCGATATCGGCCTCCAGACTCTGCATCTCCGCGTCGACCTCCTCGCGGGCCGCCTCGATTTCCTCGATGTCGTCTTCGAAGTCGTCGATACGCGATTCGACCGCTTCGCGCTCGCGTTCTTTCTGTTCGATGTCGTTTTCGATGTCGCGGACCTGCTCTGCGGCCGCCGACCGGCGCTCGCGCGCGTCGTCAAGCCGGCTCTCGACGTCCCGAACCTCTTCTTGAACGTCGCGGCGGCGCTCTTCGAGGTCGGTGATGCGGTCGGCGACGCGCTCTAGCTGGCCCGCGCTCGACTCGAATGAGTAGCGCGACCCGCTACGCGACCCACCGGTCATGGCGCCGCTCTTCTCGACGAGTTCGCCGTCGAGCGTCACGAGTCGGTAGTCGCCCATCAACTCGCGGGCGGTCTCCATGTCCTCGACGACTAAGGTACTGCCGAGCACGTAGGAGAAGACGCCCGCGTACTCGTCGGGAAAGTCCACGAGGTTGTACGCGAAATCCACGACTCCCGGCTTGTTGGGTCGGCTCGGTACCGACCGCCGCTGCATCTTCGTCATCGGCAGGAAGGTCGCCCGACCCGCGTTCCTGGATTTCAGGTACTCGATGGCCTGCTGGCCCACGCCGTCGTCCGAGACCACGACGTGGGCGAGCCGCCCGCCGGCGGCCGTCTCACACGCCGTCGCGTACTCGTTCGGGACGCCACCCAACTGCGCGATCGTGCCGTGAATGCCATCGAGGTCGGCGTTGAGAACCGTGGAGACCGCTCTTCCATAGGAGGAACCGCTGTCGTCGGTCTTGGCTTCGAGACTTGCGTACTCGTCCTTGGCGGCACGGAGTTCCTCCTCGATCTCGTCGAGGTCCTCACCTCGCTCCCGTTTTTCGTCGGTGAGATCCGAGACGACGCCCTCGATGTTCGCCTCGTTCTGTTCGGCTTTCCTCAACTCGTCTTCCAGATCGTCGATTCCGGCCTCGATCTCGGGGATTCGCTCGCGAGTGTCGTCGAGGTCACCTTCCTTTTCGTCCTGTTCGGTCGAGCGCCGCCGGGCCGCGTCCAACAGTCTGTCCTGCTCGCGCTGTTTTTCGTTTTTCGCGCTCTTTTCGGCTTCGAGCGCCTCGCGGCGCTCCGCGAGGTCGGCTTTCACCTCGTCGTAGGCGGTGTCGCTCTCCTCGATTTCCGTCTCGACGTCTGCTAACTCGCTCTCCTTGTCCTCGATGTCGGCCGTAATGGAGGACTTCTCGACTTTCACGCTCCGGATCTCGCCTTCGAGGTCGTCGACCTCCTCCTGTTTCTTGTCGAGTTCGACGAACGCCTGCCGACGCTCGCTTTCGGCGTTCCCGATGCGCTCTTCGGTGCTCTCGATTCGATCTTCGAGCCTGCTTTTCTCGCCCTTTATCTCCTCGATCTCGCGCTTGATGGCGAGCTGTTCGTCCTCGCCCTTGCGCTCGATTTCGTCGTTGAGTTCCTCTAGCTCCTGTTCGAGCCGCGATACCTTGCCCTGCCGTTCGTCGAGTTCGCGCTGGAGGTCTTCGAGCTCGCCTTCGCGCTCGTCGATTTTCTCATCCGTCGAGTCGAGGCTGGCCCGTTTTTTCTCCAGTTCGGCGGCTTTCCGATAGGTCTCGTACTCCTCCTTGTCCTCGCGCAGCGACTGGTATTCGAGTGCCGTCTCGCGTTCGTCCGCCAACTGCTCCAAGCGTTCCTCTTTCTCCCCGATGCGAAGTTCGGCCTCGTCGATGCGCTCCTCGACGACTGCCAACTCCTCGAAGGCGTCCTCTTTTTTCGCGTCGAAGGCCGCCACGCCGGCGATCTCGTCGATGATCTCCCGGCGCTCGCCGGCGGTCATGTTGATGATCCCCGTGACGTCGCCCTGCATCACGACGTTGTACCCCTCGGGCGTGACGCCGGCCTGTGCGAGCAGATCCTGGATGTCCGAGAGATTGACCGAGCGACCGTTCAGATAGTAGTACGAGTAGTAGTTGTCCTCGGTCTGTTTGACGCGGCGCTTGATGGTGATCTCGTCGACGTCACCGACGTCCTCGGAGCCGGCGGCGCTCTCGACCTCCGCGCGTGCGAGCGTCCGTTCGGCGTTGTCGAGCACCACCTCGACGCTCGCTTCCCGAACGCCGCCACCCGACTCCCCACCCTCCTCGTGGCCGGGGTTGTAGATGAGGTCGGTGAGTTTTCTGGCACGAATCCCGCGGGTGCGGGCGAGACCCAGACAGAAGAGTACGGCGTCGATGATGTTCGACTTGCCGGAGCCGTTCGGCCCGCTCACAGTGGTGAAATCCTCGTAGAACGGGATTCGTGTCTTCCGGCCGAAACTCTTGAAGTTCTCTAGGACGAGCGTTTTGATGTGCATGGGGTGCTCGTGGGCGGCCTACGCGACGATGATGTCGTCGGCCTCCGATGAATCGTTGTCCACAGAATCGTCCTCGGCGGGGTTAGCTTCTTCGTTTGCGGTCGATTCGTCGTTCCCGTTCTCGGTGACGGAGCCGACGCCGGCCTCAATGTACTCGTCGCCTGCCTCGTCTTCGAGGTCGGCGAGGCGTGATTTCGTCTGCATCAGTTCGTCAGTGAGGCCGGAGATGGAGGCTTCGAGTTCTTCGACGCGCGATTCGAGTTGCTCGACGCGGTTGCCGCTCATGGCCGATGGCGGCGTTCCGTGGGCATAAACGTGCGTCAGACAAATATATACAAATTGATGTTTATGGGATGGGGTTTCGCGGGCGGCGATGGCGTCATGTTTTAGCGGGCGCGGCCGGATAGAGGCGACAATGAGCACCCACGCCGCCAGTGCCAGCGAACACAGCGTCGTCATCGGGCTGGAGGTCCACGTCCAGCTCGAGACCGAGACCAAGGTGTTCTGTAGCTGTAGCACGGATTTCGAGGACAGTGAACCGAATTCTCATACGTGTCCGACCTGTCTCGGCCTGCCGGGCGCGCTCCCCACCCTGAACGAGGCGGCCGTCGAGGGCGCGCTCAAACTCGCGGCAGCCATCGACGCCGACGTGCCCGAGGAAAGCCACTTCCACCGGAAGAACTACTACTATCCCGATCTCCCGAAAAACTTTCAGATCACCCAGTACGACTCGCCGCTCTGTCAGGACGGCGAACTCACGGTCACGGTCGAAAACGACGAACGCACCATCGCCATCGAGCGCGCACATTTGGAGGAGGACCCCGGCAGCCTCCAGCACGCTGGCGGGGGTGGCGGCATCGACAGCGCCGAATACACCAGAGTCGACTACAACCGCGCGGGCGTCCCGCTGATGGAGATCGTCACCGAACCCGACTTCAGGAGTCCCGACGAGGTCCGTGCCTTCCTCGCCAAACTGGAGGAGGTACTCGACTACCTCGGCATCTTCGACAGCAGTCGGGATGGGTCACTGCGCATCGACGCGAACATCTCGCTCGTCCCCGAGTCGGAAGTCGACGCCGACGGCGCGATCGGGCCGGACGCGCTCGCGGCGGCCAACCGCACCGAAGTGAAGAACATCTCCAGTCACAAGGGGGCCGAGCAGGCGCTCGCCTACGAGGTGACGCGACAGAAAAACGCCCTCCAGCGCGAGAGGACCATCGAACAGGAGACTCGCCACTGGGACGAATCCCGGGGTGTGACCGTCTCGATGCGCTCGAAGGAGGACGAGAAGGATTACCGATATTTCGCCGAGGCCGACCTCCCCGTGCTCCGTGTCAGCGACTGGGCCGAAGAGGTGGAAATCCCCGAACTCCCCGACGCCCGCCGCGAGCGCTTCGCCGAGGAGTACAGCCTCACACCCGCCGCGGCCCGAAAACTCACCTCCACCCGCGAGGTCGCGGACTTCTACGAGCAGGTGGCCGACCGCTTCGATCCCGACGTGGCGGCGTCGTGGGTCGCCGACACCTTACTGGGTGAACTCAACTACCGCGACATGGCTATCGCCGACGTCGAGGGGCGACGCGACGAATTCCACCATCTCATCGAACTCGCCGAGACTGACGAGATCACCGAGAAGAACGCGGAGGAGGTCGTGTTGCGGGCGATGCTCGACGAGGGGCTGTCGCCGGACGAAGTGGTCGAGCGCGAGGGACTCGGAACCACGGATGAGGACGAAATCGAGAGCGCCGTCGCGGCGGCCATCGAGGAGAACCCCGAAGCGGTCGAGGACTATCACGCCGGCGAGGACGGCGCACTCAATTTCTTGGTAGGGCAGGTCATGCAGTCCACGGGTGGGAGCGCCGACCCCGGCACGGTGAACCAGACACTTCGAGTGGAACTCGACGGCTGACGGTCGAGTGGCGGCCGCCGAAGGCCGGTACACATTTGTGCGCTACTGTGTACTGTCGAGATACGATGAGCAACGATGACGCGGAGCACGTCGGCGAGTTCGAGGGCTACGGGGGCCGCCACGTGCCCGACCCGCTCGTGGATCCGCTCCAGGAACTCGCCGATGCGTTCGACGAAATCGCCACGACCGACGACTTCCGCGCGGAGTTCCACTCGATCCTCGAAAACTTCGCGGGGCGACCAACGCCGCTCTTCCACGCCGAGCGCCTCTCGGAGCGCTACGGGGCCGAGATCTACCTCAAGCGCGAGGACCTCCTGCACGGTGGGGCGCACAAGATCAACAACGCCGTCGGCCAGGCGCTGCTCGCCGAGCGGGCGGGCAAGTCCCGACTCATCGCCGAGACCGGCGCGGGCCAGCACGGCACCGCGACCGCGATGGTCGGCGCGCTGTTCGACATGGACACCGAGATCTACATGGGCGAAAAGGACATCGCGCGCCAGCGGATGAACGTCTTCAGGATGCGGCTGATGGGCGCGGAGGTCAACGAGGTGACCCGGGGCGGGGCGGGCCTCGCGGACGCGGTCGACGCCGCGCTGGAGGATTTCGCCGCGAACGTCGACGACACTCACTATCTCGTGGGGTCGGTCGTCGGCCCGGACCCATTCCCGCGGATGGTGCGGGAGTTCCAGTCGGTCATCGGCCGCGAGGCACGCGACCAGTTCCGCGAGCGAACGGGCAGCCTGCCGGATGCGGCGGTCGCCTGCGTCGGCGGCGGGTCGAACGCGATGGGACTGTTCGACGCCTTCCGCGACGATCCCGTGCAGTTCTACGGCGCGGAGGGTGGCGGCGAGGGCGGTGATTCGACCCGTCACGCCGCACCGCTCGCGGCGGGCACCGACGGCGCGCTCCACGGGATGCGTACACGAGTACTCGACGACGAGATCGAGGTCCACTCGATTTCGGCCGGGCTCGATTATCCCGGTGTCGGTCCCGAACACGCGATGTTCCGCGCGGTCGGGCGGTGTGAGTACCGCGCGGTGCCCGACGAGGATGCGCTCGCGGCCTTCCGTGAACTGAGCGAGACCGAAGGCATCATCCCGGCACTCGAAACCGCTCACGCGCTCGCGCTCACACGGGAAATCGCCGACGATCACGACTCGATCCTGGTGAACCTGAGCGGGCGCGGCGACAAGGACATGGCGACCGCCGCGGAGGAGTTCGACCTCGGCTGAACCGCTCGCGTCTGCGAAAGGTTTAGAAGCCGTATCGGCGTATCGCCGCCAATGATGGGTGGTGTCCGATGGAACTACTGATAACCGAAAAGGAGACCGCCGCGAGCAACATCGCCGCAATCCTGAGCGAGGGCAGCGCCGACGTCGAGCGACGCAACGGTGTCAACGTCTACAAGTGGGGCGGGCGGCGCTGCGTCGGCCTCTCGGGCCACGTCGTCGAGAACGACTTCCCGCCCGAATACGCGAACTGGCGCGACGTCGAACCCGTCGAACTGCTCGACGCCGACGTCGTGGTCGAACCCCACGAGAGCCGCGAGAACATCGTCCGCACGCTCAGGCTGCTCGCGAGGGATGCCGACGGCGTCATCATCGCCACCGACTACGACCGCGAGGGTGAACTGATCGGTAAGGAGGCCGCCGACATCGTCCGCGAGGTCTCCGACGCACCGATCAAGCGCGCACGGTTTTCCTCGTTCGCCGAGCGCGAGGTGCGCGAGGCGTTCAATAATCTCGACGACCTCGATTACGATCTCGCGGCGGCCGGCGAGGCCAGACAGGAGATCGACCTCGTGTGGGGCGCGGCGCTGACACGATTCCTCTCGCTGACGGCCAAACAGCGCGGCAACGACTTCATCAGCGTCGGCCGTGTCCAGTCGCCGACCCTCAAACTCATCGTCGACCGCGAGCGGAAGATCCAGAAATTCGATCCCGAGACGTACTGGGAGCTGTTCTGCGACCTCCTCAAGGACGAGACCGCCTTCGAGGTCCAGTATTTCGACCGCGAGGAAGGGCGCGGCACCGACCGTCTCTGGGACGAATCAGTCGCAGAACGGGTGTACGACGCCCTCGGCGCGGCGAGCGCGGCGACGGTCCAAGACGTCAGTCGTCGCACCCGGACCGACGACCCACCCCATCCGTTCAACACCACCCAGTACATCCGCGCGGCGAGTTCGCTCGGCTACTCGGCTCAGCGGGCGATGAGCCTCGCCGAGGAACTCTACACCGCGGGCTACGTCACCTATCCGCGAACCGATAATACTGTGTACCCCGACGACCTCGACATCGAGGAACTGCTGAAAGAGCTCACGAGCCACCGCGAGTTCGGCGACGATGCGGAGGCTCTGCTGGACATCGAGGAGATCGTCCCCACCGAGGGCGACGAGGAGACGACCGACCACCCGCCGATCCACCCCACGGGCGAACTCCCGTCGGCGTCCGAACTCGGCGACGACGAACGCGAGATCTACGAACTGGTCGTCAGGCGCTTCTTCGCCACCGTCGCCGACCCCGCCGAGTGGGAGCATCTCAAGGTAACGGCCACCGTCGGCGAGCACCACCTGAAGGCCAACGGCAAGCGACTCGTCGAACCGGGCTATCACGCCGTCTATCCGTATTTCAACACCTCCGAGAACCACGTGCCGGAGCTCGAAGAAGGTGAGGAGTTGCCCATCCAGGACGTGCGTTCGGAGGAGAAGGAGACCCAGCCACCGCGCCGGCGCGGCCAATCCAGACTCATCGAGCGCATGGAGCAGATGGGCATCGGCACGAAAGCCACTCGACACAACACCATCGAAAAGCTCTACGACCGGGGCTACATCGAGAGCGACCCGCCCCGCCCCACGAAGCTCGCCGAAGCGGTCGTCGAGGCGGCCGAGCAGTACGCCGACCGCGTGGTGAGCGAGGAGATGACGAGCCAGCTCGAAACCGACATGGCCGCCATCGCCGACGGCGAGACAGGCCTGGAGGACGTTACCCAGGAATCGCGGGAGATGCTCTCGACTGTGTTCGACGCGCTCCACGACTCACGCGAGGCGGTCGGCGAACATCTCCGCAAATCACTCAAGGCCGACAAAACCCTCGGACCGTGTCCCGACTGCGGCGCGGACCTGCTCGTGCGAAAGAGCCGTCACGGGTCTTCTTTTGTTGGCTGTGACGGCTATCCCGACTGCGAGTTCACGCTCCCCCTTCCCTCGGCGGGCGAGCCGCTGATCCTCGACGAGACCTGCGACGAACACGATCTCCGGAAAGTGAAGATGCTCGACGGCCGGAGCACGTTCGTTCATGGCTGTCCGCTCTGTGCCGCCGAGGAGGCCGACGCCGAGGCCGACCGAATTATTGGGGAATGTCCCGAATGCGGTTCGGAGCACGACGGCGAACTCGCCATCAAAACCCTCAGGACCGGCTCGCGGCTCGTCGGCTGCACGCGCTATCCCGACTGCGAGTATTCGCTCCCCCTCCCGCGGCGCGGTGAGATCGAGGTCACCGACGAGTTCTGCGACGAGCACGACCTGCCCGAACTGGTAGTACAGAACGGCGACGAGCCCTGGGAGCTCGGCTGTCCGATCTGCAACTACCACGAGTACCAGGCTCGCCAGTCGGTCGGCGATCTCGTGGATCTCGATGGGGTCGGCGAGAAGACCGTCGAGAAACTGGCGGCGGTCGGCATCGAGAGCCTCGACGACCTCCGGGAGAGCGAGGCCGATTCGGTGGCCGACGCCGTACAAGGTGTGAGCGCCGAGAACGTCCGGACGTGGCAAGCGAAGGCCGACTGACGGGAACCGACCGATTACGGAAGACGTTTAGGCGGCGCTCGGGTCTGCAATCCTATGAGTGCGCCGTGGACCGAGTGGGACCACATCGTGAAGATCGACCCCGACAAGTCACTCGTCGATGGCGAGAGCTACGAGGACGTCTGTCGCACGGGAACGGACGCCATCGAGGTCGGCGGGACGACCGGGATGACCGAGGAGAAGATGCAGGCGGTCGTCGACGCCTGTGCGAAAGAGGACGTCCCGCTGTACATCGAACCAAGCCACCCCGGGACCGTGGTCCACGCCGCCAGCCTCGACGGCTATCTCGTGCCCATCGTGTTCAACGCCGGCGACATCGCGTGGATGACCGGTGCGCACAAGGAGTGGGTTCGCTCGGACCACGACATCGACTGGGCACGCACCCACACCGAGGCGTACATCGTTCTCAACCCCGACTCCTCGGTGGCCGAATACACCCAAGCAGACTGCGACCTCGATGCCACGGACGTCGCGGCCTACGCCGAAATCGCCGAGCGGATGTTCGGGCAAGACATCGTCTACATCGAATACTCCGGCACGTTCGGCGACCCGGACATCGTGGCCGCGGCGGGCGATGCGCTCGACGACGCGACCCTCTTTTATGGTGGTGGCATCCACGACTACGACTCCGCACGCGAAATGGGCGCACACGCCGATACGATCGTCGTCGGCGATCTCGTTCACGATGTTGGCGTCGATGCCGTGCGGGAGACCGTTCGCGGCGCGACGGACGCCCCGTAGAAATTGGAAGCGAGGCGATACGTCCGGCGGATGCGAACCCTTTCTATACGCGCGGCGCGATACTGATGCCATGCCCGAGGAGGTACTCTTCGAGACCGAGCGATCGATGGACCGCGCCGACGTTGCGGCCTACCTGCGGACGGTGGCGGACAGACTCGACGCCGGCGAGGAGATCGCGCTCGAAGCCGGCGACCAGCGCGTGACGCTCGCCCCGCCCGCACGACCGACTTTCGAGGTCAAGGCCGAACGCGAAACTAATGGGAGCACCGAGATGAGCGTCGAGTTCGAACTCGAATGGGACGAGGGCGCGGACGGTGGCGGGGACGGACCGCTCACCATCGACTGAGCGGGAGAAACGACGGCGTTTAAGACCGCCGCTGCGCATCCCCGTACATGAACGACCGAACGACTACTGCGAGAGCCGAGCCGGGCGAAGAGGTTCGGGTCGCCGGCTGGGCACACGAGATCCGCGATCTGGGTGGCATCGCCTTCCTCATCGTCCGCGACAGGACTGGGAAGATTCAGGTCAAATTCGAGAAGGACGCGATGGACGACGACCTCGTCGAAACCGGCACCGAAGTGCCGCGCGAGAGCGTCGTATCGGTCACCGGTGCGGTCGAAGAGGAGGAGCGCGCGCCAACCGGTGTCGAAATCGTGCCCGATACTGTGGAGGTGCTCGCGCCCGCTGACCCCGAACTCCCGCTCGACCCCTCGGGGAAGGTCGACGCCGAACTGCCCACGAGACTCGACAACCGCACGCTCGATTTGCGCCGCGAGGAAGCCAAGGCGGTCTTCGAGATCCGTGCCGAGGTCCTCCGGAGCGCGCGCGAGGCGTTCCGCGGGTTGGACTGTACGGAGATCACGACGCCGAAGATCGTCGCCACGGGCACCGAGGGCGGGACTGAATTGTTCCCGATCACCTACTTCGGCCGGGAGGCGTTCATGAACCAGTCGCCACAGCTCTTCAAGCAGCTGATGGTCGGCAGCGGGCTCGAACGCGTCTTCGAGGTCGGTCCGATCTTCCGCGCCGAGGAGCACAACACGCCCCGGCACCTGAACGAGGCGACCTCGATCGACTTCGAGAGCGCGTTCATCGACCACGAGGAGGCGATGGACGCCTGCGAGCAGGTCGTCAAAGCGGCCTACGAGGGCGTCGCCGCAAACTGCGCCGAGGCGTTGGAAACTCTGGGCTACGAGGATTTCGACGTTCCCGAGGAATCGTTCCCGCGGCTCACGTACGAAGAAGCTATCGAGCGCATCAACGCCACCGGCGAACTCGATACGCAACTGGTGTGGGGCGACGATTTGCCCACCGAAGGCGAGAAAGCTCTTGGAAACGACGTGGGCGGCCACTACTTCGTCACCGACTGGCCGAGCGAGATCAAGCCGTTCTACATCAAGGACTACGACGACGATGCGGAGCTTTCGACGGGATTCGACCTGATGGCCCCCGACATGGAACTCGTCTCGGGGGGTCAGCGTGAACACCGATACGACCACCTCGTCGAGGGGTTCGAGGCCCAGGGACTGGACCCCGAGGCCTTCGAGTACTACACGAAGATGTTCCGATACGGGATGCCACCGCACGCCGGCTGGGCCATCGGCGGCGAGCGCCTCGTGATGACGATGCTCGACCTCCCGAACATCCGCGAGGCAGTGTTGTTCCCGCGTGATCGTCAGCGACTGAGTCCGTAGTGAGCGCTCTCGTGAGCCTCGACGGCGAACACGACGACACCATGCGGTCGCCGGCCACGGACGTTTGTCCGCGGCGGTCGTTGCCGTTGTCGATGACCGATACAACCGAACGGCGCGCGGTCGGTATGGATGGTTCCCGGCGCGGTCGAGGAGCCGACTGATGGCGGCACTCGGCACAGTGGTAATACTCGCCGTGGCGGTGTTCGCCAGCCTGTTCATGGCGTGGACCATCGGCGCTGGCTCGTCGGGGTCGACCCCCTTCGCACCCGCGGTGGGCGCGCGGGCCATCTCGGTGATGCGCGCAGGCTTTCTCGTTGGGATCCTCGGACTCCTCGGAGCGATCCTCCAAGGCGCGAACGTCGCCGACGCTGTGGGGACGGGATTGGTGGGCGGTCTCACGCTCTCGCCGACCGCCGCGACGGTGTTACTGCTGCTCGCGGCCGGGTTGGTCGCGGTCGGTATTTTTACTGGGTATCCGATCGCGACGGCGTTCACCGTGACGGGCGCGGTCGTCGGCGTCGGGCTCGGACTCGGCGGCAGTCCGGTGTGGGCGAAATACACCGAGATCGGCACGCTGTGGGTGCTCACGCCGTTCGTCGGCGGCGGCATCGCCTACGTCACCGCGCGCGTGCTCCGTCACGAGGCGGTTCCCGAGCGCTACACCATCCCGGTCCTCGGGGCGCTCGTCGGCCTCATCGTCGCCAACATCCCTTTCACGCTGCTCGGTTCGGGATCGGGTGCGTCCATCGCCGTGGCCACAACGGCGGGCCTCCCGGTCTCGCCGACGATCGGGCAGATCGTCGTCTCGCTCGCGATCGCTTTGCTGGTCGCGGGCGCGCTCGTCTGGGACCTCGGATCGGGCGTCGAAGGTGCCGAGCAACACTTCCTGCTCGCACTCGGCGCGCTGGTAGCGTTTTCGGCCGGCGGGAGTCAGGTCGGCTTGGCCGTGGGACCGCTGCTCGCGGCGGTCAACGGGACCTCGCTGCCGATCACGATATCGCTGTTCGCGCTGCTCGCGTTCGGTGGATTCGGCCTGCTCGCAGGGTCGTGGATGGGCGCGCCACGGATGATCAAGGCCATCGCGCAGGACTACTCCTCGCTCGGCCCGCGGCGGTCGATCGCCGCACTCATCCCCTCGTTCGCCATCGCGCAGGTCGCCGTGGTGTTCGGCATTCCCGTATCCTTCAACGAGATTATCGTCAGCGCGGTGGTCGGCAGCGGTTTCGCGGCCGGTGGGGCGGGCGTCAGCAAGCGTAAGATGCTCAACACGGTGCTCGCGTGGATCGGGTCGCTCGCGCTCGCGCTCGGTGCCGGGTATGCCGTGATAACCGTCGTCGAGTTGCTCTGAAGCCTCAGCTGCCCTCCGATCCGGTATCCTCGACGTCGATCGGGGCGCGCTCGCGGCCGCCGCGCCAGCTGAACAGCCACTCCCGGGTCGATAGCTCGCGGATCTCGGGGAAGCGTTGGCGTTCGGCCTGTCCGTAGTTGACGAGCGCGACCAGCACGACGCCACCGATGGTGTTACCGAGCAGTACCGGGAGCCAGAACTCGTAGGCCACGGCGAGGAGCGCACCCTCGCCGACGAACACGTAAAAGAGCGCGTCGGCGGCGCTCGTGACGACGTGGTAGAGTTCGGTCACCGAGATGGTGTAGAAGACGACGTAGATGAGCAGCAGGCGCGTGACCGAATCCCGAACCGCGTGGTCGAGCCAGACGACGCCAGCGACGAGCCACCCAGCGAACAGCGCCTTGTAGAAGACGTCCCACCACGCGGTGTCGAGACCCGATTTCGTGAACTCCACCCCCGCAGCCATCGCCGCCGGCGAGAGCACGTGCGTGTTGGCGAGGACGAACGCGCCGAGGGCCGCCCCGAGGACGTTGCCGACGAGGACGACCGTCCAGACGCGGGCCACCAGCGGCAAGCTCGCGAGCCGTGTCAACAGGAGCGCTACGGGCGGCAGGGTGTTCTCGGTGTAGAGCTGATAGCGCCCGAGGATGATGTACATGAAGCCGATGGGATAGAGCAGCGAGCCGACCAGTGCGTTGTTCGGGAATGCGGCGCTCACGACGGCGTGAGCGAGGAAGGTGAGCACGATGGCGAAGCCGGCCGCCAGCCCGCTGAACAGCAGTTCGCGGGTTCCAGTGGAGACTTCCTCGTCGGCGCTGGCGACGATGCGCTGGAAGACCTCCTCGGAGGAGAATCGATCGCCGGTCGCCCAGCCGGCCGTGGGTGCACCCGATTCGGCGTGGCCGGTCGATTCGCGTATCACTGCCTCGTCGGGCGTGTCGTCACTCATACGAATGGATGCGAGGATGGCAGCGACCGGGGCAAAACCCTGTCGCAGGCAGTCGCCGGCGTCGGAATCTGACGGGTTTATGCCGCCGGTCGCCCAGACCCCCGATATGGCGGCCCCAACACACCGACGGAGCGGGGACACCCAGCCACGGGCGTTCGTTCCCGGTCACGTCACGGGGCTGTTCAGCGTCCATCCGGCCGAAAACCCTCGAAAGGCTGGATCACGGGGTGCGGGTATCGCGCTCTCGGATGGTGTGACCGTCGACCTCGCGGCTGCCCCCGAGACGACGGTCGTCCTCGACGGCGAGACGGTCGCGATGGACGCGGTGGCGCGCACACTCGACGAACTCGGCGTGCACGCGGCGGTCGAAATCGAGTCCGAACTGCCGGTGAGCGCCGGCTTCGGCGTCTCGGGCGGGGCGGCGCTCGGCGCGGCGCTCGCCGCGAATCAGGCGTTCGGCCTCGGCCGGACGGAAAACGAACTCGTCACGACTGCCCACGCGGCGGAGGTCGCAGCGGGCACCGGTCTCGGGGACGTGGTCGCACAGGCCCGCGGCGGGGTCCCCCTCAGGCGCGAACCGGGCGCATCCGGACACGGTACCCTCGACGGGATTACCGCCCCACCCACACGAATCGAGTACGTCTCCTTCGGCGGGCGCTCGACGGGCGAGATCATCGGCGGCGACGTCGACGAACTCACACGGGCCGGCGAGCGGGCGCTCACGGATCTGCTCGACGAGCCGACCCTTCCTCGACTGTTCGCGTGTTCGCGGGCGTTCGCCGAGGGAGCGGATCTGCTCACCCCGCCGGTGGAGCGCGCCATCGACGCGGTTCTCGACGTCGATGGCGAGGCGGCGATGGCGATGCTCGGCGAGACGGTGGTCGCCCTCGGCGACGGATTGACCGACGCGGGCTACGACCCGGCGGTCTGCGACATCGATCGTGCGGGCGCACGACTGGTGTAAGGCTTTTGCCGAGCGGCCGCGCAGTGTGGCCATGACGACCGAGGTGCCCGACGAGCATCCCCGCAGCGACTCGCTCCGCACCCGCCATCGCATCGAAGCCGGTGTCGATGCCGGCCTCACTCACAAGCAGGGACTCATCGCCGAGGGGCGCGGCGAGGCCTTCGACTACCTGCTCGGCGAGCGAACCATCCCGAGCGCCGAGCGCGCCGAGCGCGCCGCCGCCGCCCATCTCCTTCGTGCGGAACAACCCGTCATCTCGGTCAACGGCAACGCCGCGGCGCTGGTGCCCGACGGGATCGTCGCCCTCGCCGACGCGACGGGGGCGACCATCGAGGTGAACCTCTTCAATCGCACCGACGAGCGCGTCGCCGCCATCGCCGACCACCTCCGCGCACACGGGGCTACGGAGGTCGAAGGAGAGCATGCGGACGCACGGATTCCCGGTCTCGCAAGCGAGCGCGCGAAAGTCGCTGCCGACGGTATTCATGCCGCCGACGTCGTGCTCGTCCCCCTGGAGGACGGCGACCGTGCCGAAGCGCTCGACGAGATGGGGAAAGTGGAAGTGGTCGTCGACCTCAACCCGCTCTCGCGCTCGCCGCAGGTCGCCGCCGTGCCCGTCGTCGACAACCTCGTCCGTGCGATCCCGAACATCGCCGCCCACGCCCGCGCGTTGGCCGACCGTTCGGCCGCCGACCGCGAGCGAGCCATCGACGAGTTCGACCGTGAGGAAGCGCTCGAAGCGGCGGAACAGACGATTCGGACGGGCGAGCTGGACTGAATCGCGGCCGTCGCGGCTGTTGTCGCTTGCGGACGAAAGCAACAATGTTATTTAAACCCATCCCAATAATATCTCACAGGTAACTTAGAAACCGGATGTGGCGGTTCCCGGTCAAAAGCGAGCCAGCATACCGTTGGCGATGTATTGGGGCGTGAACGGCACCGATCAACACATGAACGAACAACACTATCGACGACCGGCAGAGGCATCGACGGCCAGTTCTCGTCGGCGGTTCCTTCAGGGAGCGGCCATCGGGACGACGGGGCTACTTGCGGGCTGTCTCGGCAGTGCAGCTTCCGCGGGCCGCGAACTGACCATCGGCTACCAGCCCTACTACGCGGAGGCGTGGTCGGCGCTGGTCATCAAGAACGGCGGATTGGCCGAGAAGCATCTCCCGAAAGGCTACTCGGTCAAGCAGTGGGATTCGGCGCTACAGGGTTCCATCGTGGGAACGCGGCTCATCGCCGGCAAGAATCAGGTGGGCTACACCGGCGACATGCCGACGATCACCGCGATAGCGAACGACAAGACGCCAGTGAGTGCGGTCGCCACGGCCGGCTTCTCGGAGGGCCAGCAGTGTAACCTCGCCGTCGTCCCGAAGAACTCGCCCATCACGAAAGCGGCAGGGATGGGCGGCAAGGACGTCGCGGTCACGACGGGTAGTTGCACCCATCGCTTCTACTTGAACGTCGTCGAACAGACGGGCGTCAGCCCGCGACTGGTCGACAACGGTATCGGGAACATCCTCGCCGAGATCCGGCAGGGCTCCCTTCCGGTCGGCTTCGGCTGGGAACCGAACATGGCGCGCGCGGTCTTCCAGGAGGACGAGGCGCGCTATCTCGTCACCGGTGCGGAGTTCGATACGGTGGATGCGGCTGGCATCATCATGCCCGACTCGCTCATCGAAAACGACCGCGCGGCCGCCGTCGGCTGGCTGAAGGCCGAACTCGAAGCCAAACGCATCATGGCCACCCAGCCCGAGCGAACGCTCGACCTCGTGGCCCAAGAGGGCGACCTGAGCACGTACGACCGTGCGACGCTCAGAGCCTCGCTCTATCGCACCCTCAAGCTCGGCAACGGCGTGAACCGGCTCGAACTGGTCACCGACTTCACGACGGTGAAGCAGGCCAATCAGCTGCTGAAACGAACCGGCCCGCAGTTCCTCAAAGAGCAGGGCGCGATCGGCGCGATTCCGTCCAAGGACCGATACAAGGCCGCCCTCACGAAACAGGCCGCCGATGAACTCGGTGTCGAAACCGGTCCCAAGCGCTTCGGCGGCGGGAACGCCAGCAACGCGAGCGCCCGCGTGGGAGGCTGGGGATGAGCACGCGAACGGTCGCCGAGCGCTTCGAGGACGGACTCGTCGGTCTCGACCGGATTCCCCGGCGGGTGCGACAGGCCGCCTCGATGGTGGGCTTTCTGCTGGTGTGGTGGGCGCTCGTCAATTTCGGCGTGCTCGGCTTCGAGTTCCTCTCGGGACCGGTCGAGACGCTGGCGCTGTTCGCCACGTATCTCGCCGGCGAGCCGATCGCCAGCGGCGGCACCATCTACCTCCACGCCGCCTACTCCACCTTCCGGGTGGCCGTCGGCGTCGGCGTGGCGACCGCACTCGCCATCCCGCTCGGCCTCGCCATCGGGACGAGCCAGCGGTTCAGGGAGTTCACCTTCCCGGCGCTCGAACTCTTTCGTCCGATTCCGCCGGTCGCGTGGGTGCCCATCAGCATCCTGCTGTTGCCCTCGGTGACGATTCTGAGCATCCAGCTCAGCTTCGCCGTGGTGTTCGTCGTGTTCATCGGCGCGTTCTTCCCGATCCTCGTCAACACCATCGAGGGCGTCAACACCGTCGAGACCGAGTACGTCCGCGCGGCGAAAAGTCTCGGTGCCGAAGGCAGGCAGGTGTTCCGCGAGGTCATCTTCCCGGCGACGCTACCGTCGATCCTCACCGGCGTCTCGCTCGGCATCGGGCTGGGCTGGATCACGGTCGTCGCCGCCGAGATCATCGCCGGCAACTTCGGGCTTGGCTACTCCATCTATCAGGCCTACCGACTGCTCGCGACCGACGACGTGCTCGTCGGGATGATCGCCATCGGCATTCTGGGGTACGCCTCCTCGGCGCTCGTCACGCGACTCGGCAACCGGGCAACGGCGTGGAACCGACGCGAAACCAACTGACCAGATACCCATGAACGACAGCAACGACGACATCGAAGCCGACGGCGGCGCACAGCGCACAGAAACCACCCAACGGAGCGCGGCCGACGTCCAGCAGCCGACGACCGGCACGGGGTCGGCCACCGGCGCGGTCGACATCGACGACCTGACCAAGATCTACGACCCGGACGGCGACAGCGTCGTCGCCGTCGAGGAGATGAGCCTCGACATCGGGGCCGGCGAGTTCGTCACCGTGCTCGGGCCATCGGGCTGTGGGAAGAGCACCGTCATGGAGTGTGTGGCGGGCTATCTCCAGCCGACCGAAGGTGAGGTCCGTGTCGACGGCGAGCGCGTCACAGAGCCGGACCCCTCGCGGGGAGTGGTCTTCCAGTCGAATCGACTCTTTCCGTGGAAGACCATCGCCGAGAACGTCCGCTTCGGTCCCGAGATGCGAAACGCCGTCGACGACGAGCGCGTGGCGTCGCTCATCGACGAGATGGGACTCGACGGGTTCGAAAACTCCTATCCCCACGAGCTATCCGGCGGGATGCAACAGCGCGCCGAACTCGCCCGCCTACTGGCGAACGACCCGGACATCATGCTGATGGACGAGCCGTTCAGTGGGCTGGACGCGATGACCAAGGAGTTGATGCAGGAGAACCTGCTCGACGTCTGGGGCGACGAGGACAGAACAGTCCTCTTCATCACCCACGACGTCGAGGAGGCCATCTTCCTCGCCGACAGGGTCGTCGTGATGAGCGCTCGCCCCGGCCAGGTCAAGGAAGTGCTCGACGTCGATCTGGAGCGCCCGCGCACGCTCGACATGGTCACCACCGACGAGTTCACGCGCGTGAAACGTCGTGCGCTCGACCTCATCCACGCCGAGGCCGAGCGCGCGCTCGAACAGGCAGAGGCCCAGTGATGGCGGTCGCAGAGCGCGTCTCGGGGTTCGACCCGGCCCAGTGGGGACGACGATTCGTCTCGGTCGTGGTCGTCTTCTTGCTCTGGGCGCTCGCGACGACGGTCCTCGGGTTGATCCCGAACCTGCCGTCGCCGCTCGACGTCGGCGCGACGTTCGCCGAGGCGCTCGCGGAGTCCTCCTTTTGGACGGCGGCGCTCGTGAGCACCGCCCGCATCTACGTCTCGTTCGCCGTCGCGGCCGTGCTCGCCGTTCCGGTGGGGCTGCTCATCGGCTCGAATCGCGTGTTCGCTGACTTCACGTTCCCGGCACTCGAAACCCTCAGACCTGTTCCGCCGGTCGCGTGGATCCCGGTCGTCGCGCTCGTCTTCCCGATCCTCTCGGTCGGTCTCGTCGACTATCCGGTCGATACGGGCATCCTCTTCATCACCTTCCTCGGGGCCTTCTTCCCCATCCTGCTCAACGCAGTCCAGGGCGTTCGAGACATCGACGAGGAGTACCCGCGGGCGGCCGAGAGCCTCGGGACCTCCCGGCTCCAGACGTTTCGACACGTCGTCTATCCGGGTGCGCTCCCGTCGATTCACGCGGGGATGATCAACGGGATGGGACTGGCGTGGGTCAACCTCGTCGCCGCGGAGATGATCGCCGGGTCGGGACTCGGCTATCTCACGTGGTCGTCGTACATCGCGGGCGACTACGCGACCATCATCGTCGGCATGATATCCATCGGACTGTTGGGATACCTCTCGTCGCTACTGGTCCGCTGGGTCGGCGCGCGACAGCTGCCGTGGACGCAGACCGACGCGATCTGAGGTCATCCCGTTTCGTTTTCCACGGCACCCAATCGTTCTCGGTCGATTTCGTATATCGTCACGTTGTCCTCCCGGAACGCGACCCGTACCCCTCGAAGTTCGGAAAACGGCGCGAAATCACCGTACCGGAGGCGCTCGGTCGGTCCCACGTAGACGTACTCGACGCCGTACGTTTCGAGCAGCGCGGCACGGCGCTCGGCCCCGCCGAGATAGATGGTGTTCACGGCGTACACCCGGTCGAGATACGTCCCCTGACCGCGATACTGCGCTTCGTGGGAGACGCCAGCCACCGTCGGAACGCCGGTGAGGCTGGCGGCCGGACTCGCGCTCCACCGATAGACGTACCGACCGGGTGCGGAGACGATGGTCGGCCGGCCCGGACGGGCGTCGAGCCAGCGGATGCCCGCGACCTGCCCCGGAACGTTCTCCTCGGCGGCTGCCAGTCCATCAAGCGTCGGTTCCTCGACGCCGGGGTGGGCGAAGTGGCGTTGGACGGCGACGCCGCCGAAGGCGGCCGTCGAGAGCACGAGGAGCGCGGCGAGCACGCTCCCGACCTGCTGGCGGCGCGTCCACGTCCACGGACTCCGGCCGCGAACGAGCGCCGGGAGGAACACGCCCGCAGCGCTCGCCCACAGGATCCACGTCGGCATGTAGGTCTTCACCACCGTGTTGAACCGCCCCTCGCCACCTTCGGCGAGATAGACGAGTTCGGCGAGCGTCAGCAGTCCGAAGCCCGCGACGACGAGGAGGGTGCCGAAGCCCGCGCGGTCGGTAGCGAGGAGATACCAGCCGAGCGCGAGCGGGATCACGAACAGCGCGAGCGGCGCGAGCGCAGCGGGGGTGAACGCGACGACCGCGACGAACCAGAGCGCGCCGGCGACGGCGACGGCCGCCGACCAGCGGCGGCGAACACGGCCGAGGAGGAGGGCGACGAAGACGGCGAGAAAGGCCCCGTGAATCAGTAGCAGCGAGCCGACCGAACTGCGCGCGGCGGCGTCGAGGACGATCAACGGTGTGCTCGGCCCTGCACGCACCGGCCCGAGAACGAACGGCAGCGCGACGAGCGCCGCGAGCACGCCAACGACGCCGGCGAGACCGGCCGCACCGGCCACGCGGGCGAGTGCCCCTCGCGGCGTGTCGGTCGCGGGGCGGCCCACCGCGTTCTCGATGGGGGTGGCGAGCCGAGCGGGAACGAGCGATCGCAGACTGGTGGGAGCGAACGTCAGCGTGAGCCACGCCACCCCGAGGACGATGGCCAGGCTCCACGTGTTGACCAGCGCCATGAACCCGCCGACGACTGGAACGGCACCGAAGACGAGCGCACGGCGGCGACGGATCGATTCGGCGGGTGTGCGGTAGTAGGCGTAGCACAGCCCGACCGCACAGAGCAGGAAGGGCGTACTCAGAAAATACGGCCGGATGTCCCCCCTGATGGCCCCGAACAGGGGGAACGGGTCGTAGGTCTTCGGGATGATGCGGCCGGCGACCTTGTACTGATAGCCCTCGGGAATCGGCCTGAGCACCTGATAGTCGGGTAACTGGGAGTGTGAGGCCGCGAACGCATCGGCGGCCTCGTCGCGCACCACTGTCGGGAGGCGTCTGACGAGCAGTCGAATCGCCGTCGAGGGGTTGCTCGCAAACATAGTGAAAAAGACCGCCGTCGCGCCCGCGAGCGTTCGCGTGTGGCCCTCGTGGGTCGCGCGGAGTTTCCGTCGGCCGACCGCGACCGCGCCAGCGAGTTCGTACGCGCCGGCGGCGAGCGTGCCGTAGAGACCGGCCATCCCGAGGTTGAACGCCGTCCACGGCACGGTGTCGGTGAGACGTGCCAGCAGCGCGACCGTGAGGTGTCCTCCATAGTAGTAGATGATCGATTCGCCAGCGAACCAGAAGTCCTCCGGCGGGAGGCTCCCCGCCCGGTACAGCGACGCCACCAGCCCGAAATCGAGGAATTTCTCGCCGCCCGGCGTGATGCCCGGTTCGACCGCGCGCAGCGCGACCACGAACAAATAAACGAACGTGAACACTACCGTGGCCTCGACGGCCGCCCGGCGGTCGATGGCGACGCCCGAGCGGACCGCGAGCACCGCACAGATCGCGAGCGCCGCCAGCCCGGCGAAGAGGGCGACCCAGCCGAGCGCGAGGAAGCCGACCCAGAAGGCGACGAGCGTCACGACCGCCAACGAAAGGGCGAACGAAAAGCCCGCACCGCGACCCGGCAGCGAGGCGAACAGCCGCGCGGCGACCGGCAGGCCGAACAGCGCGAGACCGACGAACGCCAGCCACCACAGCGCGACGAGACCGTACTCCATCCGTTGATTTCTGTGGGTAGATCCGTTATACGCCTTTGGATTGCGCTCGCCGGCGACCCGCAGCGCCGCCCCGTCTACCGCACCGCTTTTCCGCGCGCTCGCAGACATCGGGAACATGGAACCCGGCGTCCCGCTCGCCGCCCGTCGTGTGCGCTACGCGCTCGCGGTACTGGTCGCCGGCGTCGTGCTCGTCGCCTCGGTCGTCGAGACGGGCGGCGGGGCGCGTACTCTCGGCCCGTTCGGTCTCGTCGGAGCGGACAAGTGGACCCACGCGGTCGCCTACGCGGCACTGACGGCGGCACTCGCGTACGCCTCGATCGAAGACGGTCGCAGCCGGCTGGCGCTCGCGGTGGGTGTGGCCATCGGCTTCGGCATCGCCGTCGAACTCCTCCAGTGGCCGCTTTCGTATCGGACGGCGAGCGTCGCCGACGCACTCGCGGATGCGGTCGGTGCCTGCCTCCTCGCGCTCTGTTGGTGCTGGCTCGCCCGGTTCGTTCGGTTCGTCCCGGTCGACGAGCCCGACTCAGTACGGTGAGCGCGCCGTGGTCGTCAGGGTACGCGCCCGCTCGCGAGCCGGACGAACCCGAGCGCGAACTCTTCGGTACCGTACTCGGTCGTATGGGCTTCGAGCGGGCGGCGCGCGGCAGCGACGCGCCTGTCGAGCGATCGCCACGGCGGATTCGAGTACCGCAACTGCGTGGTCGGCGGCGCGCTCGCAGCGACGAACAATCGGAAGGCGGCGTCGAGCGGTTTCGCGCTCGCACGGGTGCTGCGGGCGGCGTCGAGCAGCGCGATTCGTCCACCGGAACGGACGAGCGCGAGCCAATCCTCGACGACGATTGCAGGTGTTTCGAGCATGCCGACGACGAAACTGGCGAAGAGTGCGTCGACGCGCTCGACCGGCGGTGCAGTAGCGTCGCCGTGAACGAGATGGACGTTCTCCCAGCCCTCGGCCGCCACGCGCTCACGAGCGCGATCGAGCATCCCGCGCGTGAAATCGACGCCGACGACCGTTCCCTCCGCACCGACCGCCTCGCGCAGGTAGGGCAGGTTCGCGCCCGTGCCACAGCCCATCTCCACCACCCGGTCCCCGGGCGAGAGGTCTAGACTGCCGACGGCGCGTTCGCGCCACGACCCGACTCCGGGAAGGGTGGCGATAGCGTCGTAGAGGCGTACCCAGCGGCCGTAGAACGCCTGTGCCTCGCTCGCTCCTGAATCGGTCATACGAGGTCGCGCACGCGGGCGGCGGCGTCGGCGGCGCTCGACGCGAGCAGATAGACGTTGGCCTCGACGCCGAATCCCCCGGTGTGGTAGAGCGCGTCCGCCCCGGCGGCGTCGACGGCGGCGATGGCGTCGGCAGGGTCGCGTTCGCCGTCGAACTCCACAGTATGAAATCCGATTTCTTCGAGGCGTTCGACGAGCGCGGGGTCGTAGCGGAGGTTGAGCGCGGCGCGGGCGTCGCTGCCGGCTTCGCGCGCGGCGAGCAACACGCCCGCGACGTGGCCCGACACGCCGAATTCGGGGTCGCCCGGCACGGTAGTACGACCCTTCACGTCGAAGATGCGACCGGGTACGCCCGCCACGTCGTCGATTCCCGCCGGGCCGGGCACGCACTCGACGAGATTCGAGCCGACGTTCGGGATAAGTCCCACAAAGCCGCTCGTGGTTTCGAGCGTGCCGACACCCCGCCGAACCGACGAGCGGGCGCGTTCGGCCGCCCGGAGGCTGCTGTCGGGGTCGTGGACGTCGAAGCCCTCGTACTCCGTGAGTCCGGGCACCGCCGCGGCGTGCAACTCGGCGAGCAGGTCGTCGCGTTCGAGCCGACGGATCAGGATCTCGATCTCGACGAGCGCGCCGACGCTCGTGAGTTCGTCGTTGGCGAGGCCCTCAGCGAGGTCTTCGGCGAGACCGGCGACGCGCTCGTCGCCGAGCACTCTGTCGTTGCGCGCGACCTCGCCGTGGGCGTATTTGGAGACCGCCGACTGGCTGATCCCGAGGATATCCGCGACCTCGCTCTGGGTGAGGTCGTGCTCGCGCAGGCGCTCGGCCAGCAGCGAGCGGAAGGTGGGCAGGAACTCGTCGACGACGATCTCCTCGACGAACTTCATCGCTCGTCGTCCTCACCGCTCGCTCGCCGGTCGTTGCTCTTCCTATCGGGTCGCTGACTCCCCCCGAACTCGTCGTCGCTGCCGATCTTCGAGGCTTGCGGTCCGCGCTGATCCTGATACTTCGAGCCGCGCTCGGTTCCGTAGGACACTTCGGCGGCGTTTTTGAGTTCGGTGAAGATGACCTGTGAGATCCTCATTCCTGGAGAGAGGGCGACGGGCGCAGTGCCGAGATTCGAGAGTTCGAGGGTGACCTGCCCGCGATAGCCGGGATCAACGATGCCCGCAGTGGCGTGGATGACGACCGCCAGCCGTCCGAGCGAGGAGCGGCCCTCGACACGCGCGATGAGGTCGTCGGGCACGTCGACCCGTTCGACGGTCGTCCCGAGCACGAAATCACCGGGATGGAGGATGAACTCCCCGCCCTCATCGACCACGGTTTCAGTAACGTACTCGTCGACCTCGTTTTCGGAATCGGGGTGAATACACGGAATGTTCGTCCGCTGGAATTCGAGGAATTCGCGGCCCAACCTGAGATCGACGCTCGCGGGCTGGATCTGGAGATCGGGGTCGGCGAGTGGCTCAATGAGGAGGTCGCCCTCGTCGAGCCGCCGGCGGATGTCCCCATCGGAGAGTATCATACAGCGAGAGGATGCCGGGAGCGGCCTAACGCTTTCCGTCTGGGGCTGGCGGTCACAAGCACAACCGTTTCCCGCCGGCCGCCCCGGTCGATGATATGTCTGATGTAGGTTTCGGTCCGCCGACCGACCGCGCGCGCGTCGGCTGGTGGGCGTTCGTGTTGGTGCTCGCTCTCGCCGCAGCGTTTCTCGCCTACTCGTTCGTCGAGATACTGGTTCTCGGGATCTTCGGCTACTACGCCACCCGTCCCATCTACCGGCGACTGGCCCATCACGTCGACCGTGATGGACTCGTGGCGGGCATCACCGTGCTGGTGGTCGTCGTTCCGATTCTCCTACTCGTGGGCTACGTTGGCTTTCACCTCTTCCAGCAGGTTCAACAGGCAGTCGGCGGCGGCTCCGCGGTCGCGTTCGGCCCCCTCGACCTCAGTTCGCTTCCGGCCGCACAGCGCAACACGCTGACGACCCTCATCCAGAATCCGGGCCAGTTCGTCGACCAGCCCCAGCAAACGCTACAGACCGCTCTCAGTGTGGGTGGACAGATACTCGGAGCCGTCTTCGGGACGCTCGTCATGGTGGCGCTCTCGATTACGCTCTCGTATTTCCTGTTGCGAAGCGACGACGCCATCGCCGAGGGGTTCCGGGAACTGGTCGGCGGCCGGGACACCACCGCGCACGCCTACGTCGCGGCGGTCGATACCGACCTCGAATCGGTATTTTTCGGCAATCTCCTGTTCGTCGCCGTCATGTCCGCCATCGCGGCGCTCGCCTACTGGGCGACGAATCTCCTTGCGCCCCAGGGACTGGCGGTTCCGATGGCGCTCGTGCTGGCCGTTCTCACTGGTGTCGCCAGTCTCATCCCGCTCGTCGTTGGCAAGGTCGTCTACCTCCCGGTCGTCGCGTATCTCGGCTTTCAGGCGATGCAGGCGGGGAGCGGTCTCCCGTTCGTCGGCGGGGCGTTGGCGGTGTATTTCCTCCTTCTCGACATCCTGCCCCAGACGTTCATCCAGCCGTATATCACTGGAAGACAGCTCGACATGCTGGTACTCATGTTCGCCTACATCCTCGGTCCGACCCTCTTTGGCTGGTATGGATTCTTCCTCCTGCCAATCGTGTTCGTCGTGATGCTCGAAGCGCTCCGCATTCCGATTCCGGAACTCGTCCGGGGCGAGCCACTCACACAATCAGTATCACTCGGCGAGGACGTCGGAACCAACCCGCAGTCCGTACGCGACGTCGAGAACGGCGATGACGCTGCCACCGAGGACTGAGCATCCACGTCGAACTCGGGCTCCCAGATGTCGAACGACCGCTACGGGTCGCTCTCCGGGTAGAATTTTGCGAATGGAAGCGGAAAAAGGCCGTCAGCGCGGAACCTGTGGCTCCTCGTCGCGTCTGGTGTCGCCGCGGCGGTAGCGGTCGAGCCGGCGATAGCCCGTTATCCGGCCGTCGTCGTCGATATCGAGCGCGTAGCGCCCGATGATGTCCTGGGTGTCGGGCACCGAACTGCGCTCGACGATCTCGGTGAGCGCGCGCCAGCCTTCATCGTCGCGCTCGATCTCGACGATGCCGTCGAGCGGGCGGCCGATGAGGTCGCTGGCGGCGTTGCGGACGTGATTGCGGATCTCGATGATGCCGACGCCCGTGCCGTCGCTTTCGGGCGCGTCCTCGCGGCCCTCGGTCTCGCTACTCTCGCCGTCTCCGCTCTCGCTGCTTTCGTTTCCATCGCCCTCGTCTCCGTCGTCCGAGACGCTTTCGAGACGCTCGTCGATGGCCTCCTTCGCTCCTTCCCTGTTCTCGCCGTCGGCTTCGGCCTCGCGCAGCGCTTCGAGCGCCTCGGGGTCGTCCATTCCGTCGAGTTCGTCGCGCAGTTCGTCTATCGTGTGCTCGCTCGGGTCGAGGTCCATCGTGTACTACTTGTTTCGGGTTCGATATATAAATTGCCGCCCGGTGCCCCGCCGCGGCGTCTTACTGCTCGGCCTCTTGTTCCTCTTCGATGCGGACTTCCGGCTCGTCGGGTTCGGGCTGGGTCATCGGCGAGGTGCCCAGATCGAGGTCCTTCAGTTCCTGGAGGTCGCCCGATTCGGACGCCATCTCCAACTTCGATATCTCCTTGCCGTAGTGGAGGAACGTATCGACCGAGGCGACGACGATGCGGGCCTCCACGGTGAGGATCTCGATACCGACGACCGACACCCGCGCCCAGATGTCGATGACGATTCCCTTGTCGAGGATACGGTCGAGCACTTCCGCCAGACTGTCGCTCGATGGTCGTGCACTCATCGTGATTTCTCAAACCCCGGCCACTATAATATCCTTTGGGCCAGCAGAGGCAGGCATCGGTGGTCTTGCACGTGCCGGCGACACGCCTATTAGCGCGACCGTCGAACCGGGCGCATGGTGCGCGGTACGCACACACTCTCATCATGAGCGAGAACCTCTACGCCTACGGTGTCGTCGAGAACGACGAGTTCGAACTCGACGTCGATGGCGTCGCCGGGGCCGAACGGGTCTACACCGTGAGCCACGGGCCGCTCGCGGCGGTCGTCAGCGACATCGACACGATGGACCCGGACCTCTCGGACGAGAACGCCCGCGCACACGACGACGTGTTGCAAACGGTGTTGCTCGACGGCGGGGGGCGCACGGTCGTCCCGATGCAATTCGGCTCGGTGTTCAAGAACGCCCGCACCCTGAAGAACGTTCTTCGGGGTGGGCGGCGCGCGTTCACGAAGTCGCTGCGCGAGGTCGACGATCTCGCCGAGTTCGGCGTCAAACTCGTCGCCGACGAGGACGCCACGGTGGACGCAGCGGAGATCCGGGCGGCGGCGAGCGAGCACCTCGCGGCGGCGAGCGTCGGCGAGGAGGAAAACGACCTGTTCAGCGACCGACTCGTGATGAACCACTCGTATCTCGTCGACCGCGACGAGAGAACGAGATTCGACGAGGCGATCGACGCCATCACCGACGACTACGGCGATGTCCTCACGGTCCAGTACACCGGGCCGTGGCCGCCCTACAACTTCGTGGACATCGAGATCGGGACCCAACAGTAATGTTCCTCGTCGACGACATCCTGCTGCGGCCGATCATCACCATCGGCAACGTCATCCACTCGATGGCCATCGAGGAGCTGTACGACGTCGAGGGGATCCGCGACGAGATCAAGGAGAATCGACTACTGTACGAGATCGGCGACCGCTCGGCCGAGGAATACGAGCGCCGCCGGGAGGAGTTGGAGACCCAACTCGACGTGGCACGCGAGGCGCGCGAGACGCTCGACAACAGAGTGGAGGTCAAAGGACAATGACAGACGATCAAAAGGACAGCGGATTCGTTCGCACGGTGCTCACGGGACTGTTCGAGACCCTCGCCGAGATGGACGAGCGCGATCAGTCACGCCGGTCGAAGAGCGCGAGCGCACAAAGCGGCGACACGCGCTTCGATTACGGTCTCAGCGTCGGCATCGGCCCGCAGGCCGAGACCACGACCACCGACGAGCGCTCGCCGGCGGCCGACACCGACCACGCAACGACGGTCAATCCCACCGAGGCGGGCTGTACCGTCACCGTCGACCTGCCCGACGTCGACCCGCGCGAACTCTCGGCGGGCGTCGACGGCGAGAGACTCGTGGTCGCCGACGACGAGGGCGTCATCGAGCGCGTGTCGCTGCCTCACGAGGGTCTCGCGGTCGAGGACGCATCGTTCAACAACGGGGTTCTGGACGTGCGCCTGCGCGGGGAGCGGCGATGAGCGACGACGATAGCGAACGGATGGCCGAGGCCGCCGAAAAGCTCGATTCGGCGCTCGAAGGTTCGAGTGGTGAATCCGAGACCGAAGCGGAAAGCGGTGGCGAGGACGGGGGAAGCGAGGAGACGGGCGACGCCGATCTGGCGGGGTTGCTCGGTCGCGCCGAAGCCGACATCGAATCGCTGCTCGGCGTGTTGAGTGGCGAGGAGAGCTACGAGGAGGTCAAAGAGGACGTCGACGACCTCGTCGACGTCATCGAGGAGACCGAGGAGTTGCTCGGGACCATCGAGGTGTCGGAACTGCCCGATGCGGTCGATCTGAGCGAACTGCCGAGCGCCATCGAGGGCGAGGACGTCCCCGAGGCGATCGCGAACGCCGACCCGGAGCGGGCGGTAGACCTCACGCGGCTGGCGTCGCTCGTCGAGTTCAGCGAACTCTGGGACGCCGTCGACGTGCGGGCGTTCATGCAGAACAAGGACGAACTCGAAAACGCCACCGACGACGTGACCGACGAGGAGGACACCGACGGCAACGAATCCGATCTGTTCGGGTCGTCGGATGACGACTCGGAGAGCGACGACTCAATCGGCGAGACGCTCCTCGAACAGGGGGAGGCCAAACAGGCCGCCATCCAGTCCCAGCTCAGCGATGCGGTCGAGGAGTTCCGCGAGAGCGCCCTCGACGCCCGCGACCAACTGAAGGAAGCGCGCGATACGGCACAGGAGAAAGTCGAGGAGAAGACCGGCGGCGGGACCGGCCAGCCCTCCTCGCGAAGCCCGACGGCCTACTCGACGATGGTGTCGGGCTGGAACTCGGGTGGCTGGTCGTCGGCGAACTTCTCGACGGTACCTCAGAGCACGCAACATTCGAGCGCGCCGGGCCATTTCCGCATCTACGGACGGCGCTTCGACGAGCGAAAGGACGAGAATGGAGGTGAGAGCGATGAGTAGCGGTGGCCCGACCAGACAGTCCGACAGTCTCGCGGACGTCGTCGAGATGCTGCTCGACAAAGGGGTCGTCATCAACGCCGACATCGTGGTCTCGATCGGCGATACCGAACTCCTCGGCGTGCAACTTCGGGCGGCAATCGCCTCCTTCGAGACGGCCGCCGAATATGGACTCGAATTCCCCGAGGGGACCGACATGCGCCGCGTCGAGCAGGCCTCGGACCGGAGCGAACTCGAAGACGACGACACGGTCACCGTCGAAGGGGGGAACGAAGAGAGCGAGGAGGAACTCGACGACGGCGAACAGTCGGACACCGACCGCCAGTCAGCCCCCGAAATCGGCGCGCGACCGAACGCCGGCGCGCGTGCGGGACACACCGGAACCGCCGACGATTCGGACGAGGACGAACAGGATAGCGAGGACGCCGACGCGGAGTCGGAGGACGATGACGACGATTGACGTCGACGGCGACGAGGCGCGCGACGGGCTGATGACGCTCGTCGTCACCGTCGTCGAACTGCTGGTGGACGCGATGGAGCGCGAGGCCATCCGGCGGATGGAGTCGGGCGAACTCACCGACGCGGAGATCGAACGCCTCGGCTCGCAGCTCGCCGCGCTCGAAGAGGAGATCGAGGGCATCAAACGGGACGAAGGCATCGAGAGTTCGGTCGACGACCTCCGGGGTGAACTCGATGGATTGGTCCGAGATCTCGTCGAGCGCGCCGACGAACCCCGGCAAGGCCAGGGAGGTGTCATCGAGTAATGTCCGAGACCGACTTCGACGAGGGGCGCTATCTCTACTGTGCCGTGTCCCTCGACGAGGAATCGAGCTTCGAGGAGACGGGTGTCGACGACGAACCCGTCAGGCTGCTCGCGGTCGGGGAGATCGGTATCGTCGTCCACGACTGCGAATCGCTGTACGACACCGCCGACATGGACGAACTCAGGAGGTGGGTGCTCCAGCATCAGGGCGTCGTCGACGCGGCGGGCGAGGCGTTCGACACGCCGATTCCCTTCCAGTTCGACACCGTTCTCACCGGTAGCGACGACCGCGTGCACGAGTGGGTCGACGACGAGCACGAGACGCTTTCGGAGTACCTCGATAGCCTCTCGGGTCACTGGGAGTATCGCGTCGAACTCCGGCGCGACGAGGACGCCCTGGAGGAGGACCTCACAGCCAGCGACGGCCGGCTCGCCGAACTCGACGAGGAGATCGAGGCGGCGGGGTCGGGAACGGCGTTCATGCTCGAAAAGCAGTACGACCAGCGACTCCGCGAACTGCGCCGCGAGCGCCGCAACGAGCGTGCAACGGCACTCGGCGACCGACTGGCCGAGTTCGCCCGCGAGGTGAACGAACTCGGCGAGCGCACGACGCTCGACGACGAATCGAACGAGGACGACGGCATGGCGACACAGGCCAGATTCACCGTGCTCGCGCCCGACGACCGCGAGGAGGCGATGGGCGAGATGCTCGACGAGGTGGCCGCCGAAGCGGGGACCGAAATACGGTTTACGGGTCCGTGGCCGCCGTACTCGTTCGTCCCGGAAATCGGGGGTGAGGATGGAACCCAGACGGGCGGATGACGACGTCATCGTCGATCTCATCGACGTCATCCTGCGGGACGGGGCGGTCATCGAGGCCGACGCGATCATCTCAGTCGCCGACATTCCACTGGTGGGACTGAAACTCCGGGCGGCGCTGGCCGGCATGGCGACGATGACCGAGTACGGCATCTTCGAGGAGTGGGACCGCGTCCAGCGCCAGCGCGCACTCGACGAGGGCGAGGCGAACGGCGAGAACCGAGTGGAAAGTGGCGACGGCGGCCGGTGACCCGTCGATGACCCGGTGCGCTTGCCGGCCGCACCTATAAGTACCGCGACCGCAACCGTGCTCCCATGAGTGACGCAGAATCGGCGTCGGCCGAGAACGGAGATGGGGCGAGCGAAGGGTCGGACGAGAGCGGGTCGTCGGCGTTCGTCGAGAGCCTCCGGAGCGGACTCGGCGAGGGGTTGCTCGACGGTCTCGGCGGCGACGGCGACGCGGATTTCGAATCCGTCGGGCGCGAACTCGGCGAGCAGGTCGGCCGGTTGCTCGGCGAGGCGCTCGGCCGGCAACTCGACGAACAGATCCGACGGATGAAAGAAGAATCCAGCGGTGCGGACGGCGAGGAATCGGCCGAGGAAGAATCCGACGACGAGAACGAGGAATCGAGCGGGAACTCACCGGACCCAACCGAGATGTCCGACGAGGAGCTCCAGTCGGCGGCCGAAGAGATCAGTGGCGAACTCGAAGAGCGAAGCGCGTAGTATCGCCGGCGTTCATCGTCCGTTTTTCGTCCGTCGTCGACCACAGTCAGTCCGATCGTCGTTCTCTGTAAGGTGGGTGGCTGAGTTAGCAAGGTTCAGCTATTTAAGCGAGGGCTGAGCAAGATACTACTCATGAGTCCCGGTAGTGGAGACGATAGGACGCTTTTCGACGGGGGAAGGCCACGCACGAACAGGATACTCGCCGACGGCGGTGAAAGCGACGACGGAGAGAGAGAAGATGAGGAGTCCGAAGGGACAGAACAGGACGGCGAGTCCGACGGAAGCGGGGAGTCGTCCGACGAAAGCAACGGGAACGAAAACGACGAGACCGAGAGCGGCGACGAGTCGGCGGGATCGGAAACGGGCGAACCCGAAGAGACACGTGAGCTAACGGTTATCGTCGAGGACGAGAGCGGGGAGGGCGTTCAGGGTGCCACCGTTTCGGTCGAAGGCAAGGACGAGGACACGGAAGCCGACGAACAGCAGGCGACCGGAGCCAACGGCGAGGCGAAGTTCCTCGTCGACGACGGCGACTATATCGTTGCCGTCGATACCGACGACGGGAGCGCCGAGGACCAACTCAGCGTCGAGAGCGACGAGGAGACCACACTCACGATAGTCCCGGACGAGGAGAGCTACGAGCTGACGGTCACCGTTCAGGACGAGGACGGCGACCCCGTTTCGGGGGCGTCCATCACGGTAGAAAGCGAGGACATGGGTCTCATCGAAGGGTTTCGGACCCGTCCGTCGGAGGCCGAAACCGACGCCGGCGGGCAGGCCGCTTTCGAGTTGGTTGAGGGGCAGTACACGGTCACAGTCGAGGCCGACAACGAAAAGAGCGATCGAGCGCTCGAAATCGATGGTGGTGACGAGGAGACCACGCTCACCCTCGATGTCACGGAGGAAGACGAAGAGGAGGACGGTCGCCGGGGACCGAAGGAGGCCGAGGGCGAGGTCGACGAGGATGAATCCGCGAGCCACGGCACGTCACGCGGCGCGACGGTGCTGTACCTCGACCTCGAAGGGCTGTTTTTGGACCTCCTCGGGCTCGAAGTCGACCTTCACGAGGTCGTCCTCGACGTGCGAGCGATCACCGGACCGGGAAAGCTCCTCGGGAACCTGTTGTCGGCGGTTGCGAACCTGTTGAGTCCGCTGTCGTCGCTGCTCAACCGCCTGCTCAACACCGTCTTGAACCTGCTGAGCTACATCACCTCGCCGCTCAAGTGGCTCTGGAACCAGCTCAAAAAGCCGTTCAAGTGGGCACGCCGCATCGGAACCCGGATCGCAAACGTGCTCTCGACCCCGGTCGGCTGGGTGAAAAGCGCCGCGAGTCGTCTCTGGGGGGTGCTGACGGCTCCGGTCCGCTGGCTCCGTGGAGGCCTCGGCAACGAGGAGTCGGACGGTCTCCTCCCCTCACTGCCGGAATCGACCGCGGAGCGATGGCAGCGCATCAAGGAACGACTCCCATCGCTGCCGTCACTGCCATCGCTTCCGTCGCTTCCGTCGTTGCCATCGTTCCCGTCGCCATCCAGCGTGCTTTTCGGCGCGGTGAACAGCGTCCTGGACGGAATTCTGGGATTGCTCGGTGAAGACGGCGAAAGCGACGAGGAACGGGACGACGAGGACCGAGAAGGCGAATCGACCGACGAACAGGATGGGGAGAACGACCAGGACGAGTCGTCCGGTATCGGGAGCCGTGTCTCGGATGCGGTGCCGGACTCGGACCGCCTCACGCAGGCGACGACGGACGCCTTCGACGAGCTCTCCGGAGACGAGGACGAAAGCGACGAATCGTCGACGCGGTCGGTCGGCCAGCGAATCGGAGAGATGGCCGGTCGACGGCTCGGGAAGACGATTTCCGGAGTCCTTTCGAACGATTCCGACACCGAGGAGACGGCCTGAGATGACCGGAACGGAGCCGACAGCGACGAACGGAGACAGCACGACGACCCACGAAACCCCAACCACAGCATGAGTGATAGTTCTCTCGCCGACAACATCGACACGGAACAGCTACTCGAAGACATCGACATCGAAAACGTGCTCCAGCAGGTGGAGTTGTGGGAGCTACTCAAGCAACTCCCGCTCGAAGCGATACTCGGCGGGTTCGGCGCGGCCGCCGGCGGCGAGGTCGGCGCGATACTCGGCCGGAGGGTCGATGCGACGCTTGGCACCGGCGAGAACGACTCGGCGGACGAATCTAGTAGTAATGAAGGCGAGTCCACGGGCGACACCGACGACACCGACACCGAGGAGGACACGGACGAGAGCGCCGAAGCGAACGAGCACTCGACCGACGGCGAATCCGAGACGGACACCGACAGGCCGGAGACGCGCGAGGAGTTGGAGGAGCTGTCCTACCGCGAACTCCAATCGCTCGCGGCGGAAACGGACGTAAAGGGTAACATCTCGCAGGAGCGGATGATCGAGGAGCTTGCCGAGGAGTTCGGACTGGAAGACGAGTGAGTCGAACCACAACCGTCTAGCCGTCGAGTGCTGTCAGACGAAACCTCTAGTGTGAACCCCGAGTAGCCAGCCATATATCCACACCAGCCTGTCTTCGGCCATGAAACAGGCCATCGTCGCGCGCACCGACATCGGGATGGGAAAGGGCAAACTCGCCGCACAGGTCGCCCACGCCTCGTTGTCGGCCTACGAGGACACCGGTTCGCGCGCACGGACCGAGTGGAAGGGGTCGGGTCAGAAGAAGGTCGTTCTCAAGGGCGACAGCGAGCGAACACTGTTCGAACTCGCCGATCGCGCCGAGCGCGAGGGTCTCCCCCACGCCATCATCCGCGATGCCGGTCACACGCAACTCGACCCCGGCACGGTGACGGCGCTGGCGGTCGGGCCCGGCTCCGACGAGAGCATCGACCGCATCACCGGCGATCTGTCGCTGTACTAGAACACACTTTTTCTGTGCTACGAGACGACGAAGCCGTTTCGGCATCACAGGAGAGCTTCTCTCTCGAACGACTTCGTTCGTGCAGACCCCGCGCGCTCTCCGGCCGGAGGCCGGATTCACCGCGCGCCACCGCCTCCAATTCGGACTTCTGTCCAAAGGTCTCTACCGAGAAATTAGATTCTCGGGCGACCACAACGCACTTACTGATACCCGTCGGAACGCGGCCATGAGGAGGATTCGCCGATGCGGGTAGTCATCGTCGGGGCGGGCGACGTCGGTACGTACATCGCCGCGGACCTCGCCGGGAGCCACGAGATCGCGGTCGTCGACACGGACGGCGAGCGCGTCGCCGAACTCGAATCCACACTGGGGGTGACAGCCATCGAGGGCGACGGGCGCTCGCTCGAGATCTTGGAGGCGGCGGGCATCCGCGAGGCCGAGGTCGTCATCGCCAGCACCGACGACGACGCGGTCAACGTCATGGTCTGTGGCGCGGTCAGGAACATCGCCGACGCCTACACCATCGCGCGAGCGAAGTCGGCCGACCTCTACGAGACGTGGCAGACCTACGACGCCGCGCTCGGCATCGAGCGCATGCTTTCGGTCGACCGGCTGACCGCCGCGGCGCTCGTTCGAACGGTGGCGCTGCCCGGCGCGCTCGCGGTCAGCACGTTCGCCGACGGCGGGGTCGAGATGGCGGAGTTCGAACTCGGCGAGGAGAGCGAACTCGTCGGCAAGAGCGTCGCCGAGGCCGACGAGTTCCCGTCGCTGACGTTCGCCGGCGTCATCCGCGACGGCAACGTACTCATCCCGAGCGGCGAGACGGTCTTCGAACCGGAAGACCGGGTGGTCGTCATCGGCAGTCCCTCCAGCATCAGGCGGTTCGCGCGACGGCTCGCGCCCGAGGCGACGCTCGACCCCGAGGACGACGTCGTAATCGTCGGTGGCGGTGCGGTTGGCACCCACATCGCGGAAATCCTCGAAGAGCGCGGGTACGCTCCCCGATTGATCGAACACGACCCCGACCGCGCCGAGGCGCTTGCCGAGAGGCTCCCGGGAACGACGGTCGTCGAGGGCGACGTGACGACCGCCGGCTTCCTCACCGAGGCGGACATCGACGAGGCCGACCTGCTCGTCGGGACGCTTGACGACGAGACGAACTACGTGCTGGCGCTGTTGGCCAAAAACCTCGGCGTCGCCCACACGGCCGCCATCGTGAACGAATCGGAGTACGTCGACCTGTTCGAGGCCGCGGGCGTCGATGTAACCATCGAACCGCGGGCGGTCGTCGCCAGCGAGACGACGCGCGCGACGCAGGACTACGCCGACGAGGCCGCGACGCTCGAACGCGACAGCGCCGAAGTGCTCGAAATCACAGTACAGAGCGACAGCGTGCTCGCTGGCGAGTCCATCGCCGACGTGGCACACGACCTCCCGGATGGGTTCGTCATCGGTGCGGTCGTCCGTGACGGCTCACTCAAGACGCCCCGCGGCGGCACGGTCGTGCAGGTCGGCGACCACGTGGTCGCGTTCGTCGACACGGACGTATTGGACGACGTCGCGGCGGCACTGTGAGTAGCAGTCCCGAAAGCGGGCAGACGATAGACGAGGATCGGTGATGCGCGAAGCGCAACCCAGCGAACGGGCGGTCGGCATCGACTGGTATATTAGCGAGAGCGACGGCACCGGGGGACGGCTCCGCGCCCGCCCATCGGATTTCCGGGTGTGCGAACTCGAAACACAGGGGTTCGAACCGCTCGATGTCGACACGGACGCCTACCCCCACCTCGTCTTTCGGGCAACGCTCGAAAACTGGGACACGAACGACTTCGTGAGCACGCTCTCCGGTCGGTTGGAGATGAGCCGCGAGCGCATCGACTGGGCAGGCACGAAGGACAAGCGCGCCGTCAGCACCCAACTGTTCTCCGTGCGCGCCGAAAGCGACGCCCTCGATAACGTCGAGCTGCGGGGAGCGACCATCGACCCGGTCGGGCGCGCCGGTCGCGGGCTACGGTTCGGCGACCTCGCGGGCAACGCCTTCGGGATCGTCGTCCGTGATGCCGACACCGAGCCAGTAGAGGGGATAACCGCCGCTCTCCGGTCGTTCGGCGGCAACGGTGGGGACGCGAGCGGCGATGGCGATATCGTGGGCGTGCCGAACTACTTCGGCCAGCAGCGCTTCGGTTCCTATCGACCGGTGACCCACGAGGTCGGGCTCGCCGTCGTCCGTGGCGACTGGCGCGATGCCGTATTGGCTTATGTCGGCCGCCCACACGAGAGCGAACCCGACGCGACCCGCGAGGCACGCGCGTTCGTCGATCGCGAGGCCGCGGCGGCAGGCACGGCGGACTGGGCGGCGGCGCTCGATGGCTATCCCAAGCAGTTGGGCTTCGAGCGCTCGATGCTCCACCGACTGGTCGAGAACGGTGGCGAGAGTTCGAGTGACTTCCGTGCGGCGCTCGAAACCGTCCCGTCGAACCTCCAGCGACTGTTCGTCAACGCCGCCCAATCCTACGTGTTCAACCGAATCCTCTCCGCACGTCTCGATAACGGTCTTCCGTTTCACCGGGCGATCGCCGGCGACGTGGTCTGTTTCGCCGACAGCGAGGCTCCCAACGGACTCGCCCTCCCGGACCCCGACAGGAGCCAGCGAGTGAGTGAGAACCAGGTGGCGACGGTGAATCGTCACGCAGAACGGGGACGGGCGTTCGTCACCGCGCCGCTCGTGGGCACCGAAACAGCACTCGCCGACGGCCAGCCGGGCGACATCGAGCGGGCGATCCTCGACGAGGAGGGTATCGATCCTTCGATGTTCGATCTCCCTGGTGAATTCCACTCGACTGGCACCCGGCGGGCGATACTGCTCACGACCGAACTGTCCATCGAGGACGACCCGCTCACCCTCGACTTCCGGCTGCCGAAAGGGTCGTACGCGACCGTGCTCCTTCGGGAGTACCTGAAGAGCGACCCGGTCGAACTGGGCTGAAGCGACCGGCTTATCCGCCGGCGTGCGCGAATCGTGACATGGAGTGTCGGCGGTGTGGGTCGCGGCTCGACCGGGCCGGCGACTTCTGTCTGGTCTGTCACAACCCGAACGTCGATACCGTCGTCTGTGAACTGGGCCGCGAGCGCGCGAGCGTGACAGGACTGTTTGAGGGTGAGCGCGTCGGGACGTGGACGGTGACCACCATACCCGAAGAGGGCGAGAACGAGAAGCGCGAGCGCCGGAACTTCGCTGGACGAGTCGCCGACGAGGTACACCGCAAACGACCCGAGGAGGTGTACGCGACCGGCGAGCGCGAGGTTCTCAGGACGCTGCGCGCACAGCTCCACTACGACCTCCGGCGGATCGCAAATCCGGGTGAGGACGCCGTCGAGACGGTGCTCTCCCGGAGTGAGGAATCACCACTGAAGGTGGTCGAGATCCCACCACGGAAAAAGCTCGGTGGGAGTCACTCGACGCTCGTGGGCGGGCGCACGGGCAAGACGGTGGTGGCGATCGCGACCGACCATCCCCACGTCAAGAAGGTGATTCCGGGGCCCATCGAGTCCGGGGGGCGCGGTTCTAGAACTGGGGTCCGGGCGAAGGCGACCCGCGCCGACGGGAGAGGGAACGTCAGACTGCTGGTGCGTGACGGGTCGAGCGTCCAGGAGGTGCGGGTCGTGACGACCGCCGCCGACCGTGCGCAGGGCGAGCGGGTCCGCGAGGACCTGAACCGTGCGCTCGCCGAGGAGGGGGTTCGGGACTGAGTCCAACACGAAGGGTTTTACTCACTCACCGTCGTAGCGTGGCTCACTATGGGTACTGAGAAAGTCGGGAGCGCCGGTCGCTTCGGCGCGCGCTACGGTCGCGTCGCACGGCGACGGGTCGCCGAGATCGAAGCCGACATGGAAGACGACCACGCTTGTCCCGAGTGCGAGGAGAGCCGCGTCGAGCGGACCGACACGGGCATCTGGGAGTGTGGCAACTGTGGGTACGCCTTCGCCGGCGGGGCCTATCGCCCCGCGACGCCCGGCGGGCGCACCGTCGAGCGCTCGATCCGAGCGGCGCTCGCCGACGAGGGCAGCGAGGACGAATGAGCTACAAGTGCTCGCGGTGTAAGCGCGACGTCGAACTCGACGATTATGGTGGGGTGCGCTGTCCGTACTGCGGTCATCGGGTGCTGCTGAAGGAGCGCAGCCGCGACGTCAAAGAGATACCCGTCGAGTAGTGCGCCACGAGAGTTCGTTTTCACTAGAGTACGACACCGCGAGCGCCGCTGCGACGGTCGAGCGGAGCCTCGAACCCGAAATCGGCGACATCGAGGGCGAGCGCACCGCGGCAGCGCTGTCACGCGATGGAAAGACAGTACGAATCGACATCGAGGCATCCGACCTCGTGGCGCTCCGGGCGGGCCAGAACACGTGGCTCTCGCTGGCCGGCGTGGCCGAGCGGTCGCTGGCTGCCGGGCGAAGCCTCAGCGAGTAGCGCCGGCCTCACCCCCTGATGGCGAGCGTTTATGAATCCCTGCACTGAGGAGGGCGTATGCGATTCGTCGAGCTGTCCGTCCCGACCGACGAACGAAGCGCGATCCTCGAGGTTCTCGACGCGGAGGACGTCGACTACGTCGTCACCGACGACGCCGGCGACAGCGACCGCTACGCGGCGGTGGTGGCGTTCCCGCTCGCCCAGGACGACGTCGAACCGCTGCTCGACCGCCTCCGCGAGTGCGGCGTCGGCGAGGACGCCTGGACGGTCGTGCTCGACGCCAAGACCGTCGTCTCCGAGCGTCTCGCCGTCGAGGGTCGTGACGACCGGGAGGCACGTCGAGGACGCATCGCGCGCGACGAACTCCGGACGGCGGCCGCGGACCTCGCGCCCGAACGCTCCGAGCGCTGGTCGTACGTGGCGATGACGGTGGTGAGTTCGGCCGTCGCCGTCGTCGGCCTGCTCCAGAACTCGGCGGCCGTCGTCGTGGGGTCGATGGTCATCGCCCCGCTCATCGGACCGGCGATGGCCGCCGCCACGGGAACGGTCGTCGACGACCGCGGGTTGACCGCCCGCGGCGTCGCTCTGCAGGTGCTCGGTCTCGGGCTTGCCGTCGCGAGCGCGGCGGTCTTCGCGGCGGCCGTGCGGTTCGTCGGGCTGGTCCCACCGGGGACCGACATCACGACGATCCCGGAGGTCCAGAGCCGTCTCGCACCCGACTTTCTGTCGTTAGCTGTCGCGCTCGGCGCGGGCGTCGCCGGAGCCATCAGCCTCGCAACCGGGGCCGGCGCGGCGCTCGTCGGCGTGATGATCGCGGTCGCGCTCATTCCACCCGCCGCGACCGTGGGACTCGGCATCGCGTGGGGCCGGCCGCTCGTGAGCCTCGGTTCGGGGGTGCTGGTCCTCGTAAACGTGCTCTCGATCAACCTCGCCGCGCTGGTCGTGCTCTGGGCCATCGGCTACCGACCGCAGGCGGGCGTCGAACTCGATACGGTGCGCGAGCGACTCCGCCAGCGCGTCCGCGTGCTCGTGCTCGCGCTCGTCGTGCTCTCGGCCTTTCTCGCTGGCGTCACCTACCTCACCTACCAGTCCGCACAGTTCGAACGGCAGGTCGAGACCGAGGTCGACGGAATGATGGATCAAGAGGCCTACGCGGCGCTCGAACTGCGGGACACGTCGACCGGGCCGAGCGAGACGACCATCGCCTTCGACGAGGTGGGTCTCGTCGCCGGCGGTCCCATCGACGTCTCCGTGACGCTCGACCGGCCGGCGGGCACCACCCATCCACGGTTCGCCGCGGCCCTCGACCGTCGGTTGACGCGGGCCACCGGGCACAACGTGACCGTCGAAGCGCGCTTCGTCGATACCGCCCGCACCGATTCGGGTCGACCCGCGACGAACGCCACGGGGTCGCCGGCCCGACGCGGACTGTCGTGATATACCTGTTGCGGAGATACGAACAGGTCGTGAATTCATAGAGCGGTCCTCGGCGACGCCGCCGAGAACACACCATTCAAAGGAGCGCGTCCAGTCGCTCGACGCTCGTCTCGATATAGCCCCAATCGAGCGTGAACGCCTCGATGGAGAGCGTGCCGGTCCAGTCTTCCCGGAGGGGTTCGAGGATCGTCTCGAAATCGAGCGTGCCAGCGCCGAAGGGCAGGTGTTCGTCGGCGGCCCGCCGGGTGTCGTTCAGGTGGAGGTGGGTAACTCGCTCGCCGTGCGCGTCGAGGAAGTCGGCCATCTCGTTCGAATCCATCCCGTTCATCCGCGCGTGACCGGTGTCGAGGGTCATGCTCGCCCCGGTCGCGTCGAACAGGTTCGGGAACCGCTCGGCGGGAAAGAACTCGCCGGGGACGTTCTCGACACAGACCTCGAAGTCGTGCTCGCCCGCAAAGCTGTCGAGTTCGCGCACTGAATCGATGAGGTGCTCGCGGAGGCCGTCGTGGTCCCACGCGGGTTCGAACGCCGACGTGCTCGCGTGGACGACCCCCTTCTCCGCACCGCAATCGGCGGCCGTTTCGATCGCCGCCAGTAGCTCCCGCAGCGCGCCCTCGCGGACGTGTTCGAACGGCGAGGCGATATCGAGGGCGAAGGGGAGATGCACCGCGAGATCGACACCGTTCGCGTCGGCGCTCTCGCTCACTACCTCAGGATCGAGGCGAGAGCGTTCGTGTGCCCCGTCCAGCATCAGTTCGACGAAATCGAGACCGAACTCGTCGGCACGCCCGAACGCCTCGTGGTACTCCATCCCGACCTGTGTGACGAACCCGCGTCGAATCCCCATATCGAGTTCTCGCGGCGCAGGCGCTTGAACCCGCGGCCGCCGATCGACGCTATCACCGCTCGGGATGGGTCGGCGCGTCGAACCCACCCCGGACGAGCGGTTTGGCGATGTGTCGGCGCGCACACGGCGGCACCTCGTACCAGCCGATTTCGAGGTCGCGCTCGACCGGGCGCTCGACTTTCCCCGGCGCGCTCGTCTCGCAGTCCCGACAGCGATAGCCCTGCCCGCGGCCCGCACTCTCCATCGAGCACCCGCAGTCGGGACAGGAGGGAACCACGCGCTCGGTCGTCACGAGGTCACGGACGGCGAACTTTTCGAGTTTGAGAGTTCCGTCCGACACCTCGCCACAGACGGTGAGTGCGTCGCCCGCTCGCAGGGAGCGCACCCGCTCGCGGAAGCGTTTCGTGGGTTCGAAGGCCGCACATCGAAGTGTTCTATTCCTTTCGAGTTCGAAGAAGACGTGGCCGCCCCGGCGCGTTGCGGGCGGATTCGACACCCGGCCATCGAGGCGGTAGGCGTGCCCGTCGGTGCAGGTCCCGATCGTGCCATCGCGTAGGTGCGCGTCGGTCCCTTGATTGGTCACGAATAGTCCTACTCGTTCGACCGGTTCGCTCTCGATGCGCTCGGCGACCGCTTTCACAGTTCGGGGGTCGTCGCCGCGAACCCCGTGTAAAATCGGACCGGGCGCGTGCGGCACACAGACCATCGCGCCCTCGCCGCGGTCGACCGTGTCCCACGCCGCCGGATAGCCCCAGTCGGCGGCCGCCACGAGGGAATCGAAATCGACCTCGCGCGGCGTTCCCCGTCTCTGTGCTTCCCGATAACTGATGTGCTCGTAGGTCGGGTCGTCGAACGCTCCCCACGCCCCGACCGCCGCGAGCGCGCCGATGACGCCCCGCGAATTTCCCCAGCCGGAGTGGCGATAACCAGCGGATTCGATGCACCCCTCCGCTTCGTCGAGCGAGAGACGCTCGCGGACCGCCCGGCGCGAGAACCCGACGACCGACACAGGTGCTTTGTCGCCCGGCGCGACCACGATTCCGGGATGGGTTCGCGGGTCGTCGGTCGCGGCGAGCGCATCGACCGCCTCGTGGGCGATGGCGAACGAATCGTCGGCCGCGAGGTCGGTGTGGACACAGAGCGCGGCGTTTCCTCGGGTTTTGTGCTCGATGGCGGGATTCAGTCGGGCGAGCACCAACCGCTCGACCGCTCCGCCGGCCGCGCGCACCCGCTCGGCGATCCGCACGGCGAGATACGTCGTACACATCCCCCGCTCGCGCGAGTCGGTATCGTCGAGACCGATGAGCGTCACGGGTTCCCTCCGGTCCCGAGCGACAACCGCGTTCCGCATCGAACTTTGTATTTAACCCTTCCGCCACAGGTGACACGAACCGCCCGACGGAGCGTCCTACCGCCGGCACAATCACTATATACGGTGGGCTACTTACGTACTGATATGTCCCGGTCCGCGTTCGTCGGCAACGTAACGGCCATGCTCGAAGACGCGGGCTTTCTCGTCAGCGAGCGCTGTGCGGTCCGCCCGAAGAGTTTCGACGTGGCCGCTCGCCGCGACGAGACTGTATTACTGGTCAAGATTTTGGGCAACATCGACGCCTTCGATTCACGGACCGGCATCGAGATGCGACGGCTCGGCACCCATCTGGATGCCACGCCGCTGGTCATCGGCCTGCGCACCCGCGACGAGGAACTCAAACCCGGCGTGATGTACCTCCGGCACGGCGTGCCGGTCCTGAGTCCCGACACCGCTCTCGACCTCTTCGTCGAGAGCGTGCCGCCGATGATATACGCCGCGCCGGGCGGTCTCTACGTCAACATCGACGGCGACGTGCTCGCCGACGAGCGCGAAGAGCGCGAGTGGAGCCTCGGCCGGCTCGCCACCGAACTCGGCGTCTCGCGGCGAACGGTATCGAAATACGAGGACGGAATGAACGCCTCCGTCGAGGTCGCCGCGCGCATGGAAGACCTCCTCGACGCGCCGCTTGCCAACCCCGTCGACGTGCTCGGCGGTGCCGAGACCCTCACGGACGACGCGACCGACAGCGCGGCCGACGACGCGACCGATAACGCGGCTGACGACGCCGTCGTCGCGGTGCTCACGAGAGTCGGCTTCGACGTTCACCCGACGACACGCGCCCCGTTCAAAACCGTGAGCGAGGACGACGGCGACGACGAGAACGTCCTGACCGGGCACTCGGCGTTCACCCCGACGGCCGAAAAGCGCGCCCGCATCATGTCCTCGCTCGGGACGGTCACGCGGACGCGCTCGGTCTACGTCGTCGACGAGGCGCGCCGCGACGCCGTCGCCGACACCGCGCTCATCGAACGCGAGGAGATCGCCACCATCGACGACCCCGATGCTCTGCGCGAACTGATCCGCGAACGTGCGGCGTCATCCGCCTGAAACCCGAACCTTTTGCTGCGGAGGGTCGACCACGACGACCCCCGCTTGCAAACCGCGCGAGCAGTGAATCGCGCTCGTTCCACTCGCACAGGCTAGCTACGCCCGCGCACCGCCTCTGCATCGCCGAAGCCCTCGGCACGCGCTCACTTCGTTCGCTGCTCGCTTCGCTCGCGCACCTCGCCCTTCATCCTCCGAGGAACCGCTACCGCGCTGCAGTCGCCCTGCGGCCGCCGACCGAACCGCGACCGGCGCTCAGTAACGACTTTCAGCCCGCCGGTCGAATTCGAGCCATGAACCACGAAGCCTCGCGCGACCTCTACGACCGCGCGCTCTCGGTGCTCCCCGGTGGCGTCAACTCGTCGGTGCGGGCGACCCAGCCCTACCCGGCGTTCGTCGAGCGCGGCGACGGCGGTCACGTCATCGACGCCGACGGCAACCGCTACATCGACTACGTGATGGGCTACGGACCCCTCCTCTTGGGTCATGACCTGCCCGAGTCGGTCCGGGCGGCGATCCAGTCGACGATGAGCGACGGCCCGATGTACGGTGCACCGACCGAGATCGAGGTCGAGCTGGCCGAGTTCGTCGCCCGCCACGTCCCGAGCGTCGAGATGCTCCGGTTCGTCAACTCTGGCACCGAAGCGACGGTCTCGGCCGTCCGTCTCGCGCGCGGCTACACCGGCCGCGAGAAGATCGTCGTCATGCAGGGCGGCTACCACGGCGCACAGGAATCGACGCTCGTCGCGGGCGACGCCGAGAACCCGCGGCCTTCCTCGCCCGGCATCCCCCAGTCGTTCGCCGAGCACACCATCCCCGTGCCGTTCAACGACACCGAAGCCATCGAAGAGGTCTTCGAGACCCACGGCGAGGACATTGCGGCGGTGCTGACCGAACCACTCCTGGGGAACACGGCGAGCGTGCTCCCTATGGAGGGGTACCACGAGCACCTGCGCGACCTCTGTGATGAGTCCGGCGCACTCCTGATTTTCGACGAAGTGATGACCGGCTTTCGAGTGGGGGGACTCCAGTGCGCACAGGGCAAGTTCGACATCACACCCGATCTGACGACGTTCGCCAAAATTATTGGAGGGGGGTTCCCGGCGGCTGCGGTCGGTGGCCCGGCCGAAATCCTCGAATCGTTCACGCCCGCCGGCGACGTCTTCCAGTCGGGCACCTACTCGGGCCACCCGGTCGCGATGGCCGCTGGGCTCGAAACCCTGCGCTACGCCGCCGAGAACGACGTCTACGACCACGTGAACCGTCTTGGGGAGCGACTCAGGAGCGGGATTGCGGACATCGTGGCCGAGCGCGCGCCGGGCTACACGGTTTTGGGCACCGACAGCATGTTCAAACTCGTGTTCACGCGCGCCGGCGGAACCGCCGTTAGCGAGTCCTGTAAAGCGGGCTGTCGCCAGACGCCCGACTGTGAGCGGTTCGAGCGCTGTCCGAAGACGGGCGCGGACGTCGAGAACGCCGAGACCGACCGCTGGGACAGGCTCTTTCGCCCGGCGATGAGAGAGGAAGGCATCCTGCTGACCGCCAACCAGCTCGAATCGCAGTTCGTGAGCGACGCCCACACCGACGAGGACGTCGAGGGGACCCTCGAAGCCTACAAGGACTACTTCGAGTAGCCGTATTGCCGGTCAGTCGTCAGCCGGAAGCGATTCGGGGGCGGCGGGGCCGTAGCGGACGATCGCGTCGAAGTGTTCGACGGCGAAACGATTTCCATCCGTGATGCCGCGCGCCTCGGACTCCCGCAGGCGCGTCTCGACGAAGCGCTCGGCGACCAGCGCCTTTCGGGCGTCGCCACGGTTGAGTTCACTCTGGGCCTCGGCGAGCAGCAACGCCGCCGTGTAGACGTCGAAGACATACTCGGCGAGTTCCTTCGCCTGCAACTGGGCATCCTCCATGTCGGTGCCTGCGAGGTGGGCGAGTGCCTCCTGCAAGCCTTCGAACTCGTCTTCGACCGTCTCGACACACTCTTCGAGCGCCGGATGGTTGGCCGTGTCGATGTTCTCTCGAATCGCCGGCAGCAGCGCCTCGTGGGCGTTCTCACGCTCCAGCGCCCGCAGTAAATCGAGACTGAGGACGTTCGAGGTCCCCTCCCAGATGGGGAGTACCTGGGCGTCGCGGAGCAGGCGTGGCGTGACGTGTTCCCTGACGTACCCGTTGCCGCCGAGGATTTCACAGGCATACGAGGCGGCCTCGACTGACATCCGCGCGGTCACCTGCTTCGCGATCGGGACGAGCGCGCGCAGGAGTTTGAACGCCTCTCCACTTTCTTTGCGCCGATAGCGGTCGAGCAGGCGCGCACACTCGAAGGTGAACGCCGCGGCGGCTTCGTAATCGACACTCATATCCACCAAGTCGCGGCGCATCAGCGGTTTGTCCTGGATGGGTTCGCCGAACGCCTCGCGGTTCGCGGCTCTGATTTTCGACTCTAGAAGAGCGCGCCCCATGATGCCCACAGCGCCGGTGGCGTTGGAAAGCCGCTCGAAGTTCAGCATCTCCGTCATCTGTCGGAAGCCGTTCTCGGGTTCGCCGACGAGATACGCCTCCGCACCGCGGAACTCGATTTCGCCCGTGGGCACCGAAATCGTCCCGAGTTTGTCCTTCAATCGGCGAAAAAGCGCGTCGTTGACCTCGCCGTTCGATTTCGTGTGTGGCACCAGAAACAGCGACAGACCCGCCGTTCCCTCGGGTGCGTCGGGGCGGCGCGCGAGCGCGAGCGCGCCCTCGGCATCGATATTGGAGCAAAACCACTTCTCACCCGTCAGTCGGTAGGTGCCGTCGTTCGCCTTTTCCGCGATGGTCTCGTTGGTGCCGACGTCGCTCCCACCCTGCTTTTCGGTGAGGAACATCGCGCCCTCGATGTGCTCGTCGATGTCGCGGCTGGTGAGGCCCTCGAAATACTCGTCGAGCGAATCGTCGAACTTGTCGAGCACGAGCGCGACGCCGGTCGTCATCGAGACCGGACAGACGAAGCCCATGTCCACGTACGAAAGCAGCGTCTGCTGGGTCAGGGTGTGGGTCAGTCCCATCGGTTCATCGCGGCCCGGTGGCGCGTGGAAGGCGTCGTGGGTCAGGCCGAATTCCTCGTACGCGATGCGTTCGTTGTCGTGCTGGGTGGGATGATATTCGACCTCGTTTTTGATCTCACCTTCCTTGTCGTAGCTGTGGAGTTCGGGTCCGTGCCTGTCGATACGGTCGGCGTTGTCGGCGACCGTCGACCCCACCACCGCACCGAACTCCGCCAGCCGTGACTCGGCCCACGCGAACTCCTCGTCCGGGTAGGTCCGCCGCGCCTCGAACTGGAGCGTGCGGTCGAGGTCCCAGTAGTTCACGTCGCGACCTGCCTCGAACGCCCCGTAGTCGATGGCCTCGCGTGTCATGGTATCCCATTCGCCGCCCGCACAATAACTGCTGGGGCGAGTCGCTTTTTCGTCGTGGGCGACTTCCCCCGACAATGACCGGATTCACCCGCACGGAAGCCGTTTCGCGCATCGAGCGCCTCGTCGAGACCGTCGAGAGCGAGCCGATGGCCGTCCCGGTGCGCGAGGTGTGGGTCTACGGCGACCTCGCGCTCGGTCTCGACCCCGTCGAGCGCCTCGACGTCTATCTCACGAAGGACCTGCTCTTCGGCGGTGACGACGAGCGTGAGGCGGACTTTCGCGAATCACACGGCGTCGAGGGGATCGGGAAGACCGTGAGCGCCGAGTGGGCCGACCAGTACCCAGACCACATCCGCGCGAGTTCCAACGGCTACGCCGCCCCCGAGAAGTGTCTCGCGGCCCATCTCGTCGGCGAGAACGAACCCATCCACCTCGAAGTCTGCAACGCGAGTTTCGAGGACAACGTGACCCAGCGCCTCAAGGGCGCGATGAGTCGGGACACCTACGAGGAGCTGCTCGACCCGCGCGGGGTCTGTCTCTGGCTCGACGGCCAACGTTCGGAGGACGCCTTCGGGAAACTCAGGGAGGGCGAGTTCGTCTTTCCGACGCTGGCCGGGGCGCTCGAAATGGTCGGCATGGAAGGAGACGACGCCGAACGGGCTGCGAGCGAGGTCAGGGCGTACCGCGACCGTCAGGAGGGCGCGAGCGTTCGCGGCGACGTGGTGTAGTGCCCCACGAGAACAGTTAACTCCCCATCGGCCATCGGCGGGACGCATGGCCGATCAAAACGGAGAAAAACGATTGACTCGACGACGAACGCTCTCGCTGTCGGCTGGCGCGCTCGCGGTCGTGCTCGCCGGCTGTACCGACATCGGTCTCGGCGGAGAGGGTGGTGAGGGAGGCAACGGGGGCGGTGAGGATGGGGATGGAGGCGGTGGAGGTGGAGAAGACGGTGGCGGTGGCGGCGGTGAAGACGGTGAAGGAGGAGAAGGCGGAGGGGACGAGCAAGAGGGCGGCGGTGGCGGTGGCGACGAGGACGACGGTGGCTACTGAGAAGTCGACGACGCGGCCCGGAGTTCCCGAACGCGGTCGATGTTCCACGCGAACCCGTTTCCGTTTTCGGTGGGCGTTTCGAGGACGAACGGGAGGTCACGAAACGCATCGTCGTTGATGATGGCGCGCATTCCGTCGACGCCGATTTCGCCCTCGCCGACGTGGGCGTGTTCGTCCTTGTTCGTCCCGCAGGCGTGTTTCGAGTCGTTGAGGTGCAAACAGTGGAGATCGCCGAGACCGACCGTATCGTCGAAGGCGGCGACGGTCTCTGCGACCGCATCGGGTGACGAGAGGTCGTAGCCTGCGGCGAAGGTGTGGGCGGTGTCGAGACAGAACCCGATGTCCGTGTGGCTGCGGTCGCAAACGGCCGCGAGATGGGCGAACTCGTCGCCCAGTTTAGTTCCGCTGCCGGCGTCGCTCTCGATCAAGAGGGTGACCCCCGAGGGAACGTCGAGGTCGTCGATGGCGCTCGCGGCGTTGTCGAGCCCGTTCTCGACACCTGCACCGGTGTGTGCGCCGAGGTGGACGTTCACGAACTCGATGCCCAGTCGTGCGGCGGCGTCGCATTCGGCTTGCAGGCTTGCGATCGACTTCTCGCGAAGGTCGTCTTTGGGCGTGGCGAGGTTCACCAGATAGGAGGCGTGGATGACCCACGGGCCGAGGTCCGAGTCGCGAAAGCGGGTGGCCTCGTCGTCCGCGATATCGGGACCGGCCCAGACCTGTGGCGAGGCCGTGAATATCTGTCCGCAGTTCCCGCCGACCTCGGTCTGGCGCTCGATAGCGTTGTCGACGCCGCCGGCGACCGAGACGTGTGCTCCGACGTGCATGGGTCGAAATCGCCGGCGGCACTCATAGGGCCATCGAAGGGTCGTGGCCGACTCGGGAGTGGGTCACATCTCACGGTGCGGTCGGGTCCTCCCGACGCCGGTTCCAGTCGTCGCTCGTGAACTTCTCGCGGGCACGCTCGCGCGCTCGGTCGAGTTCGTCGTCGGTCCACGTACCCTCCTCGGCATCGGCCCAATCGGCAAGTGCATCCTCGAAGGCCGCGACGGCTTGCCCGCGGCTCACGTCCGTCCGTTCGCGCACGTTCGTCACCCGCTCGCGGAAGCGCTCCGTCGAGGGTGGGTCGGCGAAACACGCGAGGTGGTGGTCGGTCGCGTCGGCGAACAGTATCGAGCCGTGCTGGATGACGCTGTCACGACGGCGGTACTGGGCGTTGCCGCTGATCTTCCGACCGTCATCCGCCACGACGTCGTGGGCCGGATGCAGCGCGCGCAGATAGCACGCGGGGTCGTGGATGGCTGGAAGTTCTTCGCTCGCGAACGACACGGGAACCCCGAGGCTATCGAACCCGTCGAAGAGGGGTTCACAGAGCAGTTCGTAGGTCTCCATCAGGTCGCCGGGCAGCTCCTCGGCCGGCGCGACGATCGAATACGAGACGTCGCCCCACGAGTCGTGATAGATGCCGCCGCCGCCGGTCGGTCGGCGCGTCACCGAGATGCCCTCGCGCTCGCAAAAGTCCCAATCCACGGTCGCCGGGTCCTGATGATAGCCCAGCGAAAGCGTCGCCGGCTCCCAGCGATAGACGCGCAGGGTCCGGGGTCCACCCTCGGCGGCGGTCTCGGCGGCGATCTCGTCGAGTGCCATGTTCAGCGGCCCGGTTCTGGTGTCTTCGCGGATGAGCCGCCACTCCCTCTCCTCGATATCGGCCATGAGAGGTGAAGCGACCACCGGACCAAAGCCGTTGTGGAGGCAACTCTCTATCGCAGCATTCGATTTATCGACGGGTCGCGCGGCGCTTTTATCCGGGGCGAGCGTAGCGCGGGCGATGGTGCGCAACGTCGCAAGCGAGATGGCCGCCCTCGACCCCGAGGACTTCTATCTCCTCTCGGGCGTCGAGCAGGGGATGCGCTTCAGCGAGTGGGTGAATCGAGGGAAACTCCCCGATTTCTCCGACCTCACACCCGAGAACGTCGACTATCGTTTGGATCGCTGTGCCGACCGGGGGCTGCTCGAACGCCGGACGATCCAGTACGAGGGCTACAAACTGACCTTCGAGGGCTACGACGCGCTCGCGCTGCACACCTTCGCCGAGCGCGGCACCATCGAGGGGATGGGCGCGCCGCTTGGCGTCGGCAAGGAGAGTGACGTCTACGAGGTCTCTTCGTACACGCCCTTCGCGCTCAAATTCCACCGCGAGGGCTACACGAACTTCCGCGAGGTGATGAAAGAGCGCGAGTACACCGCCGACCACGACCACGTCTCGTGGATGTACACCGCCCGCAAAGCCGCCGAGCGCGAATACGACGCGCTCGAAACGCTCTATCCAGAGGTTTCGGTCCCGCGACCGGTAGACCAGAACCGCCACGCGGTCGTGATGGAGAAACTCGCCGGTGTCGAGCTCTCGGCGGCGAAACTCGACGCCGAGCAGGTGCCCGGTGTCTGTGACCTCGTGCTCAAGGAAGTCGCGGCCGCCTTCGAGGCGGGCTACGTCCACGCCGACATGAGCGAATACAACGTCTTCGTCGCGGACGACGGCGTGACGATCTTCGACTGGCCCCAGGCCGTCCCGGTCGACCACGCGAATGCGACCGAGTTCCTCACGCGCGACGTCGAGAACCTGCTCGGGTACTTCACCCGGAAGTACCCGAGTGCGATGCCGACGACCGATGCCGAGCGGGTCGCCGACACAATCCGTGAGGAGACGTTCGAAGGGATCCGATAAACTCCAAATCACGATAGCAATCCAGGGATCGGTTCACGACACGTTCGACAGTAGCGACACCACAAGTTCGTCCGCAAACCGTACCGAAAGTCGGAGTCGCCACCGGAGCAGAGTGTCTCTCGCCGTCAGTGTCGAACGTCCGACGCGCTCCGAGGGGAATAACTCCCCGAACGCGGGGTGATATTCTCGTCAGTTCACAGGAGACCGGCGACGACGAGCAGCGCGATCGAGACGGCGCTCGCGCCGAGAAACCACGGTCGCGCGCTCGTCGCTGCCGCCACCGCCGATTTCGATTCGTCACCAGTCAGTCGGCGGAAGCCGACGAAGAGCACGACCGCGAGGACGAGCCAGAGACCGACCATCGCCAGCACGAGATGTCCGCGCCCGGTCGATTGGAGCGTTTCGGCCGTGTAGAGCGTCCCGGCGAGATGCCCGCCGCTGAACAGCAGTAGCAGAACCGAGGCGGCCGTCAGATACCCGAATCGTCGTGCGATGAGGGTCAGTCCGTCCCTGTCGAGCGCCTCGCTGCGCGCCGCCGGGATGACGGCACCGGCGACCACGAGCGTGCCGCCCGTCCAGAGCGCGGCGAACATCGTATGGACGGTCATGACGACGTCGAGCACGCTCGTCATCGACGAACCCCCGTGCTCGCCGACGGGTTCGTTCTCGTGCGTTCGCCCGCCCGTACCGTGTCGATTCCGGTCGTGCGCTCGAAACCACCCGCCGTGGCTCGATCAATGGGTCGGCGTGTCATCACCGGGACGTTCGTGCTCGGGCTATAAACGTCGCTGGAGGTGTCCCAGAGCGTGGGAGTACCAGGTGAGCGACGACAGACCGCACGGCAACGCCGGTCTTGCCATTCCCAATATCGGGGAACGACCGGGAGCCATATACTCCCGCCACCGAAAATATCACGTAGAGCAGGAGATGAACGAGCAGCGCATCGGTTCGAACCGACTATCACTGATACCGTCGAACACCGGTTCGACGGACTCCGCTACCGACATGGCTCGATGGTCGTCCGACGAACCCGATGATCCCCCGCTTCCGGCGGTGTTGGCGTCGCTCGACGACGACAACTGCCGGGCGATACTCGCGCTGCTGGACAGCCCGAAATCCGCGAGCGAACTCCACGAGGAGTGTGGACTGTCCAGTTCGACCGTCTATCGAAAGCTCGAACTGCTCCGCGAATCGAGGCTCGTCCGGGAGTACACGGAGGTCCGGCGCGACGGGCCGAACGTCACGCTCTACGAACGGGATTTCTCCGAGATCGCCATCGGCATCGACGACACCGGTGAGTTCACCATGAGAGTGACTCGCCCGGAGACCGACGCGGAGGACCGGCTGGCCACGTTCTGGTCGGCGATGCGGGAGGAGTCGTGATGGAGGCGCTCGTCGCGCTGCTGGTCGTCGTCAAAGTCCTCGCGCTCGTCCTCGGCGGTATCGTCTCTCTGATGGCGTACCGAGCCTACCGTCGGACCCGGATGTCGGGACTCCAGTATTTCGCGGTGGGGCTGGCGGTCATCACCCTCGGAACGGTTCTCGTTGGCGCGTTCCACCACCTCGGCGGCGCTTCGGTGACTCTCGGCATGGTTCTCGAAAGCGTGATCATCTGTGCCGGGTTCGGCGTCATGATTATCGGTCTCTACCGAACGTAGACCCGCGTACTCGCCAACGTTCGTCCTCCAGTCGTGACTCGGCCGACGCCCGGTTGTCTCACGTTCTGGGAACCCTCCATCGCTCTTTATCACCCGCCATCGGAGAGGGGTTCATGAACGGTTCCCCGCCAGCAGTCAGTCGCCGTGCATTCGTCGCCGCGCCGGTTCGAGAAGGCGATAGCCGATGAAACGCGACCTCTCCTCTCGGTACGCGGATTCCCTCGTCTCGCGGAGCCGGCTGATAATCGCGCTGTTGCTCGTCGTCTCCGCCGCCGTCGGCGCGGGCGCGGTCGTCGGCACCACCGGGGAGGCGGGCATCGGCGATGCCGGCATCGATTCCCCGGAACAAGCCGCACTCGACCAGATCGACGCGACCTACGAGACCGACGACGCGGTGGTCGCGCAGGTCGTCGTCAGGAACGAAGGAGGAAACGTCCTCACGCGACAGTCGCTCCTAAAGAGCCTCCGCCTACAGAAAGCACTCCACGAGAACGAGTCGATCAACGCGACGCTCCGTGAAGGAACGGGAGCCATCGGCATCGAGAACGTGGTGGCGAACGTCGCATACGCCCACCAGCAGAGCGAGCGCGCCGACGACTCGGGTTCCGACTCCCGTGCGACGGGGGCGAACGACACGTCGGCCCCAGGACAGAGCCAACCGGCAGCACCGACGCTCGACCAGCAGATCGCCGCCCTCGAATCGCGGTCGGACGAGCAAGTCGAGACGTATCTGAGCCGCATCCTCGACCCGGAGGCGTCCGTGCCGGGCAGCGACCCCGCCGAGTTCCTGCCATCGGAGTACGAGCCGGGAACGACGCAGGCCGACGCGCGAACCACCCTCGTCTTCCAGAAAAGTCCGAGCGGGTCGGGAACGACCGACGAGGAGGTCAACGACGCGCAGGTGGCCATCGATTCGCTGGTCGAGAACCGTTTCACCGACGGGTTCGTCTTCGGGCAGGGCATCATCGACGAGGAGTCCTCACAGGCCATCGGCGACAGTTTCATCGTCATCACACCGGTCGCGCTCGTCCTCCTGCTCGTCGTTCTTTCCATTGCCTACCGCGACCTCCTCGACGTTCTCGTGAGCCTCTTCGGGGTCGGGATCGTGCTCGTCTGGTACGCCGGCGTTCAGGGCTGGCTCGGAATCCCGTCGAACTCGACGCTCATCGCCGTGCCATTCCTGCTCATCGGCCTGAGCATCGACTACTCGCTGCACGTCGTCATGCGCTACCGCGAGGCGCGTGAGGGGTCCCTCGACACCGACCGTGAGTCCACGGGTCGGCGCGATCCCACAACCGCGATGCGCCTCGGACTCGCCGGCGTCGTCCTCGCGCTGGCCACCGCCGCGTTCTCGACGGCCGTCGGCTTCTTCTCGAACTACGTCAGCCCGCTAGAGTCGATACAGGATTTCGCGATTCTGAGCGGCGTCGGCATCGTCGCCATCTTCGTCGTGTTCGCGGCGCTCGTGCCGGCGCTCAAACTCGAACTCGAACGCCTCCTCGACCGCCGTGGCCACACCCGGAAGAGGAGCGCCGTCGGCGTCGATGCGGGCTGGCTGAACGGCGCTCTCTCGGGGGCCGCCCGGCTCGCCCGGCGAGCGCCCATCGTCGTCATCGTCGTCGCGGTGGTGCTCGCCGCCGGGGGCGCGTACGGCGCGACCGGCATCGACACGGAGTTCAATCAGGCCGACTTCCTGCCCCAAGACGCGCCGGCGTGGATGGACTCGCTGCCGGGACCGCTCGCCCCGGGCGACTACGACGTGAGCGATGACCTCGACTACCTGAGCGACAACTTCCGCCAGCGCGGACAGGATTCGGAGGGACAGATTCTGATAGAGGGGAACATGACCGCGCCGGCGCTGCTCACCGCGGCCGACGACGTGACTCGGGACGCCAACGGGAGCGGAACAATCGTCGTCGGCGGGGACGGACGGGCCGCCATCGAGAGTCCGGCATCCGTCCTCCGGAGCGTCGCCGCCGAGAACGGGACGGTCGCCGATGCGGTCGAGGCGCGCGACATCGATGGCGACGGGCTTCCCGACAGGGACGTCGCGGCGGTCTACGACCTGCTGTTCGACGCCGCTCCCGAGCAGGCATCCTCGGTGCTCTACCGGGCAGACGACGGCTCGTACGAGTCCGCCCGGCTCACGGTCGGCGTGCAGGGCAACGCCTCGTCCCAGTCGGTCGCGGAGGACGTGCGAGGAGTCGCCGCGACGGTCGAAGCGAACGCGCCGGTGACGGCCATCGCGACTGGCGGGCCGGTCACCACCGCGGTCGTCCAGAGCGCGCTGTTCGAGACGCTCGTCGAGGGCTTCGCCATCACGCTCGGGGTCATCCTCGCGCTGCTCGTCGGGCTGTACTGGTGGCGAAGCCGGGCGCCGGGACTAGGCGTGGTGACCATCGTGCCCGTCCTGCTCGCGCTCGCGTGGCTGCTCGGGACGATGGCCGCCCTCGACATCCCCTTTAATAGCGAGACGGTCGTGATCACGAGTCTGGCAATCGGGCTGGGCGTGGACTACAGCATCCACGTCGGCGAGCGGTTCGTCGACGAGCGCGCCCGCCACGACTCGCTCGCGGACGCACTGTCGGCCACGCTCACGGGTACCGGCGGCGCGCTGCTGGGCAGTGCGGTGACGACGGCGGCCGGCTTCGGGGTGCTCGCGCTGGCGCTCTCCCCGCCGCTCCAGCGCTTCGGCATCGTCACGGGACTGAGCATCGTCTACGCGTTCGTCGCGTGCATGACGGTGTTGCCGTGTCTGCTCGTGATCCGGGAGCGACTGCTCACGAGAACAGGGTAATCGTCCCTTCCCACCTCACTTCCAGGGGTTCGAGACGAGGTCGGCCTGCACCGTCGCCCCGACCTCCACGCGACAGTCAGACCGGGGTTTCGCCACACAGAGCAGGACATAGCCCGCCTCGCTGTGGCGAGGTTTCAGCGCACGCGGGCGCTCGGTGTGGACGAGTTTGCCCGCGAGCAGGCGGGCCGTACAGGTTCCACAAACCCCGTACAGACAGCCGTAGGGGAGGTTCATCCCGACCCGTTCGGCGGCCTCGACGACAGTCTCGTCGCCATCGACCTCGATAGTTCGGTCCGGGCCATCGCGCCAGTCGAGCATCACCTCGTGGGCCATCTACTGCCAGACGTCGCTCGTGCAGTCGCCGCCCGGCCAGCGGATCTCGTGGGCGCGCGCCGGCCCGCCGGGTGCGTCGCCGAAGTCGACTAGAAAGTCCTCGTCGAGTTCCATCCGCCCCTTCTCGGGGTAGACGTCGGCCTTCATCATCAGCGAGCCTTCCTCGGCGATGTCGGGGTAGAACTGGTTGTCCCACGACGAGAACAGCGAGGTCGTCCAGTAGAGTCGGCGGCCGTCGCGGCTGAGTTGGAGCATCTGTGGCGCGCCGCGGATCTCCGTTCCTTGTACCTCCTGTCGGTCGCCGAAGTTACCGCCGGCCCAGATCTGGTCCACGAGCCGCGGGTTGCCCGTGTCGCTGATGTCGTACATCCGGCAGTCGCCGTGCAGCCAGTTCGAGAAGAACAGGTACTGGTCGTCGAGCGAGATGAGGGTGTCTGTGACGAGTCCCGGCACGGGCATCTCCCAGTCGGGGTGCTCGCGCTCCTCGATGTCAATGACTTTCTCCCAGTCCCACGCCCCGTCGTTTCGCTCCCAAAAACGGATGATATTGGACGAGAGCGCCGCTCCCACATATCCCTCGGTCGCCTCGGGGTTGTGGAGCATGCGGATCTCCAGCGGGATTAGTCCCTCCTCGCCGAACGTCAGCGTCTCCCGATGCTCTCTGGACTCCCAGTCCCAGATGTGGATGCTGTCGCCGTAGTTGCCCGCCTCGACGTCGTCGAAGTCGAAGCCGGGGTAGTAGGTCTTCGGGGCGGCCCACTCCGTCGAGAGCATCACGCCGTGGCGAGGCTGATACCAGTAGTCGTACTGCATCTCGACGTCACCGCGGTCGGCTTCCCAGTGGCCGTCGATGGAGAAGTCCTCCTGGTCGAGTTGGAGGAATCCTCCAGGGAGTTCGCCGTCGGCGTTCCCGAGCATGCTGATGACGATCTTTCCGCCCGGCACGCAATGGACGGTGTGGGGTGCCGAGAGGTCGTACTCGAAGACCTCCTCGGGTTCGATGACGCGCTCGATTTCGGGGTTCCGTGGGTCGGATGCGTCGAGAACGTGGATACGCGAGGAGCGCTGGCCGGGAACGATCAGGTGGTCGCGCTGGAGTCCTTCGGTGTGACACGACGACGAACAGCTGTTCCAGCCGAAGTGGTGGAGTTCGTCGCCCCGGTTCGGCATCTCCAGCGTGTCGACGATTTCGCTGTACGTCTCCGAGTCGGGGTCGACATCGACGACACCGACGAAATCCGCTTTGTCACTGTCCATCCCGACCCGCGGTGCCATGACGAACGCCGTTTTCTCCCGGCCGGACTCGGTCCGCATCGCCGCCGGCGTCGGATAGCCCGGTCCCTCGACGTCGTGGTGTTCGTGGCCGTGTGCGGTCCCCGTGTCGCTCGGCTCGTCGGTGCTCATCCGACACGCTACTGTTGGGCTGCGAATAAGTGTTTGGTGGTACCGACACACGAGGGGCGGCGTGATCGATCTCGGTTATCGGTCGCCATCAAGCACCTTCGCGGCCGTCAGCACCGGATCCCACGTCGTGTTGAACGGCGGTGCGTACGCGAGGTCGTAGTTCGAGAGTTCGGCGAGCGTGACGCCCTCCGTGACCGCGCCCACGAGCGCGTGACTCCGGTGGACGGCCCCCTCGCCGTACTCGGAGACGAGGCTCCCGCCCAGCACGCGCCCGGATTCGCGGTCGGCCGTGATCGTCACTCTCACGGTGCCGCCCTCGGGATAGTAGCCGGCACGCGATTTCGCGTCGATGGTTCCGGTAACGGGGTCGAAGCCGGCGTCGCGGGCCGTCTCGTGGTCGAGAATACCGGTACGAGCGGCCTCGACGTCGAACGCCTTGACCGCCGCCGTGCCCGCGACGGGGCCGCCTTTCGTCGGGTTCCCTGCAATCGTCTGGCCGACCGCCCGGCCGTGTCGGTTGGCCGTCAGCGCGAGCGGCACGTGCACAGGGTCGCCGGTGACGACGTGATCGGCCTCCGCACAGTCGCCGGCCGCGTAGACGTCCGAAATACTGGTCTCTCGATACTCGTCGGCCGCGATGGCTCCCGTCTCGCCCAGTTCGATTCCTGCCCCTTCGGCGAGGTCCGTCCGTGGACTGACGCCGGTTCCGACGAGCACCATCTCGACGGGCGTCCGTCCCGCGTCGGTGACGACCGCCTCGACCCGGTCGCCGCCGGCGAGTTCCGCGACTTCGGCACCGAGGTTCACCGCCACGTCCTGTTCACGGAGATGGTCGAGAACGGCCTCGCTCGTCGCCTCGCTGAACGATTTCAGCAGCCGATCACCGCGCTGGAAGAGATGCACCTCGAAGTCGTTGGCGGCGAGCGCCTCGGCCATCTCGATGCCGATGTAGCCGCCGCCGACGACCCCCACGGGACCGTTGCAGGTTTCGAGGAACTCACACGCGGGACCGCTGTCCGGCTGCTGGAGATCGCCCTCGGTACGCGCCCGCGAGACGTACTCGCGGAGGTCCTTGCCGTCGGCCATCGAACCGAGTGTATAGACACCGTCCCTGTCGAGCCCGTCGATCGGCGGCTCAACGGCCGCAGCACCGGTCGAGATCAACAGTTGATCGTACTCTTGGACGACCTCGCTCTCCCCACGAGCCGTGACGGTTTTTCCATCCGGGTCGATGGCGACGACCTCGTGGCCCGTCCGGAGGTCGATGTCTCGCTGCTCGCGGAACTCCTCGGGCGTGACCGAGACGAGGTCGTCGAGCGACTGGATCTCGCCCTTGATGTAGTAGGGCAGGCCACAGGCCCCATACGAGACCCACTCGCCGGCCTCGAAGACGACCACCTCGGTGTCGGGCGCATCGCGTTTCGCCTTGCTCGCCGCGGACATGCCGGCGGCATCGCCGCCGATGACGACGAAGGTCATGTGGGAGCGTCGTCGTGAACCGGTATATACTGTCGGACGGTGGCCGCGGCGTTCGGTCTTCGATTACTGTTCGGCGTCGCCCCAGACGTCGACGTCGGTGAGTCGGAGTTCGCCGTTCGCCTTCCACGTTCGCGGGCGGAAGGCGATCGCCGCCGCACAGGCGAAAACGACGGCGACGATCGCGCTGACGAGGAGTCCGGGGACGGCCCCGATGGCGGCGCTCGCCGGCCAGTCGGTCCCCGGCATGAACGCGGTGATGCGGACGAACCACGCGACGAGCAGCACGGCCATCAGGGGCAGATAGATGCGCCGCAGCCGGTGGGCGAGCGCCTCCTCGAAGGAGATCTTGATTCTCGGTTTGCGGTAGTCCTCGCTGAGTTCGCGCCGCCAGTGGGGGTCGCCGATCTCCCGCGAGGGGTCGAGCGCGTTCGCAAACACGTTCTCCTGCAGCAGGCGCACGCGCGAGCGCCAGAGGTCGTAGCCCCGGTATCGGCGGGCCTCGACGACGAGGAAGACGGTGAGCATCACCAGCCCCACGAGGAGGATGTAGTGGGGATGGCCGCCCGTGAAGGTCCACGTCAGGATGGCCGCCATGACGGTGACCGCCCAGTTGGTGGTGCGGTCGAGGCGCTCGCGCCAGAACTTCATCCGGTGGACCTCGCCACGATAGAGGTGGGCCATCGACGAGCCGGGACCCATCTCCTCTTCGAACATCCCGCGGCCGATGTGACGTGCGGATTCGTCGGTCGGGTCGAACGAGTCGCTTCCGCTCACGAGTACCACCCCATCGTGGGTCGGTCGCTGGTTCCCCCTGAGCCGTCACGTCGCCGGTTCGCGTGTCGCTCGTGGTCTGTGGTCATCGTTGGGTCGAGTGCTCGGTCGTTCAGTACCGCCGTCCGACCGACGCCTTCGTTCGCTCGTTGCTCGACCATACCCGACTGAGTCCGATAAAGCTTGCTATAGTATGGTGAGAATGAGACAATACCGAACCAGTACTATCCCCTGAGATTCGCGGATACGAACGGTACCGTGGGACAGTAGTGCACGATTTGGGAGTACACATCGTTTTTTCACGGACGGTGTCGGTGAGCGATGCTCGACGGCTCGTTCGGTCATAGATAACCGAACGAGCGCAGCGTGAACCACGTCACGTACAGCCCGATGAGAACGAACGCGGCGCTCCCAATCGTTTGAATCGGCGCGGCGTAGCGCCCGAGCGAGAGCGATCCTTCGGTGAGACCCGCGACGACGCTCAGCCCGATCATCAGCGTGCCCATCCCGGCGGCGAAGGCGGCGAAGACCGCCAGTCCCGAGAGGAACGTGCCGGTGAAAAACGACGAGAGCACAACGCCCAGAAACACCGGGAGATTACAGGCGAGGCTGCCGACGCCGTAGAGCAAGCCGAACGTGAAGAACTCCGAATCCGAGACTTCGCCGCGCTCGGGGAGTTCGATGGCGCGCAGCGGCGAGATACCGGAGTAGTAGGCGATGCCGAGCGCCACCAGCAACGGGCCGACGAGCAGTTCGAGCGAGGCGAGGTACGGTCGTATCCACTCGCCGACGACGAGCACGACGCCGCCGACGAGTAGGTAGAGCAGAACGATACCGAGGGTGGCGATACCGCCGACGCGAAGCCCCCGCGCCCCGCGCCGGCCGGTGGCGGCGACCGACAGTCCCGTGCCGACGAACACCGCCGCCACGGGCGGGAGGTAGCTTCCCGTGCCGAGTTTTGCGAGCGGGACGACGAGGTCATAGCCAGGCAACAGCAGACGGATCCCCGCCGTCGCCATATAGAACAGGGGGATCGCCCCGGCGAGAAAGAGCAGGACGCCGTTTGCGAGCAGCAGCTGCCGCGCGAAACCCCCCGAACTGGTGCTCGTCGCGGTGGCAGTTCCGCCGTCAGTTTCGGCGTCGTGAGTGAAGTAGTAGGTCAGATATGCGGGGAGCAGGCCGACGCTACACGGTGCGAAGAACATCAACACGCCCGCGGCGTAGGCGGCTGTCAGCAGCGAGGGCTGGTCGATGGTGACCATCTCGGTTCACCCGACGGTTGCGCATGGCATCACTCGTTGCGACGAGGCCGCTCGCGTGTATCGGCCGTCGGAGGAATCGGGTGTTGGGACGGGCTGCTCGCTCACGGTCGAGTAGTCGTGACGGCGACGTAAATACGCAGCCGTTTCGTCGGGGCATCGAAACCGGGATACGCCACAGGACACGACTGATAGCCGTGACGCAGTGGGTCGAGAACCCGACCGGCGGGCGCGACAGGGGGCCGGTAGCGCTCGCGCGCGCGTGGTTCGAAGCCTTGGTGCGCCCGCGCCGGTTTTTCGCCACGGGGGTCGCACCGGGCGACCAAGCGCCCGGGCTGGCGTTCGTGATGACCGTGGTCGCCATCGAGGAGGCGGCCCGGTTCGCGCTCGTGCCCGGCGCGTACCCGGTACTCGGCGGCCGACCGGTCGCCTCGGCGCTCCTCGCACTCCTCATCGCCGTCGGCTTCGTCGCGCCGCTCGCGCTCCATCTGGCGGCGGCCATCCAGACGCTTGCGCTCGTTCCCGTGGCCAGCGAGCGCGCCGGCGTCAGCGAAACAGTGCAGGTCATCGCCTACGCGAGCGCGCCGTGCGTGCTCGCCGGGCTGCCGGTTCCCGCGCTCAGAGTCGCTTGCGCGCTCTATGGATGGACGCTGCTCGTCGTCGGCACGAGCGAAGTTCACGGGATCGGTCTCGGGCGCGCGGCGCTCGCGGCGGCCATCCCCGGGCTGTTCGTCTTCGGCTACGCCTTCCGCGGCGTCGCGGCCGCCACCGCCCTCGTCGCGTAGTCAGTCGGTGACCTCGACGGTGACGCCGTTCGGCCGGAAGGCGTTCGCCGCGTAGCCGCCCTCGTTCCACGGATACCGACCGTCGTCAAGCGCGTCGAAGCTCTCCTCGGGCGTACCGATGGTCTCGGGTTGGGTGCGCCCGCGTTCGTCGCTCGCCCGCGAGAGGAGCCGGTGCTCGCCGGGGTCGGCCTCCCAGTCGTACCGAAAGAGCCGCCACGCACCCCGATAATCGGGACCGAACAGCTCCGCGTCGTGCCACGAATCTCCGTCGTCCGTCGACAGTTCGACCCGTTCGACGCGCTCGTCGCCCGCCCACGCGACGCCCCTGACCTCGATGGTCCCTTGCGTGCGGGCGTCCTCACCCGTCGGCCGACCGACGAGCGACATCACGGTCTCGTCGAAGGTGTAGGGCGCTGTCCCGCCCGCTTCGAGCTGTGCCCACGTCCCGGTCGTCTCGACAGTTTCGTTCTCTGCTGGCTCCTCGCCGGCGGCGTGGATGCGGTACTCGTCTTGCTGCCAGCGCGCGTGGCTACCGGGCCTGTCGAGCGACCCCTCACGAACCATACCATCCATCACGCGGAGTTCGGACAGCCATTTGACGCTGTTGACGCCGTACCAGCCCGGCACGACCAGTCGAACGGGATGGCCGTGTTCGTCGGGGAGGGGCTGGCCGTTCATGCCGTGGGCGAGCACGCAGTCGTCGAGCGCCTTCGAGAGGGGAATCGACCGCGCGAACGCCTCCTCGTCGGTGCTGTCGGCACCGATGGCGGTGAGCCACCGGTCCTCGTCAGTATCGACATCGACGCCGGCCGCCCGCAGCACCGAACTCACTGGCGTGCCGGTCCAGAGGGCGGTGCCGGCGGCCTCGCAGTCCCACTGGACGTTTCCGGTCTCGGGGTCGTGCTGGCCGCGCCCGTTGCCAGCACATTCCATCGTGTGGGCGACCGCTACGGTCGGAAGCTCCTCGATGAGTTCGGCGAGCGATAGTTCGGTTTCCCCGTCGTCGACGAGCGTTATCGTCCACGAGTCGGCGTCGCCGTCGGGAATCGGGTTACGATGGAGCACGAAATGCTCCTCGATGGGCGTCAGCCAGTTCCCGAAGGTCGCGCGGCTCGCGGCCCCGACGGCCGTATAGCGCTCGGTCTCGTCGCGCGTCTCGCTCGTTCCGGGTTTGCGGTCGAGTATCGCCTCGATCTCCTCGCGCCGTCCCTCGCGTGCGTCGCTCATGGTCCGGAATGGCGTGGTACGTCCATAACCGTTTGGCGTGGCACGTCGACGACCGTTCGGCCGGCGCGCTCGCGGGGACCAACAGTTAACTCTCCAGTGCTCCTCGCGCCGGTGTGCTCAACCTTCGACTCGACGAGTTCATGGTCGAACTGAAAGACGGCGCGCTCAAGAACGTCGGCCCGGCGAACAAGTCGGCGGAGGCGAAACTGTTCGACGTGACGAGTGCCGAGGCCCGCGAATTCGGCGACAAGCGCGTGAAATGCGTCTTCGAAGACGACGAAGGCAACGAGGTGCAGGTCGCGCTCTTTCCCGAGCAGGTCAGAAAAGTCGCGGACGACATCGAGGCGCTCGAAGCAGAGAGTGCGGTTTTCGAGTGACGGAGTTCGGACTCGCAGAGCAGCCAACGCCTCCACGGCGAATCCCGACTCGACGGCGGCGCGGTTTCGATTCGGCGTCGTGTACGCGTCGCGTTTCGACAACCGTTTTAGTCCCCGGCCGTAGGTTCCGCTAATGGGTAGCTGTATCATCTGCGGCACCTCCACGGACGGCTTCATCTGCGAGAGCCACGAGGAGGACGTCGTCTTCGAATTCGAAGGCTCGCACGCCAACCAACTCACGCCCGGTCGCTTCTACCGCGGTTCGGTCGACGGCTTCGCCGAGTTCGGTGTCTTCATCGACATCGGCGACAGCGTCACCGGTCTGCTCCACCGAAGCGAACTCGACAGCCGGCTCGAAAGTCTCGATTGGGACGCCGGCGACACGGTGTACGTCCAAGTCACCGACGTTCACGACAACGGCAACGTCGACCTCACGTGGTCGATCCGACAGGCCGACCGCGAATTTCGGGGCAGCCTCGTCGACACGCCCGAAGGCGACGAACTCCCCGACGAAGCGGAGGCCGCCGACCCAAATGAGCACGCGGTCGCCGGGCGTCCGGCGACCGACACGAGCGAAATAACGACCGACCGGCCCCGCACCGACGGGAGTGCAAGCGCCGACACGACAGCCGACACCGACGAACGCGATGAAACCAACGGAACCGACGGAGCCAACGAGCGCGACGGTGCGGCGCTCGCCGAACCGGAATCCGAATCAGAGCCGGAACCCGACGCCGACCGCGAGCGCGTCGCCGTCGAGGCCCTCGAATCGCGCGTCGGCGACCCGGTGCGCGTCGAGGGCAGGGTCGCCTCGGTGCGCCAGACCGGCGGCCCGACCGTCTTCGAACTCCGCGACGAGTCCGGATCCGTGGACTGTGCGGCCTTCGAGGAGGCCGGCGTCCGTGCGTACCCCGACGTCGAGCAGGGTGCAGTCGTCGCCATCGAGGGGCGCGTCGAGCGCCACCGCGACGACCTCCAGATCGAGGCGTCGGGACTCACAGTATTGAACGACGAGGAACGCGACGCCGTCGAGGATCGGATGGAGACGGCACTCGCCGAACGAGCCCGACCCGAGGAAGTCGAACCGCTCGCCGACGATAGCGCGGTGGCCGACCGTCTCGACGACGTCCGCGACCTCGCGGGGCTGATCCGCCGCGCCGTGCTCGATTCGCGGCCCGTCATCGTCCGCCACGACGCCAGCGCCGACGGCTACGTCGCCGCAAGCGCCATCGAGCGGGCGACGCTGCCCCTCGTGCGCGACGAACACGCCCAGAGCGACGCCGAGTACCACTACTTCGACCGCCGCCCGCTCGGCGAGGGCGTCTACGACATGGACTCGGCGACCCGGGACATAACCACCATGCTCGACGCCAACGAGCGCCACGACGAGAAGTTCCCCCTGTTCGTCTTCTGTGGCGTCGGCGGGACGCAGGCCTCGGCAGATGGTCTCGGACTCCTCGCGCTTTACGACGCCGACCGGGCCGTCATCGACGACGAAGGGACCGGGGACGTCGAGGCGTTCGTCGACACGACCAGAACGACGGCGGGTGCGCTCGCGGCAAACGTCGCCGTCCACGTCGACCCCGACGTGCGGAGCGAGATCGAGCACCTCCCGGCGGTGAGTTTCTGGGAGGACAGTCCCGAGGCGTACGCCGACCTCGCCGCCGAGGCGGGCTACGACACAGAGCGCACACGTGACCTCCGTGAGTCGGTCGCGCTCGTGGCGAACTACCAGGCCTACGAGGACAAGCGCGAACTCGTCGCGGACCTGCTGTTCGACGGCCGCCAGTCGCTGGCTGCCCGGCTTGCGACCCAGTTCCGCGAGAAACTCGATACGGCCATCGGGACCGCACAGGCCCACCTCGAACGGCACGAGATCGATGGCACGGTCGTGAACGTGCTCGATACGGACGCGTTCACCCATCGCTACGACTTCCCGCCGACCGACCTGCTCTGTGACGAACTCTTCCGGAGGACGTGCGAGGACGCCACCGCAGCGCGAAGCGATGACCGCGAGGACGCCTCCGTACTACTCGGTCTCGGCGAGGACGAACTGCTCGTCCGCCACGGTGGCGACCTCGACATCGACGCCGTGGCCGAGGACGTCGCCGAGCGCGCGCCCGAGGCGGCCGTCTCGGTGGGTGCAGCGGGCGACAGATTGGAGTTCCTCGTCGGCGAGCGCGAAACCGTGCGCGAGGCAACCATCGAAGTCGTCGCCGAGCAGGCCTGAGCCGTCCGACGAACGAACAACAGCCTTATTCGCGCGACACGACTGGTTTTCACCGACTGCGATGAGTACCGAGATTCCGCCGACCGAGACCGAGGAATTCGAGCGCACCTGCGAGGCGCTGATAGAGCGGATTCTCAATGATGAAATCGAGCGGGGCGAGGTCGAGGCGGCGAAACTGGAGGCCTGCTCGACCCACTCCGCGCCGAAAGTGCCCAAGAACTCCGAGATCCTGGACCGCGCGCCGGAGGGCCGCCGCGAGGAGTTGGAGAAAGTGCTCCGGCGCAAGCCCGTCCGCACGGCTTCCGGGGTGTCACCAGTGGCGATCATGACCAGCCCGCACATGTGTCCCCACGGGCAGTGTCTCTACTGTCCCGGCGGACCCGGCTCGGAGTTCTCGTCCGCCCAGTCCTATACGGGCCACGAGCCGGCCGCCGCGCGCGGCGTCCAGAACGACTACGATCCCTACGGGCAGGTCACGCTTCGCCTCAATCAGTTGCGCGAGATCGGTCATCCAGTGGACAAAGTCGAACTCATCCTGATGGGCGGAACCATGACCGCCCGCAGCCACGACTATCAGGAGTGGTTCGTCAAGCGGGCGTTGCAGGCGCTGAACGAGTTCGACCCCGATGCCGAGCCGACGCCCTCCGAGAGCGAGAGCTTCGCACAGGACCCCGACGAGTACGACTTTCGGTACCTGGAGGACATCATCGCGGACAACGAGACGGCGCGGGTTCGCAACATCGGGACGACCTTCGAGACCAAACCCGACTGGTGTGACCCCGAACAGATCGACCGGATGCTCTCGCTTGGCGGGACGAAAGTCGAAGTCGGCGTCCAGACCACCTACGACGAGATCAACCGCGCGATGCACCGGGGCCACGGCACGCAGGCCTCCGTAGACGCGAACCGGCGGCTCCGTGATGCGGGATTCAAGGTCGGCTTTCACATGATGCCCGGCCAACCCGGAATGAGCCGGGAGATGTGTATCGAGGATTTCAGACGCTTGTTCGAGGAGTCGGAGTGGCGACCCGACTATCTGAAGATCTATCCGATGCTCATCGTGCGCGGCACCGCGACCTACGACATGTGGCGAAGAGAGGAGTTCGAGCCGCTCGACAACGAGAGCGCGGCCGAGTTGGTCGCCGAGATCAAGTCGATGATCCCGAAGTACGTCCGCCTGCAGCGGGTACAACGGGACATCCCGGCGGACTTCATCGACGCGGGCGTCTGGAAGTCCAACCTCAGACAGCTCGCCCGCCAGCGCATGGACGAACACGGCTGGACGTGCGACTGTATCCGGTGTCGTGAGGTCGGGATGAACGAACACCCGCCGAAAAACGTCGAACGCGACGTACTCACCTACAAATCGGGCGGTGGCACCGAGAAGTTCATCAGCTACGAGGACCCCGACCGCGACCTGCTCGTCGGCTTCTGTCGGCTGCGCTTCCCGAACGACCCCGTGCGCCGGGAACTCGAAAACGCGGCCATCGTCCGCGAAATCCACGTGTACGGGCCGATGGTCGAGGTCGGGAACGAAAGCGCCGACTGGCAGCACAAGGGCTACGGCGAGAAACTGCTTCGTCATGCCGAGACGATGGCTGACGACGCCGGGTTCGACAAACTGAGCGTCATCAGTGGTATCGGTGCCCGCGAATACTATCGGAATCGGGGTTATCATCAGGACGGTCCATACGTGAGCAAACGACTGTAAACGGTATCCCAGTTCATTCAGGTTGCCGAAAACAGGTGTGTAAGCCGCACACACAGACGTTTCGGCCAGTTGATTTATGTGGATGGGGTGAGCGCGTTGTGGCGGGGACGACTGCAGGTGATGCCACAGACGGACCCGCCCGTGGGGTGCGGAGCCGGTTCGGGGGTGCGTGCCCCCTTTCGTCGACGTTCTGTACTATCGAGCAGGCGGTCGTGTTTACCGTTCGGAGCGCGTAGCCCGCTCGATGGACGACCGACGTTCGACGCACGGCAGCGAGGAGCGAGTCGCCATCGTCGGCGCGGGCGTGGCCGGTGCGGGGGCGGCGTGCGCGCTCGACGGCACGGCGACCGTCACCGTTTTCGAGAAGGCATCGCGCGTCGGCGGCCGGACCGCGACTCGCCGCAATCACGGCTGTCGGTACGACTACGGCGCGAACTACTGCAAGGACGAGGCGGGCGTCGGCGATCTCCTCACCGACCTCAACGGGGAGGGACCGATCGACATCGACGCGCCGGTCTGGACGTTCGACGGCAGTGGGACAGTCAGCGAGGGCCGGGACACCGACGAGCGGAAGTGGACCTACCGCGCGGGCATCGACCAGTTGCCGAAGCGACTGTTCGAGCGGAGCGACGGGACCGTCGAGACGGACACGCGTATCGGACACATCGAACGGGCGGACGGTTGGCGACTCGAAAACGCGGCTGGCGACGGTCTCGGGACCTTCGATTCGGTGGTGCTCACGCCGCCCGCCCCGCAGACGGCGAACTTACTGGCGAGCGCGGCGTGGGAGAGCGACCTTCGGGAGGAACTCGTCGAGAGCATCGAGTCGGTGCCGTTCCGGACGACCGTCTCCGCGGTTCTGCACTATCCCTTTGCACTCGACCGGCCGTACTACGCGCTCGTGAATACTGATGGGGAGCACGACGTCGGCTGGCTCTCCCGGGAGGGATGCAAACCGGGCCACGTGCCGGACGACGAGTCACTCCTGATAGCGCAGATGGCTCCCGACTGGTCGGCCGAACGCTACGGCGAATCCACAGAGGAAATCGCGGGTGCAGCCGCCGAGATGGTCGCGGACCTGCTCGACGACGAGCGCCTCGCCGACCCGGACTGGGTCGATAGCAAGGGCTGGCGGCTCGCCCAGCCCGACGGCGGCGTCGATACTGAACGCCTCGACCGCGCCGGGGAAGAGAACCTCTTCTTCGCCGGCGATTGGGTCGCGGGCGAGGGGCGCATCCATCTCGCGCTCCGGAGCGGTCTCGACGCCGGCGAGCGGGTCGCCGAACGGGCGTAACGACACCCCTTTTTCGCGCCCGTGCGCAGGGAAGCCATGAATCCGAAACGCGAGTTGACGAGTGTGGACCTCGCGGCGCTCGTCACCGAACTCGGGAGCTACGCGGGGGCGAAACTCGACAAGGCCTACCTCTACGGCGACGATCTCCTTCGATTGAAACTCAGGGATTTCGAGCGCGGACGGGTCGAACTCATGATCGAGGTCGGCGAGACCAAGCGCGCACACGTCGTCTCGCCCGAGCACGTCCCCGACGCGCCGGGTCGTCCGCCGGGCTTTGCGAAGATGCTCAGGAATCGTCTCTCGGGTGCGGATTTCGCCGGTGTCTCGCAGTTCGGTTTCGACAGGATCCTCACCTTCGAGTTCGAGCGCGAGGATCGGAACACACAGGTCGTCGCCGAACTGTTCGGCGAGGGTAACATTGCCGTGCTCGACGCGACCGGTGAGGTGGTCGACTGTCTGAACACCGTCCGACTTCAGTCTCGGACCGTGGCCCCGGGCGCACAGTACGAGTTCCCCTCCTCCCGGTTCGACCCGCTCGCGGTCGAGTACGAGGGGTTCGTCGCGCGGATGGAGGAGTCGAACACCGACCTCGTGCGCACGCTCGCCACCCAACTCAACTTCGGCGGTTTGTATGGCGAAGAACTCTGTACCCGCGCGGGCGTCGAAAAGGAGTTGGCCATCGAAGAGGCCGGCGAGCAGGAGTTCGAGGCACTCTACGATGCGCTCGAGCGACTCGCCGAACAGCTATCGAGCGGCGATTTCGACCCGCGTATCTACCGCGACGACGGCGAACCGGTCGACGTCACCCCATTTGCGCTCGAAGAGCGCGCCGGACTGGACAGTGAAGAATTCGACTCGTTCACCGCGGCGCTCGATGCGTACTTCGTCGAACTCGACACCACCGAGGACGAGGAGAGCGGCGGGCGCGACCGGCCGGATTTCGAGGACGATATCGAACGCCAAAAGCGCATCATCGACCAGCAGGAGGGTGCCATCGAGGACTTCGACGCACAGTCCGACCGCGAGCGCGCGAAGGCCGAGTCGCTGTACGCGAACTACGAACTCGTCGACGAGGTCCTTTCGACGGTGCGGAACGCCCGCGCGGAGGGCATCGGCTGGGAGGCCATCGACGAACGGTTCGCCGAGGGCAGCGAGCGCGGCATCCCGGCCGCCGAGGCCGTCACGGGCGTCGAGCCGAGCGAGGGCACCGTCACGATGGAAATCGACGACCGCGACGTGGAACTCGACCCGCAGGAGGGTGTCGAGCAGAACGCCGACCGGCTGTATCGGGAGGCAAAGCGCGTCGTCGAAAAGAAGGAAGGCGCGGAGGAGGCCGTCGCCGAGACCCGTGCCGAGTTGGAAGAAATCGAACGCCGGCGCGAACAGTGGGAGGCCGGCGATGTCGAGGACGATTCCGACGAGGAGAGCGAGGACATCGACTGGCTCTCGCGGCGGTCGATTCCCGTTCGCAAAAACGAGCAGTGGTACGAGCGGTTCAGATGGTTCCACACGACCGACGGCTTTCTCGTGCTCGGCGGGCGCAACGCCGACCAGAACGAGGACCTCGTGAAGAAGTATCTCGACCGTGGCGACCGCTTCTTCCACACGCAGGTGCAGGGCGGGCCGGTCACGGTGCTCAAAGCCACGGGACCGAGCGAGCCGACCCGCGAGGTGGATATTCCCGACCGTAGTCTGGAGGAAGCCGCTCAGTTCGCCGTCTCGTACTCGACCGTCTGGAAGAGCGGGCGCTTCGCCGGCGACGCCTACATGGCCGACCCCGACCAGGTCTCGAAGACGCCCGAGAGCGGCGAGTACCTCGAAAAGGGCGGGTTCGCCATCCGCGGCGACCGCACCTACTTCCGGGATACGCCTGTCGGCGTCGCCGTGGGAATCACCTGCGAACCGGAGACGCGAGTCATCGGCGGGCCGCCCGCGGCCATCACCGACCGCACCGAGACGGCGATAACTGTAGAACCCGGTCAGTACGCCCAAAACGATGCGGCCAAGCGGCTCTACCGCGAGTTCCGCGAGCACTTTCGGGACACTTCGTTCGTCCGGAAGGTGGCGAGTCCGGACCTCATCGCGGAGTTCCTGCCGCCCGGCGGGAGCCGAGTGATCGAGTAGGCCACAACGACAGCGCACTTACTCCCGGACCACGCAGTCCGAGTATGCACATCAACGGCCGCACGCGCCTCGACGGCGAGCGCGAGCGCTGGACGCTCGTCCCCGAGAGTCTCGACGATCTCTGGCATCTCTCCTACGTGCTCGAACCGGGCGACCTCGTCTCGGGCGAGACCAGCCGGCGCATCCAGCGCGACGACGACCGCATGCGCGATACGGGCGGCGAGCGCGAGCCGATGTCGGTGACGCTCTCGGTCGAAGACAGCGAGTTCCACAAGTTCGCCAACCGCCTCCGCGTGTCGGGCACCATCGAATCGGCCTCGCGCGAGGACCAAGTCGGCCACCACCACACCCTCAACGTCGAGGAGCGAGAGGAGGTCGACATCGAGAAGATCTGGCAACCCGACCAGCGCGAACGAATAGAAGAAGCCGTCGAGGCGACCGAGAACGCCGACGTGGCCATCGCCACCGTCGAAGAAGGTGCGGCATCCATCCACACCGTTGCCCAGTACGGAGCCGAGGAGTACGCTTCATTCACTGGTCCCACCGGCAAGGGCGAGTACGCCCGCGAGCGTTCCGAACTCTTCGCCGAGCTCGCGAGCGCGCTCTCGCATCTCGACGTCGATGCCATCCTCTTGGCCGGGCCGGGGTTCACGAAAGAGGACGCCAGGAAGTACATCGAGCGGAACGCACCCGACGTGCTCGAAAAACTCGGAGCCACCGTCGACACGAGCGCCATCGGTGACCGCGGCGTTCACGAGGTCCTCAAACGCGGTGCGGTCGAGGAGGTCCAGGCCGAGACCCGTATCGCCGAGGAAGCAGAGAAAATCGACGACCTCACGGCCCGCATCGCACAGGGCGCGGAGGCTACCTATGGCATCGAAGAAGTCGCCGAGGCCACCGAGTTCGGGGCCGTAGAGGAGTTGCTGATACTCGACGAGCGCCTGCGCGCCGAACGCGCCGGCGACGGCGAGTGGGGCGTCGACGTAAACGAAATCATCGAGCGCGTCGAACAGCAGGGCGGCTCTGTTACTGTTTTTTCGAGCGAGTTCGCACCGGGCGACCAGTTGAACTCGCTCGGTGGGGTCGCGGCGCTCCTTCGATATCGACTGGAGTAGCCGCGAGCTACTCGATTTCGACCGTCAGTCCGTCGCGCGCAAACCGGACGTCCCCCGCGTAGTGCTCGCCAATGGATTCGAGCATCTCCTCGTGGCGGCCCTCGGTGTGAGGGTAGAGATGAGTGAGATAGACCCGCCCGATTTCGACACCGGATTCGGCGAGCGTTTCGCCCAGTTGGCTCGGTGTCGGGTGGTTCGAGACGTCGACCTCGTCGGGAAACGAACAGTCGTGGGCCAGTACGGCTGAACCGTCGGCGAAGGTCGCCAGCCCTTCGAAGGCCTCGCTGTCGGCGCTGAAGGTGAACGCCGGTCCGTCGTCGTGTGCGAACCGATAGGCAAGACAGTCCATCGAGTGGCGGGTTTCCTTTCCTTCGACATCGAACCCGGCGACCGCAAACGACTCTTCGCCGATCTCGCGCACCCGCAGGTCGATGCGGCCGTCCATGTACTCGTGGACGTCGAGCAGGCCGTCAAGCAGGGCCTTGGTTCCCTGCGGGCCGACGATCTCCAGATGCTCCGCGCCGGCAAGCCACCGGGCCTTCATCAAGGGAAGGAGGTCGGCCACGTGGTCGAGATGGTGATGGCTCAGGAGGACTGTCGAAACGCCCTCGTAGCCCACGTCGGTGCGCGCGAGTGCGTTGAGCACGCCGCTGCCGCAGTCGACGAGGAGACTGTCGCCATCGGCTTGCTCGCGGGCGGACTGCCCGCTCGCTGATTCCGCGGCAGTGTCTGCCGCGCTTTCGAGCAGGAGCCCGCTCTGGGCACGCCGGCCGCTCGGCATCGCCGCACCGGTTCCGAGGAAAGTCACGCGCATGGTTGATGGGCGGCGGCGCGGCCCAAAAGCGTTGCTCGCCGGGCGTTTCACTCTCAAGCCGAAGGCTAATGGGTGTCACCGGCCCACCGTGTGGCGATGGCAGAATCGTCCACGAACGGTGGGTCTCGCGGCTTTTTCGCATACTACCGCCAGTACGCGCGCTCGGGCGTTCACGCGGCGAGTGCGGCGGCGCTCACCGCCTTCGGACTGTGGGCCAGTTTCACCGGCAATCGGTGGTTCATCCTGCTGGCGATCGCGGTCTACATCCTCCCGCCGATATTCCTGTATCTCACCGGAGAGGGCGAGAACGTCCCCTCGGTCGTCGGGGACGACACCGCCGACACTACTGGATACGAATCGGGTGGCAGCGGAGCCGTCGGCCGCGACGATTCGACCGCCAACCGTGATTTCGGAGGGGGTTCCAGCCGTACCGGGATCGACGAGGACGAGACGGAACCCGAGTCCACCGTCGAGAACCGCGGAAGCCGAACCGCCGAACCCGACGACACCGCCGTGGGGATCGACGAAGTCCCATCGGAGCGGGGCGAGGAAAGCAAACGCGAGACCGGCCGTCCCAGTGACGCCGATTCGACCGACAACGGCGCTTCCGCGACCGACGCCGCTGCAACGGGATCCGATACCACGGACGTGGAATCCGGTGGTATGGGTACGGCAGCCACCATCGACGAGATCGAATCTGACACGCGACGCGACACCGATGCCAGCGGTGGCGACGAAACCGATACCGACCCCACCGGCGAGCCAAGCTGGGATGAGGCCGACACGCCGACCGAAGAACCGCTTCTCGATGTGGTTTCCACCGGAAACGGTGCGTACGCGGTCGGCGAGAACGGCGTCGTGCTCGCCCGCGGCAGTGGAATGTGGAAGATAGCGCTCGAAGACGGGCCGACGGCGAATGCGAACACGCTGCGTGGCGTGGACGCGACCGACGACGGTGAAGCCATCTGGTTCGCCGGCGACAGCGGCGTGCTCGGGCGCTATACGGACGGTAAACTCACCGACCACTCCGCACCGAGAGACCAGACCAGCACGTGGGAGGACGTCGCCGTGACGGGCGACAGCGGCGACGAACGGGTGCATCTCGTCAACGGCTCCGGGGAACTCCTCCGAGGGACCTACGAGGACGGCACGGTCTCGTGGGACGAGATCGAGAAGCCCGGCAGCGGGTCGAGCATTTCCTCGATCGCGTTCGTCGACGGCGACCGCGGCCACCTCTGTGACACCAACCAGTCGGTCTACGAAACCACGAACGGCGGCGAGAGCTACGAGGAAATCGGTATCGAGGACGCCAACGCCGCCTTCACCGACGTTGCTGCGAGCGACTCGATGGTAGTGGTCACGGCCGACGACGGCTCGCTGTTTCGTTACGACGGCGCGGTGTGGACGCGACTCCAACCGAGCGACGGCGCGCTCGCGGCGCTCGCACTCGTCGACGGAGCGGGGTTCGCGGCCGGTGGCGGCGGGGCGGTGTACGAGCGCACGGATGGAGGATGGAAAGCGGTCGACGCACCCACGGACGCCGATCTACGGGGAATCGCCATCGGTAGTGAGGCAGTCGTCGCGGTCGGCTCCGGGGGAACGGCCGTCGAGCGGACGCAATAGTCCTATTTCGCCCACTCGACCATCCGGGCGTAGCGCTCGTCCGAGGCGAGTGCGCGCTCGTCGCCGACGAGCACGAGCGCCTTCTTCGCGCGCGTGAGCGCGACGTTCACTCGCCGGTGGTCCTCGAAGATTGGCGAATCCAAATTCCCGGTGGCGACGAACGAGACGATGATGACCTCCTTGGCCGACCCCTGGAAGCGGTCGACGGTGTCGACGGCGACGTTGGGCACCGCCCGGCGGATGGCCGCTGCCTGCGCCCTGAACGGGGCGATGACCCCAATGTCCTCGCGTGGAACGCCCGCCGCGACGGAGTTTTCGACGAGGTCCGCGACAGCCTCGACTTCAGCCAGGTTCGTATTGCCTTGCGCTTGGCCATCGGGATCGACGAACGCGACCCGTTGCCTGAGGGGTTCGGGGAGCGCGTCGGCACCCACGGCCGGAAGGTCGGTGACGTGCTGGGCGGCGATGTCCGGGCTGGCCGGCCGGAGCGCGCCGCCGTAGAACTCCTGCGAGGAGTAGGCCTGGATCCGCTGGGCCATCCGGTACTGGGTGTCGAGCAACACCGACGCGTCCGGCCGCTCGTCGACCAGCCGTTCGAACAGCGACCGCGAGAGGTCCGCCACGTCCCGTCCGGGCGATGGCTCGGTCGATTCCCGAGCCTCGGCCTGCCCGCCGTCCGAGCGCGCCGTGGCTGTGCTCTCGGAACTCGCCTCGCTCGCTTTCGCGGTGTCGGCCGACTGCACCACCGGCGGGAGCTGCTGGTGGTCGCCGACCAGGACGAACCGCTCTGCGCGCGCGAGCGCGGCGAGCGTCGCCGGTTCGGTGAGTTGGCCAGCCTCGTCGACGAGCGCCACGTCGAAGTCGGCCGCGCGCAGCACGCGCGAGCCACAACTCGCCGTCGTCGCCGCCACGACTGGAGCCTCGCGGAGTTCGCGCGCCCGTTCGTCGGGGTCGCCGCGTGTTTCGAGTCGATAGTCCCGCATGTCCTCGCGCACGCCGTGCTCGGTGCCGACGCGGACGAAATCCGTGAATCCCTGTGCTTCGAGCGCTTCGAGCGCGTTGTCGACCGCACGATTGGTGAACGCCGAGAGGAGCACGCGCTCGCCGCGATCGACCAGCGCCCGGATCGCCCGGGCAATCGTGTAGGTCTTGCCGGTGCCGGGCGGCCCGTGGATCAGCGCGCAGTCGTCGGCCCCGACCGCCATGCGCACGGCCCGATCCTGGGCGGAGTTGTTGTTGATGAACACCTCGTCGACGTCGCGAAACTCCGGCTCACGGCGGCCGAAGAGTACGTCCTTCTGGGTGGGGTCACCGGCGAGCACCGCGTCGTGCAGCGCCGTGAGCATCCCGTCGACGCCCATCTCGGAGGGATAGACGTCGAGCCGGCGGAGTTCAACCGGTTCATCGGTCGTGACGACGATTTCCTCACCCATTTCGATCACGCGAGCCATCTCGGCGGTCCCCCGCACGGGATGACCGTCGCTCGCGAGCACCACGTCGCCCTCGCGGATCTTCGAGACGGGATCGTCACAGCGCGCGCGGAGTTCCCACTTCCCATCGGCCTCGTTCTCTCCCACTGGCTCGAGGTCGACGAGTGCCCGGTCGGCGGCGGCGCGTTCGTCGGCGCTCTGGGTCCAGAGTTTCGCGTACTCGCGGTGGACCGCCCGGCGCTCGTCCTCGATAGCGCGGTAAAATCGCTCGAAATAGTCGCGCTCCTCGGCGGGGAGCGGGTCGCCGATCTGCCCGGCTTTCGATTCCTGATCGAGCCGGCCCGAAACCACCATGCAGGTGTCCTGTTCGAAACAGTAGTTGCAGGTCGCGTTGGCCTCGTAGCCCGTCGGCACGGTTCTCTCGACGCCCATCGCGGCGAGTTCGTTGCGCTGTCTGAGGACGTACCCGATCAGTCCGTCCGAGAGCGAGAAGTCCTTCGCCGGCGAGAGGTCACCATCCGTTTCGTTTCTGTCGAGGGCGGCGTTTTTCGTGTAGATCAGCGTCCCGGTGTCGGGTGGCTCGCCCATCTCGTCGAGCAGGAGTGCATAACAGGCGACTTGCACCTTGTCCTGAAACCGTGGTTCGCTATTCGTGTTCTTGCCCGTTTTGAGTTCCACCGGAGAGCCGCGGCGCACGGCGTCGGCTCGGCCTTTCAGTCCGTAGCGTTCGGAAATCAGCGTTCGCTCCGAGCGCCACTCGTCCCCACCGTCGAGGGTTCCCTGCCGGAGCCAGCCGTCGATGGCGCGGGCGTGGTCGGCGACGTCTTCCCTAACCTCGTCGGCGTCGCGTTCGAGGAGTCCGAGGTCGAGACCCGCCTCGGCGACGCGCTCGTCGATCGCCACCTCGACATCGCCGCCGCGGAGCAGGTCCGAAAACACCTCGTGGACGATCGTTCCCTTGACCACGGGATAGTTCAGGGGGACGCCCGAGAGCGTGTTGAGGTAGTGCATCCGGGGGCACTGGACCCACGAGCGCACGTCGGTGACGTTCACGAGGTAGTCGGGTTCGACGACGATCCTGGAATCGCCGGTCGTCGAATACTGGATCTCGCCCCGATACTCCTCTTTTTCGACGCCGACGGCGAGCAGTTCCATGCCCGCTTTGGCGTAGTCTACTGTTTCGGTCCACTTGCCCCACAGCGTGAGCGTCACGGGGGCGGCCCGTCCGTCGTCCGGCCTGAGCGTGAGTTCCGCGAGGTCACGCTCGCCGTACTGGGTACTCACCGACGTCGTCTCGCCCACCTCGACGAGCGGTCCCCGCAGTTCGGTCACAGAGTAGTGGAGGAGAGCCGGCGAAAAACGCTTGTCGGTCGTCGAAATGATGGTCGTATCGAAACCGGCTTCATGCCTCACCACCCCGTTCGGGGGTGGACCGACAGGACCGCCAGTTCTACTCGCTGTATCTCACCCGCTTTGCGGGCGGCTTCGGCTTCATCACGCTCATCACTCTCCTCCCGGAGTATATCGACCTCTACGACCCCTCCGGACTGGTTATCGGCCTGTTCACGACGGCGTTCACCCTCGCCCAGACCGCCGCGGTCGTGCCGCTGGCGTGGGCCGGCGACCGCTACGACAAGCGTGGCGTCCTGCTGGTCGGCTGTGCGATCGGTCTCGCGGTGTACGTCGCTTTCACCTTCGTCGCGTCGAGTATGGGATTCGTCCTCGCCCGCGCCGCACAGGGCATTACTGTCACGGCGACGAGCCTGATGTCCCTCTCGCTGGTCGGCGAACTCGCCGCGCAGGGCACGCGCGCGAACCACATCGGGAAGGCCAACGCCGCGCGCTTCGCCGCCGGCATCGTCGGCAGCCTCGGCGCTGGCGCGCTCTATTCGACTGCCGGCTTCGGCGCGGTGTTCGCCGTCGTCGCCGGCCTGCTCGCGCTCGCCACACTCTTCGTCTGGCTGTTCGTTTCGCCCGACGGAACCACCGTCGGGGGCGTTCCGTTCACCGATCTGGCGCTCAACCGCCGGCTGCTGACGGTATCGAGCTTCCGGGCGCAGTACGCCGTCGCCGTCACGCTCGTGCGGACGTGGGTGCCCATCTACGCTGGTGTTGCGGCCGCCCGCGGCGGACTTGCCTACGGGGCCGTCGCCGTCGCCGTGGTCATCACCGCCGAGAAGTTCACCAACATGGTCTGTCAGCCCTACACCGGCCAGCTCTCGGACCGCTTCGGTCGGGCGCTGTTCGTCTTCGCCGGTGGCGGGTTTTATGGGATGGTGGCGCTCGCCGTGCCGTTCGCGCCGACAATCGGTGAATTTCTCTCGATTCCGTCGGCGATACCGTTCCTCGGACAACTCTCGCCGGCGTTCGTGCCGCTGGTGATACTGAACGGGCTGTTGGGAATCGCCGACAGCATCCGTGAACCCGCGAGCATGGCGTTGTTCGCCGACGAGGGCACCGACGACGGCGGCGTGGCGAGCAGTTTCGGCATCCGTGAACTCGTCTGGCGGCCCGGTTCCATCGCCGCGCCGCTGCTCGGCGGCGTGTTGATGGCACAGGTGGGCATGCAGTGGGTCTTCTTCGTCGGCGCGCTCGCCGCCTTCAGCGGTGTCGGAACCTTCCTCGGTGTGCTCTCGCATTCTCATGGAACGGCCGCGCTCACGCGGTGGTAGTCCGGGGCGCGAACGGTAGGCCTATTTCACGCCGGCGAGTCGGCCCGGTATGCAGACAGTGCTCCTCGCGGCCGGCGAAGGCACACGGATGCGCCCGCTGACCGCCCACACCCCCAAACCGATGTTGCCCGTGGCGGACCGCCCGCTCTGTGCCCACACTGCGGATGCGGCCATCGCGGCCGGCACGGACGAACTGATTTTCGTCGTCGGCTACGAGGCCGACGCCGTTCGCGAGTATTTCGGCGAGGAGTATCGCGGTGTTTCAGTCAAATACGCCACGCAGGACGAACAGTTGGGGACGGCTCACGCCGTTCGCGCTGCGCACGACCACCTCGACGACGACTTCGCCGTGCTCTACGGCGACGACCTCTACGACCCGGCGAGCATCGAGGAACTGTTCGAGAGCGCACCGGGCATCACCGCTTATCGCGCCGACAATCCCTCCAACTACGGCGTGCTCGACACTGACGGCGAGCGAGTGGTAGGGGTCACCGAAAAGCCAGACGACCCCGAAACGAACCTCGTGAGCGCCGGGGCCTGCGTCCTGCCGGGCGAAGCCCGCGAGTGGCTCGACGTCGAGCAGAGCGAGCGCGGCGAGTACGAACTCACGGACGTGCTCGATCGAGTGTTCGCCGAGTACGACGTCTCCTACACGGAACTCGACCGCTGGATGGGCGTCGGCCGGCCGTGGGAACTCCTGGAGGCCAACGAGTGGAAACTCGCCGACCTCGACGGGCGTGTGGAGGGCGAGGTCGCAGAGCGCGCCGAACTTCGGGGACCGGTCGTGGTCGAGGAGGGCGCACACGTCGAACCGGGCGTGGTCGTCGAAGGCCCCGTTCTGATCCGGTCGGGCGCACACGTCGGCCCGAACGCCTACGTCCGCGGGGCGACCCTGCTCGGCGAAGAGGTGCGAGTCGGCAACGGCGTCGAAATCAAAAACAGTGTCGTCATGGCCGGGACGCACGTTCCCCACCTCTCGTACGTCGGCGACAGCGTTCTGGGGAGGAACGTGAACTTCGGGGCCGGGACGACCGTCGCCAACCTCCGCCACGACGACGAACCGGTGAATCAAACCGTGAAGGGTGAGCGCGTCTCCACAGGCAGGCGGAAGTACGGCGTCGTCGTCGGCGACGGGGCGAAGACGGGCATCCACACCACGCTCTATCCGGGCATCGTGCTTTCGGCGGACACGCAAACGAACCCGAACGAGACGGTCGCGCGCGACCGATAGCCTCTAAACACCCAGGAAGACGAGCGCTCAGAACTCGACGTTCGATGTCGAGGTGAGATCCGTTTCGTCGTCCTTTGGCCCGGTGGCGACAAACTCGTAGCGCTCGTCAGCGAGTTTCACGGAGCCGTTCTCGACCGCGATGGAGACCGCATCGAGGCGCGCACCCTCGCACGGCCCGAAGGTGCAGTAGCCGGTGTCGGCTGCGAACATCGCGCCATGGTTCGTACAGACGATTTCACCATCCCGGTATTCGGCTCCCGATCCCTTGTCGAGACCGATGTGCGTGAAATGCATACAGTGGTTCAGCCACGCCTCGATGCCGTCGTCGGTGTCGATGAGGACGGCCTCGTGGGTCGTTCCATCATTGCGCTCGCGGATCGTGAACAGCGCCGTCGTGTCAGAAGGAACGTCGTCGGCCGGCATGATCGTGCCGTCAGCGGATACCATCACCCGAGGTTGGCGACCGACCGGGGTAGGCCCGTCGTTTGCGGACGAAAGCAGGCGGGCTACTCGCTCGGCTCGGCGACCTTCACGACCTGCTTGCCGATGTTGTCACCATCGAACAGACCGAGGAAGGCGTCGGGTGCGTTCTCGAAGCCCTCGACCACGGTCTCGCGGTGGGCGAGGTCGCCCTCTTCCACCCACTCATGGAGGCGTGCGTTGGCCTGCTCGAAACGCGCCACGTAATCACCGACGAGCAGTCCCTCGACGCGGGCGCGCGAGGCGATGAGCAGCGGGAGTTTTCGGGGCCCGGTCGAGACGTCCTCGTCGTTGTAGGTGGCGATCTGGCCACAGACCGCGACCCGTGCGTCGACGTTGAGCCGGGTGAAGACAGCATCCGAGATGGGACCGCCCACGTTATCGAAGTAGCCATCGACACCCTCGGGGGCCGCCTCGTCGAGCGCTTTTCGATAGTCGTCGGTCTCCTTGTAGTTGATGCCGGCGTCGAAGCCCAACTCGTCTTCGAGATATGCGATCTTCTCGTCGCTTCCCGCGAAGCCGACGACGCGCGCACCGGCGAAGGACGCCAGTTGGCCCACCGTCGAGCCGACCGCGCCCGCCGCGCCCGAGACGACGACCGTGTCGCCCGGCGTCGGTTCGAGCACCTCGCGCGTGCCGAAGTAGGCGGTGCGGCCGGGCATCCCCAACACGCCGAGATACGATTCGAGCGGAGCGTTCTCGCTCGGTTCGATGGCTGTGAGATCGTCGCCGTCGAGAGCGGCGTACTCGCTCCAGTAGCCGTTTCCGAAGACGAACTCGCCCGCTTGCCAGTTTTCGTGTTCGGAGTCGACGACTTCGCCGACGACGTGGCCCGCCATCGGCTCGCCCACGTCCCACGGGTCGGCGTAGGACTCGCGGTCACGCATCCGTCCGCGCATGTACGGGTCCACGGAGAGGGAGAGCGTGCGGACGAGCACCTCCCCATGCTTCGGCTCCGGTCGCTCGACTTCTTCGAGTTCGAAGGTGTCGCGGTCGGGTTTGCCCTCGGGGCGTTTCGCCAGCACGAACTGTCGGTTGCTCTCGCTCACGAACCCGCTATGGCCCCGCTACCGAAGGAACCTTTGGGTTCGGCGGCGCTCGCGGAAACTATCATATATGATGAAAAATGACTAAGAGGTTCTCGACTGTATTCGATTCGGGGCAACACAATGTCAATGAGAGCAGTCGTCTATCAGGGCGAACACGAAGTGGCGGTCGAGGACGTCGACGAACCCGAAATCGAACACCCGAACGACGTGGTGATCGACATCACGACGTCGTGCATCTGTGGGTCGGACCTCCACATGTACGAGGGGCGGACGGCCGCCGAGGAGGGTATCGTCTTCGGCCACGAGAACATGGGCATCGTCGAGGAGGTCGGCGAGGGCGTCAGCACGCTCGAAGAGGGCGACCGCATCGTCCTTCCGTTCAACGTCGCCTGTGGGTTCTGTGAGAACTGCGAGAACAACAAGACAGGGTTCTGTACCAACGTCAATCCCGGCTTCGCCGGCGGGGCCTACGGCTATGTCGCGATGGGACCCTACAAAGGCGGGCAGGCCGAGAAGCTCCGTGTACCGTACGCGGACTTCAACGCGCTCAAACTCCCCGAGGGCGGCAGCAACGAGGACTCGTTCGCGCTGCTGGCCGACATCTTCCCGACCGGGTGGCACGGCACGCGGCTGGCCGACCTCCAGCCCGGCGAGTCGGTCGCCATCTACGGCGCGGGACCAGTGGGGCTGATGGCTGCCTACAGCGCGAAGATCCAGGGCGCATCCGAGATCTACTCCGTCGATCGTGTGCCGAGTCGACTCGATCTCGCGCGCGAGTACTGCGACGCCACGCCCATCAACTTCGAGGAGGGCAATCCTGTCGAGCAGATCAAGGACATTCATGGGGGCGGCGTCGACAAGGGCGTGGATGCGGTCGGCTACCAGGCGATCGACCCGGACAAGGAGGCCGACGACGCCTACGATCCGGCCCGCGAGAACCCCGCGAACGTGCTCAACAACCTCATTCGCACTGTTCGCCCGACCGGCCAGCTCGGCATCGTCGGACTCTACGTCCCGGACGACCCCGGCGCACCCGACGAGATGTCCGCCGAAGGGCGACTGGGCATCGACTTCGGCCTGCTGTTCGAGAAGGGCCAGAAATTGGGTACTGGCCAGTGTGACGTCAAATCGTACAACCGCCAGCTGCGCGACCTCATCATCGAGGGCCGCGCCGACCCGAGCTTCCTAGTGTCCCACCGTGTGGGTCTCGACGAGGCTCCCGAGATGTACGAGCGCTTCGACAACCGCGAGGAAGGCGTCACGAAGGTCCTGCTCGAACCCTAGCGGCTCGCCAACCGACCCACCGATTTTTTGGCCTTCACGAGACGGTGACGTCCAGCAACCGCTCGCGGTATCCGTGGTCGCACAAACGTTATGCGTCGCGGTTGGCTACTCGTGGTAACGACAGCCATGTGCATCTACTGTAGCTACAACATGGACGGCTGGGGGAAGCTCCTCGAATACGACGACACCTACCAGGAGGTCGTCCGGAAAGAGGAGGCCGCGGAATCGAACTACGGCTTTCACGAGTCGTGGGACGACCTCCGCGAGCAGGTGTCGCCGTAGCTCAGGCCGTCGGGAACGGGTCGTCGAACGTGGTGTTCGATTCGTCGTCGGTGAGCAGACAGTTGTCGAGACAGGTAGTGATGTTTTCTTCGTCCATGTCGGTGCCGATGAACACGAGTCGGGTTCGGCGGTCGTCCTCCTCGCCCCACCGTCCGATGGGTCCGGCCTGCACCGACGGCCCGGCCCGATTCAGCCCCATCACGTCCTCGCGCCCGGCGAGTCGGAAGACGCCTTTCGCCCGGATCACCGACACGGTCCACGAGTCGAGCCATTCATCGAGCCGTTCGGGATGGAAGGGGTGTTCCGAAGTATAGACGAACGACGAGACGCCGTGTGCGGCGGCCGCCGGTCGGTCGTGATCGTGGCCCTCGTCCGCGAGCGCCCGTTTCCAGCCGGCCGAACGCGTCACCGCGTCGAAATCGAACTTCTCCGTATCGAGCACGAGTTCGGGATCGATGTCGGCGCGCGTCGTGCGGACGATCTCGGCTCGGGATTGGAGCGTGCGGAGCGCCGCCTCGATCTCGTCGAGTCGCTCGTCGGGGACCATGTCGCATTTGTTGCAGAGGAGAACGTCGCAGAACTCGATGCCCTTCACCAGAACGTCCGCGAGCGGGCGATCGGTGTCGGATTCGGCCCCCGCAGGGAGCGACGCACCGGCATCGAATTCCTTCCAGAATCCATACGAATCGAGCACCGTCACCATCGTGTCGAGACGGTAGTGGTCGGTCGGGTCGACGTCGCTTTCGCTAGAGCCTTCGAGGAACGTCCGCGCGACCGGCACCGGTTCGCTGATGCCCGACGATTCGACCACCAGGGCGTCGAACGTGCGCGTCTCGGCGAGTCGCGCGGCCTCGGTGAGGAGGTCATCCTGGAGACGACAGCAGATACAGCCGTTCGAGAGGTCGACGATGTTCGGGTCGTCGCCAGAAGACCGGGCGAGGAGGTCAGCGTCGACGTTGACCTTGCCCATATCGTTGACGATGACCGCGATTTCGCGGTCGCCAGGATCGGCGAGCAGGCGATTGAGCAGCGTCGTCTTGCCCGCACCGAGCGCGCCGCTCACGACGGTCACTGGTGTGGGGTCGCCGGTCGAGATGGTCGTCATCGTCGTCACAACGGTGGGAAGGTACAACAGTCTTGCAGCCATCGCCGGTTATGGTCCCGACTTCGGAACATCGTCGTCCCGTCGACCGAACAGAGCCAGGGGTGGGATTTGAACCCACGAATTCTCGATTACAAATCGAGTGCTTGCACCACCCAAGCTCCCCTGGCGCAGGTTCGCTTACCCGTGCTCGGGTTTGTCGGTGTCGCTTTCGAGTCGCTTTTCGAGGTCGATGCGGTGTGGCTCGTAGCCCTGTCGAGCATAAAAGCGCCGCGCCGCCCGGTTCTCGAAGAGCGCCGACAGCGAGACGACGTCGAAGCCCGCTGCGGCGAGTTCCGCCTCGGCGGCCGCGAGCAGGTCCGCGCCGATGCCGGCGTTGCGGTGTTCGGGCCGAACGACGATGTTGCGAACCACACCCCGGGAGACGTCCTGTTCGAAGCGCTCGGATTCGGGTCCGAACATGACGAACCCCACTATCTCACTGTTCTCGCGGGCGACCAGCAGCCCGCCGGCGATGATGTCGCGGACGATCGCCTCGCGGATGGTCGCCCGGTTGGCGTCGGCACGGAGATGCGAGCCGAACGCACGCTGTTCGTGCGCCAGTTCCACCCAGAGGTCCGCGACCGCACCCGCGACCGCGGTGTCGGGTGCTTCGATGGTCACTCGCCGAGGGCTTCGACCGCCGGAAGCGAGTCGCCGGCGAGCAGCGCGAGCGACGCGCCACCGCCCGTGCTGACGTGGTCGAACCCCTCGATTTCCAACTGACGTATCGCCGCCGCCGTGTCGCCGCCACCGACGATGCTGTATGCGGCCTCGCTGGCCGTCGAGTAGAGGTCGTGTGTCCCGCGGGCGAAGATCTCCTCTTCGAAGACACCCGCTGGCCCGTTCAGGATGACCGTGCCGGCGGAGTCGATGACGTCGGCGTAGCTCTCGATGGTCTCGCTCCCGACGTCCATCGCCGGCGATTCGGTCTCCTGGGGCAGGTCACTCACCGGGATCTCGTGGCGCTCGCCGTCGCGTTCGATGGCGACGTCCTTCGGAACGCGGAGTTCGTCGGCTGTATCGAGCAGTTCGCCAGCGCGGTCGATCTCGTCCCAGTAGCCCTGGTCGTAGACGAACTCGGCGCTCGCAGTGCCCAGTTCCGCGCCGCTCGCGAGCAGACAGACGTTCCCAACCAGTCCCGCCGTCAACACCACGTCGGCGAGGTCGCGTTCGATGACGCTGCGCGCGACGCCGATCGAGTCACCGACCTTCGCACCCCCTAGCAGGTAGACGCGGGGCCGGGGCGTGTCTTCGATAGCTCCCAAGACGTCGAGTTCGCGCTCCATCACCCGGCCGGCGTAGCCCGGCAGTCGCTGTGGAAAGCCGACGAGCGAGGGCTGTGAGCGATGGGCGGCGGCGAAGGCGTCGTTGACGTAGACGTCGAGTGCGGGTTCGAGACCACGGACGAGATGGGTGTCGGCCGCGCGCTCGGGGTCGAACTCCATGTACTCCTCGGCGTAGAAGCGGGTGTTTTCGAGCAGCACGGCCTCGCCAGCCGCGAGTTCCGCGACACGCTCTCTGGCAGCCGTCGAGAAGGTGGCGTCGCAGTAGTCGACGGGAGCGGAGAGGAGTTCGTCGAGGCGGTCGGCGTGGGCCGAAAGCGTCGAGAAGTCGTCGTCGCCGGGACGGCCCTGATGGGCGAGTAGCGCCACGCGCCCGCCGCGTTCGAGCAGTTCCGAGAGCGTCTCGACGTGGGCGCGCAGGCGGGCGTCGTCGGCCAATCCCGATTCCGAAAGGGGGCTGTTTATGTCGATGCGCACCCCGACGGCGACGCCCTCGCAGTCGAGGTCGTCGAGGGTTCGTATCATTGCCCGCACTCCTCCGGCCGCCGGCAAATCCCTTTCCCTCCGCGGGTCCCGATTCGGCCGACGAGGGGAGCAACACTTATTATCGTCTCCCCCACCGATTCATGTGGACTCATATCATGGGTATTGCTGAAACCTACTCTCGTGGCCGGAGTCTCGTCGCCGAACAACCCCTCACGCTTCTCGTCGTGGTGGTCTGCGCCCTGCTGGCGGTCGATCTGGTCTCGAAGATAGTAGAGGGATCGCTGTCGGTGCTCAGTCTGGCCATCTTCCTCAAGGACGGCCTCATCCTCGGCCTCGTAATCGGGCTCGCGGGGGTAGGTCTCTCGATGACCTACGCCATTCTCGGCTTCGCGAACTTCGCACACGGCGATTACATCTCCAGTGGGGCGTTCGCCGGCTGGGCGACCACCTACGTCATCGCGGGCTTCGGGACGCTCTCGGTGGGCGACCTCCTCCTGCTCGGCGTCAGCGGAAACGCGGATGCCGGCACGGTCGGCGTGAGCGTCGTCTCGACGCCGCTGGCGGTCGTCGTAGGTCTCGTCGTCGCGGTAGTCTTCACGATCCTTCTCACCTTGCTCGTCGACCGCATCGTCTATCGGCCGATGCGCGACCAGGATGGCATCTCGTTGCTCATCGCCAGCGTCGGCGTCGCGCTCGCGCTCCGCTACCTCATCGCGTTCGTCTTCGGCACGAGCAGGCCGGGAATCACCGGCGGGTCGCTTCCAAGCGTCACCGTTCCGGGCGTCGGCATCCAGATCAACGCCCACGAGGCGACGCTCGCGGTCTGTGCGATCGGACTCCTGATCGGGGTCCACGTCGTCCTCCAGTACACGAAACTCGGGACGGCGATGCGCGCGATGGCCGACAACCGCGACCTCGCGCGCGTCACCGGCATCCCCACAGAACGCGTCGTCCGCGCCACGTGGGTCATCGGCGGCGGCCTCACCGGCGCGGCGGGCTATCTCATCACGCTCGAAACGGGGACTATCGCCTTCGACTTCGGCTGGGTGCTCCTCCTCCTCATCTTCGCGGCGGTCATCCTCGGTGGGATCGGTTCGGTCTACGGCGCGATGTTCGGCGGGTTGCTCATCGGGCTCGCGAGCACTGTCTCATTGGTCTGGATCCCCTCCGATTTCACCACCGTCGCGGCCTTCCTCGTGATGATCTTCATGCTCTTGGTCAAGCCGTCGGGGCTGTTCGGCGGGGTGACGACCGCATGAACGCCCGTCACGTGTCCCGTGGCCGGCCGTGGAAACTAGGGGGGTTGCTGGCCGATGAGTAGCGCCACCGAGCGGTTCGCGGCCCGCCTGCCCGACAACGACGCCGTCCTGATCCTCGGCGTGCTGTTCGGGCTGTACGTCGGCTTCACGGTGTTGGGCATGGCGCTCGGACTCGATATCGCGGGGCTTGCGAGTACTCTCCAGCGCGTCACCTTCTTCGCGGCCGTCTACGCGCTGCTCGCGCTCGCTCTGAATCTCCAGTGGGGCTACGCGGGTCTGCTCAACATCGGCGTCGCGGGGTTCATGGCCGTCGGTGTCTACACGATGGCGATGCTCACCGCGCCCGTCAGCCCCGCCGCCGGCGGTGTGCCCGGACTCGGTCTCCCGCTCTGGGCGGGCGTCATCGGCGGGATGGTCGCCTCGGCACTGGTCGGCGCGCTCGCGGCGCTGCCCGCACTCCGGCTCAAGGCCGATTATCTGGCCATCGTCACGCTCGGCCTCTCCGAGATCATCCGACTGACGTACAACTCCACCACCTTCCAGACCTTCTCGATCGGCGGTCTGGAGATGGGCACCGGTGCCTCGCAGGGCATCCAGACGCCGACCAACCCCGTGATGGCGCTGTATTACACTACTCCATCGAGTCCCGCCGCCGGCAAGACAGCCCTCGGCGAGGGCGTCTTCGGCTTTTTCGGCACTCTGGGACTCGGCGAGCCGGTCGTCGTCGACTGGACCTACACGATCGTGCTCGTGGTCTTCGTCGGCCTCTTCTACCTCCTGCTCACGCGCGTCGGTAACTCGCCGTTCGGCAGAGTCCTCAAGGCCATTCGCGAAGACGAACTCGTGGCGAGTTCGCTGGGGAAGAACACGAATCGTTTCAAAATTAAGACGTTCATGCTCGGCTGTGCACTGATGGGCTTAGGAGGGATCCTCTGGCAGGGCAGTCAGGCGCTGGTCAATCCTGCCCTGTTCTTGCCGATCATCACCTTCTACATCTTCATCGCGCTCATCATCGGCGGCTCGGGGTCGAACACCGGCAGCGTCATCGGTGGCGCGCTCTTTGCGGGACTGCTCTTCGAGGGACCGACGTTCGTCCGGCGACTCGTCCAACAGACCGTAGACCTCGGCAGCGCGCCGAACACCATCACAGATGCTCTCGCCGCGCTCGGATCGCTCGATTTCGGCCCGCTGCTCGCCTACACGCTCGCCGACATCGCCAGCCTCCGGTTCGTGCTCGTCGGGGTGGTGTTGGTCTATCTCGTCCAGAACCGGCCCGAGGGGCTGCTCGGCCACCGCACGGAGACCGCCGCGGCCGTCTCGCTCGCACGCGATGGCCGGGCCGGCGATCGGGAGGCGACGGATGAGTGAGAGCACCGACGCGCCCGACACGCGCGCGGCTATCGGGGGTGAGAGCCCTGAGAACATCCCCGAGGTCGACCCGGACGACGAATCCGACGTCGAGCGCGCCGCTCGCGAGACGCCGGCCGGCCGGCCGCTGCGCGTCAACGACCTCCGGATGGAGTTCGGCGGGCTGACGGCGGTCGATGGGGCCAGTTTCGCCATCGAGGAAGGCTCGCTGACGGGATTGATCGGCCCGAACGGCGCGGGCAAATCGACCACGTTCAACTGCATCACCGGTGTGCATCGCCCCACGGGTGGCTCGGTGCATCTCTACAACGAGGAGATTACGGGTCTGCGCCCGCACGAGATAGCGGGTCGCGGACTCGTTCGCACGTTCCAGATCGCCCGCGAGCTACAGGACATGACGGTGATCGAGAACATGATGCTCGCGCCCAAAGGCCAGCAGGGCGAGTCACTCTGGCGGTCGGTGCTGCCGGGCGCGCGCCGCTCGGTCGAGACACAGGAGCGCGAACTGTGCGAGCGGGCGTGGGAGACGCTCGAATTCTTCGAGATCGACCACCTCGCCGAGGAGCGCGCGGGCAACCTCTCGGGTGGCCAGCGCAAACTCCTGGAGATGGCGCGAGCGCTCTTGACCGACCCCGAAGTCGTCTTGCTGGACGAGCCGCTCGCCGGGGTGAATCCCACGCTCGAACGCAAACTCCTCGAACGGGTGCACCAACTCCGCGAGCAGGGCTACACCTTCCTGTTGGTCGAACACGATATGGACGTCATCATGGAAAACTGCGAGCGCGTCATCGTCATGCATCAGGGTCGAGTCCTCGCCGACGACACGCCCGCTGCGATCCGCGAAAACGAGCAGGTCATCGACGCCTACCTCGGGGCGAACGTATGAGTGACGACCGCGCGGTCACCGACGACGCTAGCCCCGAGGAGACGACCGCCGAGGGGTTGCTCTCGGTCGCGGACCTCGATGCGGGCTACGGCGACCTGCAGATCCTCTCCGCAGTGGATCTCGCGGTCGGAGCCGGGGAGTACGTCACCATCGTCGGGCCGAACGGCGCGGGCAAATCGACGGTGATGAAGGCCGTCTTCGGGCTGGCGACCTACATGGATGGGGCTATCGCCTTCGACGGCGAGGACATCAGTGGACTCGCCCCGGAGGAGGTCATCCACCGGGGTGTGAGCTACGTGCCCCAAAACGAGAACGTCTTCGCCGGCCTCTCGGTGCGCGAGAACCTGGAGATGGGGGCGTACATCCTCGATTCGGTGCCCGAGGACCGTCTCGAAAGCGTCTTCGAGCGCTTTCCCATCCTCGACGAGCGCCAGTCACAGCGCGCGGGCACGCTGTCGGGCGGACAGCGCCAGATGCTGGCGATGGGTCGGGCGCTGATGCTCGACCCCGAACTGCTGTTGCTCGACGAACCCTCGGCGGGTCTCGCGCCGGATCTCGTCGACGAGATGTTCGACCGCATCGACGCCATCAACGACGCCGGCACGGCCATCCTGATGGTCGAACAGAACGCGATGGAGGCGCTCGAACGCTGTGACCGTGGTTACGTGCTCGTCCAGGGCCAGAACCGCTTCACTGACACTGGCGAGGCGTTGCTCGGCGACGAAGAGGTCCGCCGAGAGTTCCTCGGCGGCTGAAAAAGACTGGGTGATTACGCGCTCGTCGTGCCCGCACTACTGTTGTTTCCGCCGCCACCGCCACCGCTGCCGCCGTCGGCCTCGAACTCAACGGTGTCTTGCTGTTCGATGTCGCCGCTTTCGGTATAGCTGAAGATCTCGTAGCCGACCGACTTCATGTCGCCGTTCTCGTCGAAGTTGACGCTGCTTGACGCGCCTTGGTAGTTGATGTCGTCGCCGTTGGCGGCCATTTTGATGCCCTCGGCGAGGTTTTTGGGCGTGACCGTCGTCCCGCCGGGGTTGGCGACTTTGTCCATGTTCTCTTGGACCGCCGAGCCCTTGTTCTCGCCGGCGGCGGCGTTGGCGAGGATCTGGACCGCGGTCGCGTCGTAGGCCTGTGAGGTGAACACACCGGGTTCGCCGCCGTATTCGTCCGTGAACGATTTCGTGAAGAACTGTTGGGCCGGCCCGGCGGCGATGGGTGCCGTCCCGACGACGTTCGTCATCGATTGGCCGACATTGCCCGGCAGCGCCGGATCGCGCAGTCCGTCAGTCACCATGATCGTGGTGTCGCGGCTGTAGTTCGAGTAGAAGTCCCGGAACAGCTGGTTGCCGCTCTCGGGGTAGCCGATGACCAGCAGGCCATCGGGACTCGACGACATCGCCTCCTGAAGCTTCGAGGTGTAGGATGACTGGGCCTTCTCGAAGGAGACCTGTGCGGGCACCTCCCCACCAAAGGCCTGGACGAAACTGTCGGCGAGCGCCTGCCCATAGGAGTTGTTGACGTACATCACCGACACCGCCGAGGCGTCGACGCGCTGGCTGGCGACCTGTGCGAGCACCTTCCCCTGGAGGGCGTCGCTCGGCGGCGTCCGATAGACGTAGCCGTTGTCCTGGAGGTTCGTGATGTCCGGCGAGGTGCTCGCCGGCGAGGTCAGCACGACCTGATTCGGGATGGTGACGTTCTTGGCCACTTGGATCGTCGTCTCCGAGGACGCCGCACCGGTGATGGCGGGAAAGCCCGCGTCGACGAGCGCTTGGGCGGCGCTGATGCCGGCCTGTGAGTCCGTCTGGGTGTCCTCGGTCTGTGTCTCGATCGTGAACGGGATATCGGCGTTCTGTAGCTGCTTGGCCGGCAACAGCGCGGCCTGCTGGATCGGCTTGCCGACCGATGCGAGGTCGCCGGTCGTCGGTTGGAGCACGCCGACTTTGATGGCGCGGTCGCCACCGCCACCTCCACCACCGCTGCCCCCACTACCACCGCCGTTGCCGCCACCGCCGCCGCTCCCGCCCTCGGTGCCGGTGCCACCGCCCCCACCACCGCTGCCGCCGCCACCACCGCTTTCGTTGTCGCCACCACCGCCGATACAGCCGGCGAGACCGGCGATGCCGGCCGCTCCGACGCCGACGAGGAACTCACGTCGCTTGCGATTGCGTGCCATGTCAACAGTATTGTTCGCAGATGAGGACATAAGTCTTGTCCCTAGTCACGCCCTCCACACTCGGTTTTCAGGCCTCTCGGCAGTTCGCACAGACTAACTGTCCGTTCACGTTCACGAGGTCACGCGCGAGCGTTCCACAGGTCTCGCAGATACCCTGCGTGTCGTAGGCCGTCGAATCGGCCGTGACCTTCGGAAACGCCCCGTCGTCGGTCGTGGGCGCTATCGTCGATGCGGCGACGATGTCGTACGCCGAGACGACCCCCACGGGTTCGTCCGCGACGGCGAGCAGCCAGTCGGCGTCCTCGCGGGCCATCGCCCCCGCGGCCGCCGCGAGCGAGGCGTCGGAAGCGATGCGCACCACGCCATCGCTCATCACGTCCCCGACGGTCGCCGTGTTCGGGACGGTCTCACCGACGAGCACCGAGAGGGCGTCGCGTTCGTTCAGCGATCCGACCGGGTCGCGTCCACGAAGTACGACCGCACAGTCGGCGTCCTCGTCGAGCAACAGTTCGACCGTCTCCAGCAGGTCGTCGCCCTCGCTCACGCCGAGGAACTCGCGGGTCATCACCTCACGAACAGTGACAGCACTACTCATACCCATCCGTTCCGCTCGCACGGGCTAAAAACTACCTCCAGTAGGGTTAAGACCGCTGCCCGCTTACTGCTCCCCGAAAACGACGTCACGGCCGTCGTACCGGCAGGTTTCGAGGGCGTGTTTCGCCGCCATTCCCGCCGACTGGGCGTCGCCCGCTCGTCCCACGCCGACCTTGAGTTCGACGCCGACCGCCTCGCTGACGTGGGTGATGGCGTCGTGGTAGGCGTCCCCGTCGAGCATCGGACAGACGGCAATGATGTTGTCGCCGCCGACGAAGAAGGACAGCGAGTCATGCGTCTCGCGCAGGTAGCGCATCAACTCGGCGTAGCTCTGTTCGATGTTGATGAACGTATCGAACTCGTTCAGCCTGTCGGTGTACTTCCCCGTGGCGTCGTTGACGTCGAAGTGGGCGATCTGGACGTCCTCGTCGGTCCGTTTCGACTCGGCGATCGGCTCGCCGCGCAGGATTTCGCGCCTGTCACTGGCCTGTGCGCTGCCGGCGGCCTGTAACTGTTCGCTCGCGGTCTCGATGGCCTCCGTGGGCGCTGGGGCCGTACCGACCGAGAGGCTCACCGTCACCGGATAGCGATTGCCGACCGACTCCTGAACCATCGCGTGAGTATCGGTGTCGATGCCGTTCGTGACGGCGACCATGTTGTCGAACCGCGAGAAGAAGACGTAGCCGTCGCGGTTGCCGAACAGTTGTGAGAGGTCGGCGTACAGCCGCGACTGGAGGGTCTGGAGGTCGACCTCGCGCCGTGGCTCCGGGGTGACCGTCCACGGGCCGTAGTTGTCGATCTGCACGAGCGTTATCTGCGTGTTCGTCACGGTTGGTGAGGGTTGGCGGCGGCGCGGTATCCGCGCTTTGGTTGTCTACGGCGACCGACGGCGCTCAGATGAGCTTGAAGACGCCCTTGACGAGCGCGAGTGCACCTTGATCCCACGCGACGCGGTGGTCGAGTCCTGTGCCCTCGCTTTCGGGTTCGTCGTAGTTTTCGAGATACCACTCGTAGGTCTCGACGAGCGCCTCCTTGTTCGAGTACTTGGGGTCCCAGCCGAGCGATTTCAGTTTCTCGACGGACACGTAGGAGTCCTCGTGGGCGGTCTCGTAGACCCACGGGTACAGCGGCGAGAGATTGAGTTTTTCGAGCACACGCAGCGCGGTGACCGTCAGCGGCGTGGGCGTTCCGACGGTGCGCTTGCCGGTCCCTGCATAATCGATCGGTGCCTGGAAGTCCTCCTTCATCGTGCCGAACTCCTCGGCTCCGACATTGAACGTGGTGTTCACGTCGTCTTCGTCCTCTGCGAACATGAACTCCATCGCGCGCACGAGGTCGTAGACGTGCATCAGCTGGTACTGGTTGTTGCCCCAGCCGACCATCGGGACGTTCGCGCCGGATTCGATCCAGTCGAAGAGTACCTGAAAGACGCCGAGGCGCTTCGGCCCGATGAACGTCTTCGGGCGCAGAATGGGCACACAGAGGCCCATCCGACGGAAGTCGTCACAGATTTTCTCGGCTTCGATCTTCGCCTCGCCGTAGGCTCCCACGCCGTCGAGCGGCGATTCCTCGGTGATGGGATGAGTGTCGTGCGTGCCGTAGACGGCCGTCGAGGAGACGTAGACGACGCGCTCCACATCGGAGTCCTTGGCGGCCCAGAGCACGTTGCGCGTGCCGTCGATGGTGGTCTCGCGGATGCGCTGGTCGTCCCAAAGCGGGAGCGCGGCGGCGGTGTGGACGATGGCGTCGGCCCCTGACTCCGCGATGGCCGCGCTCACCGCCTCCTCGTCGCGCACGTCGCCCTCGACGAAGTCGACGCCCTCGATCTCGTCTTCGGGTTTGAACGGCTTGAGGTCGAACGCGGTCACGTCCCAGCCGCGCTCTTTGAAGTACTCGCAGGTGTGCAGGCCCAGAAAGCCCGTGCCACCGGTGACGAGCAGCGAGCCGGGTTCGGTGAGTCGTTCGTCGTCGTGTGCGTGTGCTTGCATTGGCTCGTCGTAGAGGGGGGCGTTTCAACTATCTACCGATACGATACGACCGCCCGTGAGTGATTCTCACGCCTGAAACCGTCCGGAACGGTGCGTATCAATCGGTCAGGTTTATGCTTCGCGGCCCGCGATGACGAGTAATGGGTGAGGCGCAGACACAGCAGGCCGGGTTCGTGCGCACGGCCGCCGGTCTCGCCTACGAGATCCGTCCGTGGCAGTGGTACAAACAGGGCGTGATCCTCATCGCCATCGTCTTCTCGAAACAGCTGTTCGACCCGATGGCGTGGGGTCGAGTCTCCATCGCCGTGGCGGCGTTCTGTGCGGTCGCCGGCGCGACATACATCTTCAACGACATCAGCGACGTCGAGGAGGACCGCAAACATCCCGAAAAACGCAATCGCCCCATCGCCAGTGGGCAGGTGAGCGTGCAGGCAGCGGGCGCGTTCGCCATCGGACTGCTCGTCTCGGGCTTCGCGCTCTCGTACGCGCTCGGCCCGCTATTTGTGGCGGTCATCGCCACCTATCTCGTCCAGAACGCGGCGTACTCGCTGTATCTCAAGGACGTCGTGCTGGTCGACGTGCTGCTCATCGCCATCGGGTTCGTGCTGCGGGCGGTGGCGGGCGTGGTCGCCATCGGCGTCGCGCTCAGCCCGTGGCTCGTCGTCTGTACGTTCCTCGCGGCCCTCCTGCTGGCGCTCGGCAAGCGCCGCCACGAGTTCGCCGCAAGCGAGGTGCCCGGCGAGACACGTGCGACGCTCGCCGAGTATACCCCCGAGACGCTCGACCAGCTGTTGGGGGTCGTCATCTCGACGCTGCTGATGTCCTACTCCATCTACACGTTCACGGGCGCGAAACTAGCGATGATGCTCACGCTGCCCTTCGCCTTCTTCGGCGTCTTTCGCTATCACCACCTCGTCTACACCACGAAAGGTGGTGCGTCGCCCGGCGCGCTGCTGGTGGACCGACAGCTCCTCGTCAACTTCCTCTTTTGGGGACTCATCGCGGTCGTCGTCCTCTACGGCCGCCCGCGCGCGTGGGTGGTCGGGGTGTTCGGCTGATGCGCTACGATTTGCAGGTGCACACCGACGCTTCGCCGTGTTCTGCCACTCCCCCGAAGAAAGTCGCTGCGGCCGCGGCGAACACCGGGCTAGATGGTATCGTCGTGACCGACCACGACACGCTCGACAACGTCGCGCGCGTCCGCGAGCACGCGCCTCCCGAGTTGGACGTGGTCTCGGGCGTCGAGGTGACGACCACGCAAGGTCACCTGCTCGGTATCGACGTCGAGGAGGCCCCGCCGAAGACGGACCCCCTCACCGTGATCGACGACATCCACGACCAAGGGGGAATTGCGGTGCTCTCCCATCCGTTCGACACGATGCGGCAGTTCTACGACCGGAACTTTCCCGAACTCGCGGCGGCGGTCGACGGCATCGAGGCGACGAACTCCCGGTGTGTACGCCCGCTGTTCAACCGGCAGGCGCGTGCGTTCGCCGCCCATCACGGACTGGCCATTACAGGAGGAAGCGACGCACATTTTCCGATGGAGGTCGGGCGCGCGGCGACGGAGTTCGAAGGGTCGCTTCGAGACGCTATTCGTGAACGGACGACGACGCCGCGCGGGCGCGGGCGCTATCTCTCGGGGCACGTCGCCACAAAGGTCCAGCAGGCCCGGCGAGCACTCGGGGAGCTACGATGAGCGAGTACCGCGACGGCGAGCAGGCAGAGGCGTCCGACGGCCGGACGGGGCGCATCCGGCGGCTGGTGAGTGAGCACGGCGTCTGGGTGACGGCGGTGTTGACAGTGGTAGTGTTCGCGGCGCTGTTCGTCCTCGCCGACGCCGGGCAGGTCATCGAGGCGTTTGCGCGCTTCGAGCTGTGGGCGTTCGGCGCGGTCATCGCGCTCACGACCGTGGGCTACGGCTTTCGCTTCGCCAAGTGGGAGTTCTACCTGCGCGAACTCGATATTCGTGTTCCCCTGAAGACGAGCCTCACGGTCTTCTTCAGCGGTCTGATGATGGTCGTCACGCCCGGCAAGGCGGGCGAGGTCTGGAAGGCGTGGCTGCTGCGCGACGAGGCGGGTGTGCCAGCGAGCCGGACGACCTCCGTGGTTGGAGCCGAACGCATCACCGACCTGCTCTCGCTGTCGCTACTGGCCGCGCTCGGCGTGGTGGCCTACGGGCGCTCGCCCGCGGTTCTCGTCGGGGTCGCCGTCGTCTTCGCGCTCGGGATCGGGCTGCTCCAGTGGCGGGCGGGCTGTCTGCGCCTGCTCGCGTGGGCCGAATCAGTTCCCATAATCGGTGAGTATGCAGAGGCGCTCGAAACGCTCTACGAGAGCACCTACCGACTCTTCCGGCTCCGCCCCCTTTCGGTGGCCACACTCCTCGGGGTCGTTGCGTGGGGTCTCGAGGGCGTCGCGCTCTGGCTTACCCTCCGAGGGTTCGGTGTCGAGACCTCCCTCCTCGTGGGCGTGTTCGTCTTCGCGCTCGGGTCGGTCGTCGGCGCGGTGAGCATGCTTCCTGGAGGACTGGGCGCGGCGGAGGCGAGCATGGCCGGCGTCCTCCTGACGTTCGGTATCACCGAACCCATTGCAGTGGGCGCGACGATGGTCATCCGCGTCGGCACGCTCTGGTACGCCGCCGTGCTCGGATTCGTCGTGTTCAGCGCGCACAAGCTCCTGACGGGTTCGAGTACCGAAGCCTGATATTGGTCCGGGCTGCGGTGGTCAAGCCATGACATACTACCTGCTGTTGGCGCGCGCTCGCGCTCGTGTGTGAGCGATAGCGAATCGGTTGGGGAGGTGTGTGGCTGTCGCGGTGTGGTAGCGGGTAGTTATCGAACCGCGAGCGAACGGAGTGAGTGAGCGAGCGGGCCGAGGAACCTCCAAAGGAGGTGACGACGGCTTTTGGTCCAGATTTTGCCAGCGAAGGAGCACGTAGCGCGACTGAGTGCAGCAAAAGATGGGTCTTACCACCAGTAATCGCCGACGAGTTGCATCAACAATGCCTGCCCGAACACCGCTGCCGCCAGCAACGCCTTCCGACGCGCGGTAGCGTCGGCGGCCCGGAGCGCGGCGGCGACCGGAATCAGCAAAAACGGATAGACGAAGAGCGCGCCGCGAGCGGTCTCGCCGGTGTGATAGACGCCGCCGGCGAACAGGCCCAGAATGGAGACGACCGCAGCGCCGAACAGCACGAGCGGCTCGCGGTCGTGTGTGCTGAGGCCGCGTGCGCTTCGCCAGAGAACACGCGCGCCGGCGAACGCGAGCAGGCCCAGATACGGCGTGAAAAAGAGGACGATCTCGGCGACGTCCTCGATGCGCGTGTAGAGATAGCGCAGCGGCTCGGCGAAGAGGAGAAAGCCTTCGGGGTTTTGCTGCTGGGAGGCGATGGCGAACGAATCCAGATAGTCGAAGCCGAAGACGACCGCGAGCAGGACGTACGCACCGACCAGCCCGACGAGGACGACCACGAGCGGACGGCGTTTCGCGGGGCGGATGGCCGCGAGCGCGGCGAGCACAGGAACGATGAAGACGAAGACGAACGTCTGTGTCGAAGCGACGAACACGCAGGCGAGCGTACCGAGTGCCGCGACGAGTTGCGATTCGCGCGTGAAGCAGTAGATCGCCCCGAGCATCACGACCGTGATCACGATGTCGAGCGTCGTCAGCGCGTAGATCTGAATCGCGGGCAAAAGCACGAACAGAAACGTCGTGAACTGAGCGACATCCCGGGGATAGTACGTTTCGAGCACGCCGAAGAGAAGGACCGCCGCGAGCGCGAGCGAGAGACCCCCGACGGCGAGCGAGACGGCGAGCGAGGAGGGAAGCAGTACCTCGAAGAGATAGAAAGTGAACACCGCGCCCGGCGGGTGGGTGCGTGCGTGCAGCGGCAGACTCAGCTGACGCTGTTCGAACGTTTCGAGGAACCGGACGGGGTCGGTCACCGTGACGGCGGCCTCGTAGTACCCCCCGGGATCGGCGATGCCGATGGCCGCTCGCTCGTAGCTCCCGGGTGCCGAGAGCGGCCTGAGCAGGCCCGGTCCGACGCCGTGGGTGAGCGTCGTGAGCACGAGGAGAGCGACGCCGGCGATGACGACCGGAACGACGGAGGTGCGGTCGGTGCGGAGCAGGTAGACGGTCGCCACGACGAAGACCGCGAGCGCCATGGCAGCGAGCAGCGGGGCCTCCGGCATGGGGAGTCGCTCGATGCGGAGGGTGAACTTGCTGAGCGGCCAGAACTTCGGGATCCGAGTGTTCGTGCCGAACAACTGGCGATCGACGAGCTTGATCAGGACATTGAAAAAGACGACCGTGGTGAGCGTCACCCAGCCGATAGCGAGGACCTGCCGCAGCGAGAACAGGCCGGCGGACGGGCGCGTGGAGTCGGTACCGCCGGTCATGCACGTCCATCCAGCCGACGGCGCTTAGGTGCTTTCGTCCGCGCCGACCGATGAATCAGGCCTCGCTACCGGGACCCTCGGCGTTGGTGTCGTACTCCCAGAGACCGTTCTCGCGCATCGCCGCGCCGACCTGCCGGTGCATCGACTGGATGTCGGCGATCTCGTCGTTCTCGACGCCAGCGAAGATTTCGTCGAGGCTCACGACCCGTTCGTGATTCAGGCGAATCGGGTCGTCGCCGTGCTCGTCGACGAACGCAGACACGTCGAGCGGGAAGTCTCCCTCCTCGTCGACTTTCTTGGCGATGACTGCCTGTCCGTACTTGCGCATCCCTTCGCTTCCCTCCTCGCCGTCGGGGTCGTGGGGCCAGTCGGCCATGGTTCAGAACTGGTCGGTCGCCGCAAAAGCGTTGCTGCTCGTCGTGCGTGGTCACGGGCAAATACAGGGGAGGATTCGAACCACAGTCGTTTCGCTCACCGTGTTCGCTCCACTCCCTGATTCGAATCCAGCGGGTCGCATTTTTCGGTCACGGCACTCCTCGCTACGCCAGTCGTGTGCGTTCACCGAAAACGCGGTGGGGATGGGATTCGAACCCATGAGGCCATAGGCCACCTGTTTTCAAGACAGGCGCAATCGTCCACTCTGCCACCCCACCGCAGCCACGACTACCCCGGCAGGCGTCTAAGGGCTGTCGGTGTCCGCTCTCGACACGTCGAGGTCGCCGTCCTCTTCGACGAGTGCCAACCCGAATTCGTCGAAACACGCGGCGGTGTGGCGAGGTACGTCGCGGCCGGCCCGGCGGCGCGCGCGGACGAGTGAGAGCGCCCCGACGAGGTCCGCGTGGGTCTCGATAATCGAAATCGTCGGGCCGTAATCGACGTCGAGACCGGCGTCGTTCGCGCGGGCGGTGAGCGTCTCGACTGCCGGCGGCGTGTAGGCATCGGTGAAATCGATGGGTGATGAGAAGCCGGCGGCATAGACTCGGCCTTCCGAGGCGGGTCCGAGCACGACGTCGCTCCGGCGGAGCTTCATCGCCAGCCCGTCGATGTCACCCCGGGTGAGGAACGGCGCGGTTGGTTCGACGACCATCGCTGAACTCGCCTCCTCGCTTTCGAGCAGGTGAGTCATCGTGTTGCCGACGCGGGCGGCGGGCGTCGAGCCGACCTGCTTCTCGTAGCGCACCGCGTCGGGGTGTTCGAGGGCTGCTTCGGCGAGCGCGCGAAGGTTCGCTTCGGCGTCGTCCGACTCGTTCGGGCGGTAGTTGACGAGCAGGTCGCTCGCGCTCGTCTCGACCGCGCGGAACACGTCGGCACACATCGCGGCGTAGAGGTCGGCGGTCTCGCTCCCGGCGAGCGGCGTCGACGCCGCGAGATCGGCCAGCACGCCCTCGTGTGGCCCATTGCAGAGGACGGCGACTGTTGTCATGGCCGCACTCGGTGGGCGGTGCTCTTGAACGCCGTGGCTCGCGCGTCCGACCACGCTACTTATGCACGCCGGCGATGTCGACCGTCCCACGAAGATGCACCTCGTCACCTCCGCCCGCATGGGCAGCGACCACGGCCACCGACCACGGAGTGCCTGAATGCGGCTTTCACAGCCGTTCGCCACGCTCGTCGTCGGTCTCGCCTTCGTCGCGGGCATCGGGAGCCTCGCCGTGCTCGCGCTGAACGTCCTCGCACCGACCGCGGTCACCGTACTGGCGACAGCGGCCGTACTGGCGCTGGTGGCCCTCGTCGTCGTGGCGATGAGTGCCATCGGTGCACGGTCGCGGCGATGGCTCTCGAATCCCTACTGGTAGTCTACTCGTTGTCCCGCTCGCGGAGCTTCCGGCGCTGTATTTTCCCGGTAGTGGTCTGTGGGAGGCTATCGACGAACTCGATCTCTCTGGGATACTCGTATTTCGCCAGTCGTTCGCGCACGAGGTCTCGAATCTCCTCGCGTAGCGTGTCCGAGCCATCTCCCACGGGTTGGACGAACGCCTTGATGCGCTCGCCGCGGGTCTCGTCGGGCACGCCGACGACACCGACCTGCTCGACACCCTCGTGGTCGAGAATCGCCCGCTCGACCTCGCCCGGTCCGACGCGGTAGCCGCTCGTGATGATGACGTCGTCGTCGCGCGATTTGAACCAGAGGTAGCCCTCTTCGTCCTTGCTCCCGAGGTCCCCTGTCAAATGCCAGTCACCGACCGTGGCCGCGGCGGTCTTTTCGGGTTCGTTCCAGTATTCGCGGAACACTACGGGGTCGCCGTCGCGCTCGACGGCGATTTCACCCACCTCGCCGGTCGGGCGTTTCTCGCCGGTCGCGGGGTCGACGACGGCCACCTCGTGGCCCGGGACCGGTTTCCCCATGCTGCCCGCTCGGGCCGGAAACCACTCTTGTCTGTTGGTCACGAGCAGGTTCGCCTCCGTCTGGCCGTAGAGTTCGTTGACCACGACGCCCGCGAGTTCCGTGTCGGCCCACTCGATGATTTCGGGAGTGAGGGGTTCGCCACCCGAACAGACCGCTTCGAGCGCGAGGTCGTAGTTCGAGGGGTTGTCGACGCCCATCAGCATGCGAATCGCCGTCGGCGGGACGAACGCCCCCGTGACGTCGAACTCGGCCATCAGCGAGAACGCTTTCTCGGGGTCGAACCCTTCCATCGGATAGCCGAGTACCGGCTGGCCGTAGTGCAGCGCCGGGAAAACGAGGTCGCCGAGCGCACCGATCCACGCCCAGTCGGCGGGCGTCCAGTAGACCCCGTCGAGGTCCCCCTCGAAGTACATCGAAAACGCCGGACAGTGGCCGACCCAGACCCCATGAGAATGAAGCACGCCCTTCGGCGGGCCGGTCGAACCGCTCGTGTAGAGGATGACCGCCGGCGTGTCGGCATCGGTGGCGGCGACGGGGAATCCTTCATCCCCGAGCAGGTCGACGAACGCGAGCGCGCCGTCGGTCGATTCGTCTGCTTCCTCGACCCCACCTGGCGTCGCCTCGACGACGTGTTCGAGCGAATCACAGTCGGGGGCCACCGCCAGCGCCGTTTCGGTGACGGCGGGGTCGGTGACGACGACCCGCGCGCCGCTGTCGTCGAGACGGTAACGCAGGGAATCGGTCCCGAACAGCACGGAGAGAGGGAGCGAGATCGCGCCGAGTTTCCAGCACGCCAGATGCGTGAGCAGGTTTGCGGGACGCTGTGGCAGCACGACCGCCACTCGGTCCCCGCGTTCGATGCCGCGCTCGGCAAGCCCGTTCGCCAGCCTATCCGAGAGCGCGTCGAGGTCGCCAAACGTGTACGTCTCACGGCGACCGTCCGGGTATGCTTGATACAGCGCCGGGTCCTTGGAGTCGTGTTTTCCCACGAGATCCGTCGCGAGGTTGTAGTCGTCCGGAAAATCCCACGCGAAGCGCTCGCGAGCGGTTTCGTAGCTTTCGTCATCGAGCATGAGTGTCCATGTCATAGCTTCTGTTGGTCGAGGGTATTCAAAACCGTTCGTCTCAGAGGAAGGCGAGTCGGGGCGAGTCGATGCCGACGTCCGCATCGGCCAGCCCATTGCGGTCGGCGAGCGTGCGAACGAGGTCGGTCTGTGGTGCTCCACGGGCGGTGTTTGAGAGGGTCCACGACGTGTCGCCCGTGGCCCCCTCATTCCACGCGACGGTCAACTGCGCGCGTCGGGTTCTGGTTCCCTCGCGCAGTCGAAGCGCCGTCACCGACGACAGCGGCACGGTGAAATTTCGGTCGTCGAGCGCGACGCACTCGTCGATCGTCGCACAGTCGTCGAGCGCATCTCGGGTCGATTCGCCCATGTCCGCCCGCAGCAGCAACGAACTGAACGATTCGCCGGCGAAACAGCATCCCAAACTATGCTCGCCGACGGCCAGTTCCCAGAATTCGAGCGACGTGGGCCGCTTGCGAAACCACTCGGTGAACCGCGCCGTGATGGGGTCGGTGGGGTCCTCGGTCATCGGTCCATGAGGGCGGCGATGTCCTCGGGCACGCGCGCGTTCGACTGAGTCACGAGCGAGACGCCGACGAACGCGACGATGGCCGCCAGCAGCGCCGTGGCTCCGACGGGAAGCCCGCCGAAGAGGCCGCCGTAGAAGCCGCTGAGCGCGCCGCCGAACGCGGCCCCGGCGGTCTCGGCGATACGCGGGACGGCGCTGAAGACGATGTTGATGCCCATCCCGACGACCACTGCGGCGATGGCTCCCTCCTTGGTCGCGCCCTTCCAGTTCATGCCGAGCGCGGCGATGGGGAAGATGGCGGCGGCGAAAAAGCCCCAGCCGATGGTGCCCAAAATGCCGACCAGTTCGTCGGAGAAGAAGACCACGAGCGTGGACAGCACCGTCAGCCCCGCGAGCGCGGCCTGCGTGACCCGGAGTTCGGTGCGGTCGTCGTCGATGGTCCGCCCGAACGCGCGCGGGATGTCCCGCGAGATGGCGGCCGCGCCGATATTGAGGAACGAATCGCTGGTGGACATGATGGCCGCCAGCAGCGCGGCGAGGATCAGCCCGGCGACCACCCCCGGAGTATATTCGAGGACGAACACCGGCCCGGCGATCGAGGCGCTCGACGGGGCGGACACTTCACCGGCCTCGACCATCGACCGCAGCGAGAGTCCCGTCGAGAGCGCGAGCAGGCTCGATACCGCGTACGAGATGGCGGCGATGGGCGCGCCCCAGCGGAGGATTTTGAGGTTGCGACTCATGTAGAACTTCGTGATGAGGTGTGGCTGGCCGGCCGCCCCGATGGAGAACATGATCCACCAGCCGAGTCCGCCGAGGATGGGGGCGGCGAGCGCCGTCTCGACCCCCAGAGTACCGAACGGAGAGACGAGCGCGGGGTCGGCGCTGGCGAGGTTGCTGGAGATGTTGGCGATGCCGCCGCCGAAGGAGATGGCGAAGAAGAAGACGATGACCGCACCGACGATCATCGTGATGGCCTGCACGAAATCCGTCCAGACGCCAGCGATCATCCCGCCGAGCATGCTGTACAGCAGGAGGATGAGCGCACCGCCGAACAGCCCGAAGATCACGGGGATTCCGAAGATGGCGCGCATCACGTACTGGAGCGCGGCGAGATTGGTAGCGAGATAGGCGATGACGCCGATGACCACCGCGACCGCCGTCAGCCCACGAACCCACGCGCTCTCGTAGCGGACGTACATCCCGTCGGCGAGCGTGAGCACGTCGCGGATGTCGGCGAGAACCCGCATTCGCTTTGCGAGGACGACCCACGTGACGACGAACCCCAGCGGGGCAGTGAGGAAGATCCAGAAGGAGGTCGTCCCGTAGGCGTAGATGAGTTCCGGGCCGCCGACGAAACCGAAGCCCGACTGGATCACCGAAAAGGCCGTCAGCGCGAGCACCCACGTGCCGATCGACTTCCCGGTGATGAGGAAGTCCTTCGTCGAACTCGTGCGCATGTAGCCCCACGCACCGATGGCGAGGACGATGAGCAGATAGATCGAGCCAAAGAGGAGCACGAACGGGTCGTCGGCGACCGGGATCGCTTGCAGGGGAATCATTCAGTCGTCACCCTCCCGCTGGGTTCGCTGGGGCACGAGCGGGAGTCGTCGTCCCTCCTGTGCCGAGCGCGCCCGCTGCATGATGCCGTCGACGATGTCGTCGCCCCCGATGGCCGGGAAGCGAAGCGAGTAGAGGATGGCTCCCAGGAGGGGAACGAGCCAGATGAAGAGGAGATAGGCGAGCGTCGCCTTCGGGATCCCGAACAGGTAGGTGTACTCCGTCTGGCCGGGCGTCCAGAGCAACCAGATGGCCGTCAGGCCGACGAAGAAAGTCCCTCCCAGTAGCGCCACCAACCCGCCGTAGGGGGCGATGTCGAACTCGCTCTCCCCACGCTCGATGGACGAACTGGCGACGACGCCGACGATGAGGAGGGCGGCGATGTACGAGAGGATCCGATACGTTCCGAGTATCGTGGCCACGAGCGCCCCGAGCGCCAGCAGACCGATGGCCGACATCAGTGCGTTGCGCGTCATACCCGTCCCTCACGGGACGACGTGATAAAGGCCCACATTAACATGTGAACAAGAGACGCAGGCGGGCGGCCGTCAGTCCTCGGTCGGTTCCGCACTCGTCGGCGCGTCGGGGTCGTTTTCGGGACTCGACGGGTGGTAATAGGTGTCGTACTCGCCGACCTGCCCGTCCATCCGGTCGGGGTTGACGCACCCACCCAGAAGGAGAAAGTCGACCATCGTGAGCGCGGCCATCGCCTCGACGACGGGCACGCCGCGCGGCGGGAGCACGGGGTCGTGACGGCCGATGACCTGTGCCTCCTTCTCCTCGCCGGTCTCCCAGTCGACGGTGGTCTGTTTTTGCGGGATCGAGGTCGGTGCGTGGAGAGTGACCTCGCCGCGGATCGGCTGCCCGGTCGTGATTCCCCCTTGGAGGCCGCCGTGGTCGTTGCCGACGGGAATCGGGTCGCCTCTGTCTCGCGGGTCGCTTTGCTCCCTGCTCGACGTTTCCGAGGCCCGTTGGGCCTCGCTTTCCTCGAATTTCCAGTCCTCGTTGCGCTCGCTACCGCGATAGCGCCGGGCTTCTTTCCCCAAACCGAACTCGAAGCCGGTCGCGGCGGGCACACTCAGCATGGCCTGCCCGAGTCGCGCCGGCACCGAGTCGAACCGGGGCGCACCCAGCCCGCGGGGCGCACCCTGAATCTCGAACTCGATGGCACCGCCGATGGAGTCACCCGCTTCTTGATACTCGTCGATCCTCTCGCGCATCTTCTCGGCGGTTGCAGGATGGGCACACCGGACTTCGTTCTCTTCGACGTGTTCGCCCATTGCCTCAAAACTCACGTCTGGAGCCTCGATGTCGCCGATCTGGTTGACGTGAGCACGGATTTCGACGTCCTCGCTTCGGAGTATCTTCTTCGCTATCGCGCCGGCGGCGACCCAGTTTGCGGTCTCGCGGGCCGACGAGCGCCCGCCGCCGCCCCAGTTTCTGGTGCCGAACTTCGCCGAGTAGGTGAAGTCCCCATGCGATGGGCGGGGGGCGGTGATGAACGGCTCGTACTTGCCCGAACGCGCGTCCTTGTTCTGGATGACCATCCCGATCGGCGTCCCAGTAGTGAACCCGTCCTGCGTGCCGCTTTTGATGGCCACACTATCCGGTTCGCCGCGACTGGTCGTGATCCGTGACTGGCCGGGTTTTCGTCGGTCGAGGTCGTGCTGGATGTCCGTTTCGTCGAGTTCGAGTCCCGCGGGACAGCCCGAGACCGTGACACCCATCGCCTCGCCGTGGCTCTCGCCGAAGGTCGTGATCCGGAAGAGCCGGCCGAACTCGTTGCCGTTCATGGACGGTCGTCGGGACGCACGGATTTGAAGGTTGCAATCGCCGCAACGCCCGTGGGTCAGTCGAGGCTCACGTCGGCACCGGCCTCGTCGAGCACGTCGAAAAATCCCGGAAAGGAGACGTCGACGTGTTCCGCGCCGACGATGGTGGTCGTCCCCTCGGCGATCAGTCCGGCGACCGCGAGCGCCATCACGATGCGGTGGTCACCCCAACCGTCGATGCGTGCGCCCCGGAGACTCGACCGGTCGCCGTGTATCGTGAGTGAATCCTCCCGTTCGGTGACGCTCGCGCCCATCGCTTCGAGTTCGTCGGCCATCGCGCTCACGCGGTCGGTCTCCTTGTAGCGCACGTGCTCGGCGTTCACGAGCCGCGTCTCGCCGGTGGCCGCGGCCCCGAGAACGGCGAGCGTCGGCAGGAGGTCGGGCGTGTCGCCGACGTCGATCTCGATACCTTGCAAACCCGTGCGCGCGATCGAGATCGTACCGTCCTCACGGTTCCACGCGATGTCCGCGCCCATCCGTTCGAGGATTCCGACGATGGCACTGTCGCCCTGCGCACTCGGCCGCGCACCCTCCACGGAGAGTTCGCCGTCGGCCGCGAGCGCGCCCGCGGCGAGCAGATACGACATTGAGGAGAAATCGCCCGGCACGCGATACTGGCCGTCCGCATCGTAGGCTTGCCCACCCCCGACCGCGAAACCACTCTCCTTAACCTCGGTCTCGACGCCGAAATCGGCGAGCAACTCCCGAGTGATGTCGACGTACGGCGCGGATTTCAGTTCGGTTTCGAGGTCGATCTCGATTCCATCTTCCGAGCGCGCGCCGGCCATCAAGAGCGCGGTCACGAACTGCGAGGAGACGTCGCCGGGCATCGAAACCCGCCCCCCGTCCACCGGTCCGCCGATCACGAGCGGGGCCTGCCCGTTCGCACGCGTGCTCTCGGCGCGTCCGCCCAGACCCTCGATCGCAGCGAGCAGCGGCCCGTGCGGGCGCGAGCGCAGCGATCCGTCGCCGGTGAGCACCGTCAACCCCTCGGCGAGCGCCGCCGTCGCCGTGACGAGGCGCATCGTCGTTCCGCTGTTGGCACAGTCGACGACGTCTCCCGGTGTGTGAGGACGGCCGAATCCCTCGATCTCGACGCGCTCGCTGTCGTCCGCGAGGCCCTCGACACGCCCGCCGAACGCTGCGACAGCCCGCGCCGTCGCACGCGTGTCGGCGGAGACGAGCGGCCGCTCGATCCGCGTGGTGCCGTCACCGTAGCCCGCCGCCAGGATCGCCCGATGGGTGTAGCTCTTCGACGGCGGTGCTCGGACCGTGCCGCTCACGCGCGAAGCCCCGATGTCGGCGTTCATACCCGCCTCTCGGACGGTGGGGCTATCAGACTGCCGGACTCCCACTTTTTTACTCGTCGGGTGCGCGCGGAGCGTGCACCACTCCTCGCAAAAACCTGGACTAAAAACTCCTGCTCATTCGCGCTGCACGCTCGTTCGCAGTGAACCGCGCTCACTCCGTTCGCGCGGACGATTCTTCTTCAGTACCGCACCGCCCACATACCTCCCCAGCCGATTCGCACGGTGTTCGCGCTCAGTGCTCGCCGTTCCTCACACACGAGCGCGAGCGCGCGCCACGGCAACCGCCAGGGAAACACCAGCTATCCGGCTTCGAATGCTCGCCTCAGCTGGTGCTGTCGGGCGCATCGACGCCGATGGGGGTCGGAGTCCGGGGGTCTGCGCCCTCGCTGACGTAGATGGCGCTGTTGATGAGGCCGAGATGGCTGAACGCCTGCGGGAAATTGCCTCGCTGCTCGCCGGTCTCCTCGTCGATCTGCTCGGCGAACAGACCGAGCGAAGTCGCGTGTTCGAGCACGTCCTCGTAGAGGTTACGGGCCTCCTCGCGGCGACCGGCAAGCGCGAGCGCATCCACCAACCAGAACGAGCAGAGGACGAACGGGTTCTCCTCGCCGTCGAGTCCGTCGTCGGTGTCGTAGCGATAGACAAGCCCGTCCTCGGTTGCGAGGTGATCTTGGACCGCCTCGATGGTGCCCACGATGCGGTCGTCGTCCGGTTCGAGGAAGCCGACGACAGGGAGGCGAAGCAGCGAGGCGTCGACGTTGTCGGTCTCGAACGAACGCGTGAAGCTGTTCATCTCCTCGTCGAAGCCCTCGTCGAGTACGCGCTCCTCGATGTCGCCGCGGACGGATTCCCACTCGTCGGTCGGGGCCTCGTAGTCGGTCGCCGCGGCCATCGTCAGCGCCCGGTCGATGGCGGCCCAGCACATCACCTTCGAGTAGACGAACTGTTTCGGGTCGGCCCGGTCCTCCCAGATGCCGTAGCCCGGTTCGTCCCAGACCTCGCAAACGTGGTCGATGACGTCCCTGAGTACGTCCCAGTTCTCCTCGGTCAGGGTCTCGCCGTACTGGGTGGTCTCGTGAATCGCCAAGACGAGTTCGCCGTAGACGTCGAGCTGGCGCTGGTCGCCAGCCGCGTTGCCGATGCGCACCGGCGAGGAGTGGCGATAGCCGGCGAGGTGGTCGAGTTCCTCCTCGTCGGGGAGATCCTCGCCGTCGACCCCGTAGAAGGGCTGTTCGACGCGGCCCGACTCGCCATCGACGATGCGGTCGAGACACTCCTCGAAGAAGTCCTCGACCTCCGCGGCGTGGCCGAGTTCGTGGAGCGCCTGCACGGTGAACGCCGCATCCCGAATCCAGTTGAACCGATAGTCCCAGTTGCGCTCGCCACCGATTTCCTCGGGCAGCGAGGTCGTCGGCGCGGCGGCGATGGCGCTGGTCTCGCGGCGCATCAACATCTTGAGTACGAGTTCCGCGCGAATCACGAGGTCGTGCCACGGCCCGTAGAACAGACAGCGCTCCGAATCCGTACAGTGATGGACCCAACCCTTCCAGAACTCGACGGTTGCCTCTCGCATCGCCTCTGCTTCCCTGCGGTCAAGGCGCTCGCGCTCGCCGTACTGACAGATGATCCAGACAACGTCGCCCTCGTCGAGATCGGCCGTTCCGGTCGCCGTCCCGTCCTCGATGTCGAATGTGGCCTCACTCTGACAGAACAGCTCCTCGCCGTTGCCGTGTGCGAGAACGCCGCCATCGACCGTCTCGACGGTCGTCTCGGCGCGTGCGTAGTCGAAGCGTGGCGCGAAGGTCGTCTCGATCTCCACGGACCCCGATTCGCACTCGACGCGCCGATAGAGGGTATTCTCGGCGATGTCGAGGGTCTGTTGCTCGCCGACGACCGGCATGAAGTCGGTGACAGTCGCCGTGCCCGATTCGGTCGTGAAAGCCGTTTCGAGCACGTTCGTCCGCTCAATGTACTCCTGATCACTCTCGAACTCGCCGGTGGGCTGAATCGTGAACTGCCCGCCCACGTCCGGGTCGAGGATGCCGGCGAAGACGCTCGACGACTCGACGTGGGGGAGACACCACCAGTCGACCGTCCCGTCGCGTCCGACGAGCGCACAGGTTTCGAGGTTGCCGACGACGCCGTAGTCGCCGATAGGGAGGAAATCCATACGGAGGGCTGCGGTGGCGGCCTCATAACGCTCCCGACCGCGAGACGCCATCGTTTTGGTCGCCACCGTCGAAATTTCGCCATGGATCCGGACCTCGCCGCGCTCGACGCGGAACTCGCCGAGTACGATGCCGACGGCTATCTACTCGATGCCGATTCCGACGACCCCGACCAGCGCTACCTTTCCGGGTTCGTCGCACCCGACCCCTTCGTCACGCTCTACGACGGCGACACCCACCTTCTGGTGTCGGCGCTCGAATACGGCCGCGCGAAGACCGAGAGCCGCGCCGCGACCGTCTCTCGGCACGCCGACTACGCTGACGACGCCGGCGGGCGCGAGGCAGGTACCGAGATGCTCGGACGCTTTCTCGACGACCACGACGTCGACTCGCTGCTCGTCCCGGAGCGGTTCCCGGTCGGGACCGCCGACGGACTCCGCGAGCAGGATGTCGACGTGACCGCCGAGGAAGACGGCGTCCTCGTCGACATCCGTGCGGTCAAGACCGACGAGGAAATCGAGAAGATGCGGGAAGCCCAACGGGTCAACGAGCGCGCGATGGTCGCCGCCGAGAACGCCATCCACGGGGCCGACATCGAGGACGGCCGGCTCGTCACCGACGGCGAGCCGTTCACGTCCGAGCGCGTCAAGACCGCCGTCGAGACGACGCTGCTCCAGCACGGCTACACCTCCGGCGAGACCATCGTCGCCGGCGGTGCCGACGCCGCCGACCCGCACAACGACGGCAGCGGTCCCCTCCCCGCCGACGAACCTATCATCGTCGACATCTTTCCGCAGAGCACTAGTACAGGGTATCACGCCGACATGACGCGGACGTTCGTCAAGGGTGAGCCGAGCGAGAGAGTGGAGCAGTGGTACGACCTCTCGGAGGAGGCGCTGGAGGCGGCGCTCGACGTGGTGGAGCCGGGCGCGACGGGCGAGGCGGTCCACGACGCGGTCTGTGACGTCTACGAGGATGCCGGCGAGCCGACACTCAAGGACGACCCCGAGACCGAGACGGGTTTCATCCACGGAACCGGTCACGGCGTCGGGCTCGCGGTCCACGAGATGCCGAGCCTGAGTTTCGAGGGTGGCGAACTCGAAGCGGGCAACGTCATCACCATCGAACCCGGTCTCTACCATCCGGACGTCGGCGGCGTGCGCGTCGAGGACTTCGTGCTCGTCACGGAGGATGGCTACGAGAACCTCACCGACTACCCGAAACGCCTCCGCGTCGAGTAGTCGGGACCACTCGAAGGGGCTTTTGCCCGCCGCCGAAACACACACTCAATGACTCTTCTCGTCGTCGGCGCTGGCACGATGGGCGAGTGGTTCGCCCGCGCGCTCGCCGGAACGACCGAAATCGCCGTCACCGACACCGACCCCGAGCAAGCCGCGGCGGTCGCCGAACGGCTCGACGCGAAATCGACGGCGCTCGATACCGACGAGCGGTTCGATACCGTCTGTTTCGCCGTGCCGATGTCCGCCGCCGAAGACGCCATCGCCGAGCACGCGCCGCGGGCCGAGCGCGCCGTGGTCGACGTCACCGGGAGCATGGCCGAACCGCTCGCTGCAATGGGAACCCACGCCCCCGACCGCGAGCGACTGAGCCTCCACCCGCTCTTCGCGCCCGAAAACGCCCCCGGCCGCATCGCGGTGGTCGCCGACGCCGCCGGCCCGGCGACCGACGAAATCCGAGCGGCGCTCGCCGCCGAAAACACGCTCTTCGAGACCAGCGCCGCAGAGCACGATCGGGCGATGGAGACGGTCCAGGCCGGCGCGCACGCGGCCGTGCTCGCCTACGCGCTCGCCGCCGAAGACGTCCGTGAGGAGTTTCACACCCCGATTTCCGGCCCGCTCGACGAACTCGCTGGGCAGGTCCTCTCGGGGTCGCCGGCAGTCTACGGCGAGATTCAAGAGCGCTTCGACGGTGCGGGGGCGGTCGCCGAGGCCGCCGCACGCATCGCCGATGCCGACGGGGCAGGAATCGAGGAGCTGTACCGTGAGGCGCGCGAGAAGCGATGAACGACGACCAGCGCGCGGCGGTCCGCGCGAACGCGAACTACCTCCGAGAGGTGCGACCCATCGATCCCGAGGAGATCCACGAGTACGTTTCCGGTCGTCCTCATCCCGCCGTCGTCCGCGAGGTGCTCCGCGAGTCGGCCCCCGAGCTCGCGCTCGTCGAACGCGACGACGGCACCTTCGTGCCCGCCTCCGGGGAGCCAATCACAACCGATTTCGCTGGCGTCGCAGTACTGCCCGAACCGCACGCCAGAGCGCTCGAAGACCTGCTCGTCGACGAGTACGGGGCCGGCTGGCCGACGGGCGAGTCGGGCGAGCGCCTCCGCGAGCGGATTCGAGAAGTCAAGGAATCGTATTTCGCCGGCGAGTCGGTACACTACGACCGCGAGACGGCGCTCGCCTACGCCATCTACCACCTTCCCGATTACTACGCGACCATCCAGTATGTTCTCGCCGACCTCGCGCGTGACGGCCTGCTCGACCATCACCTCCGGGTGCTCGACGTGGGCGCTGGCGTCGGCGGACCGGCGCTCGGTCTCGCCGACTTCCTCCCCGACGAGGCGCTCTGTGAGTATCATGCGGTCGAACCGAGCGACGCCGCGGACGTGCTTGAAGCGCTGCTCGATACTACTGGAAAGAATTTCCATCCGACCGTTCATCGCACGAGCGCCGAGGCGTTCGGTTTCGACGGCGAATACGACCTCGTGATGCTGGCGAACGTGCTGAGCGAACTCGACGACCCGGTCGGGGTCACGGAGCGCTATCTCGATGTGCTTGCGCCCGACGGCTCGCTCGTCGCCGTCGCGCCAGCCGACCGCGAGACGTCGATCGGTCTTCGGAAGATCGAGCGCGCGCTCTGTGACGATGGCCCGGCGACGGCGTACGCACCGACCGTCCGCCTCTGGCCCGGCCACGTCCCGACCGACAGGGGCTGGTCGTTCGACGTGCAGGGCGACCTCGACGTGCCGCCCTTCCAGCGCCGCCTCGCCGCGGCCGCCGATGAGGGGAGTGCATTCGTCAACGTCGACGTCCAGTATTCGTACTCGGTTCTTCGCACGGACGGAAAACGGCGCATCGAGTTCACACCCGACCCGAACCGGGTGGCGAAGATGGCCGAGAGCGAGCGCCACGTCTCCAGTCGCGTCGACTGCATCGCCGCGAAACTCAGTCACTCGCTGTCGGATGGTAATCCCCTCTTCAAGATCAGCGACGGCAGCGAGGCGGTCGACCACTACGCGGTGCTCACCCGCGAGACGGCGCTCAATCGGGCGCTTTCGGACGCCGACTACGGCGCACTCCTCGAATTCGAGAACGTGCTCGTGCTCTGGAACGACGACGAGGGATCGTACAATCTCGTCGTCGACGACGAGACGGTCGTCGACCGAATTCCCGTCTGAGGCTTTCGCCCGACTCGCCCGCCGATGGCCCTTAGCGGTGTGCTTTTGCGAGCGCCCACCGCACACGTGGTATGCACATCCTGCTGACGAACGACGACGGCATCGAGAGCACGGGAATCGGGGTGCTCGCCGATGCGCTCGCCGACCACGAGGTCACGGTCGTCGCACCCGCCGAGGACCAGAGCGCCGTCGGGCGCACGCTCTCCAGCCGCGTCGTCGTCGAGGAGCACGACCGCGGCCACGCCGTCCGGGGCACGCCCGCCGACTGCGTGGTTGCAGGTCTCGGCTCGCTCTGTGAGGACGTCGACCTCGTGGTCTCTGGCTGCAATCAGGGCGCGAACCTCGGCGAATACGTTCTCGGGCGCTCGGGCACCATCAGCGCCGCCGTCGAGGCGACCTTCTTCGACGTGCCGGCGATCGCCGTCTCGCTCTACATCCCGGGTGGCGACGTCGACTTCCGGGAGTACGCCGCCCGCGAAGGCGAGTACGACGAGGCCGTCCGCGCGACGACCCACCTCGTCGGGAACGCGCTCGGCGACGGCATCTTCGAGCAAGCGGATTACCTGAACGTCAACGCACCGGTTCCGGAGGTCAACGGGGACGAACGCGCCGGTATGGAGATCACCCATCCCTCCAAAGTCTACGAGATGACCGCCGTGGCTGGCGAGGAGGGACTCACGCTCAGAGACCGCATCTGGGGGCGCATGGCCGACGGCGAGATCCCCGATCCAGAGGGAAGCGACCGCCGGGCAGTCTTCGAGGGTCGCGTCAGCGTCTCGCCGCTGACCGCCCCGCACACGACCGAACGCCACGACGCGCTCGACGTGCTCGCCGAATCGTACGGCGAGCAGCCGTCGCGTCGGTGATCGCTCAGTCGAGCAGCCCGTAGTGACCGGGTTCGTCGTCGCTTGCGGGGTCGCCGAAACAGAGCGCATCGGAGTTCTTCACCAGCCACGGAATCGCCCAGTCGAGCAAAATGGACTCGGTCTCGACGTCGAGTTCGGTGTCGGGGTCGAGTCCCTGGAGGAGGCGGGCGATCTCGTACACCGTGTACATCGTGTCGGGGTCGAGCACCTCGTCCGGCTGGCGGAACTGGAAGGGGCGCAGGCGATCGAAGGAGGATTTCGGACGCGGCATGGGGTCGATAGGTCGAAGCGGCCTAAATCCCCGACGGTCTCTCGACCGGCTCATTCCGAAAACAGATCGTCGATGGCGTAGTCGAGGTCCTGTTTCGACGGGCGACCACGAAAGAGGGCGACGACCACCCACAGCGCACCGCCGAGCGCGCTCGCAACCGCCGCCAACGGGAACGAGATCGTGACGTAGGTGGCCGCGTAGACGAACCAGACGAACGCCGTCGGCACGCTTGTCTCGCGCGGCACGGTCGATCCTCTGTCGAAGAGCACGGGCAGCGTGAAGACGATTTGGACCGCCGTCGCTGCGAGAAATACCAGCTCTGCAGACACCATATCGATACTGTGTCGTCCGGAATATTATTTTTCGCGGTTTGGAGTGGCGGCGGGCGAGCGGTGCGGTTTTTCACTACGTTTTTGCTCGGCTGAGCGAGTCGAAGACGAGCGAAGCCGCACAAAAAGTAGGATGGACTCGTCGGGATTCGAACCCGAGGCCTTCTCCTTGCGAAGGAGACGATCTGCCACTGATCTACGAGCCCACATTGACTCTACCCGGGCGGCCCGCTTGTATGTTGTGTTTGTCCGCGCCGCCGTCCGGTCGCTAAGACGCCGAGACGACCGGCGAGCAATCCCAGCAAGAACCCGGTGAAGTGTGCCACGAGCGCCACGCCCGGCGCACCAGTCAACGCCGTGACCGCGACCGCGAGCACGGCGAATATCGCCAACTGGGCGCGCCGGCTCAGTCGAAGCCCGTCGAGCATCGAACTCGACACCGGGTTGGCGGCGACGAGATAGCCCAGAAAGGCGAAGATCGCACCGCTCGCGCCGAGCACCCGGCTTCCCGGCACCAGCGTGACCTGAGCAAGCCCGGCGAGCACACCGGTCGCAACGAAGAAGGCGTGATAGCGAACGTTCGAGGTAAACGATTCGACGATCAACCCCACGAGGACGAGCATCGTAGCGTTCCCCAAAAGGTGGGCGAGGCTACCGTGCGCGTAAACGCTCGTCACGAGCGCCCACGGCCGGAGCGGCACGCTTGGCCCGAGCACGAAGAAAAACCCCATCGCGCCGACCAGTCCGACCACCTGCTGGGCGAGAAAGACGACCGCCATCACCGCAAGCGTCTGGACGGTCGGGCTACCGGCGAGACGACCCATACACCGACTCGTCGCTCACGATTGAAAGCGTTAGGGGTGAAAATCGAGCCGCTCAGTCTTCGAGGACGATCTCGATACTGACGTCGTTTGGCACCTGGATGCGCATGAGCTGGCGGAGCGCGCGCTCGTCGGCGTCGAGGTCGATGAGCCGCTTGTGGACGCGCATCTCCCAGTGCTCCCACGTCGCGGTCCCCTCGCCGTCGGGCGATTTTCGGGACGGAACTTCGAGTTCCTTCGTCGGCAGCGGGATCGGCCCGCTGAGATTGACACCGGTCTTGGTGGCGATCTCGCGGACATCGTCGCAGATGTCGTCCAAGTCCTCGGGGCTGGTGCCGGCGAGGCGGACGCGCGCTTGCTGCATTATGCTTCGTCGACCGAGAGCACTTTGCCGGCAGCGATGGTCTGACCCATGTCGCGGATGGCGAAGCTCCCGAGTTCGGGGATCTCGCTCGACGGCTCGATGCTGAGCGGTTTCTGCGGGCGCACGGTGACGACGGCAGCGTCACCCGACTGGATGAAGTCGGGGTTCTCCTCGTCGACCTCGCCGCTGGCCGGGTCGATCTTCGAGTCGATCGACTCGATCGTGCAGGCGACCTGCGTCGTGTGGGCGTGGAACACCGGTGTGTAACCCGACGTGATGACGCTCGGGTGCTGCATCACGACGACCTGTGCCTGGAAGGTCTCGGCGACCGTCGGCGGGTCGTCGGCCGGTCCACAGACGTCACCGCGGCGGATGTCGTCCTTGCCGATGCCGCGGACGTTGAAGCCGACGTTGTCGCCCGGTTCGGCCTGGGGAACCTCCTCGTGGTGCATCTCGACGGTCTTGACCTCGCCGCCCACGTCGCTGGGCTGGAAGGAGACGTTGTCGCCGGTCGCGAGAACGCCGGTTTCGACACGGCCGACCGGCACAGTACCGATGCCCGAGATGGTGTAGACGTCCTGAATCGGCAGTCGCAGAGGGGCGTCCGTCGGCGGTTGCGGCTCGGGGAGGTCGTTGAGTGCCTCCAGTACCGTTTCCTCGTCGTACCAGTCGGTGTTCTCGCTTTCCTCGGCGATGTTGTCGCCCTCGAACGCCGAGACGGGGATGAAGCTCGCGTCGTCAGTGTCGAAGTTGACCTGCCCGAGCAGACCCTTGACCTCCTCGACGGCCTCCTCGTAGCGGCTCTCCTGGTAGTCGACCAGGTCCATCTTGTTGACCGCGACGATGAGTTCGTTGATCCCGAGGGTTCGAGCGAGGAAGACGTGCTCCTGTGTCTGGGGCTGGACGCCGTCGTCGGCGGCGACGACGAGCACGGCGTTGTCGGCCTGGCTCGCGCCCGTGATCATGTTCTTCACGAAGTCGCGGTGACCAGGGGTGTCGACGATGGTGAAGTAGTATTCGTCCGTGTCGAACTCTTGGTGGGCGATGTCGATGGTGACACCGCGCTCTCGCTCCTCGGCGAGGTTGTCCATCACGTAGGCGAACTCGAAGCCACCCTTGCCCTGTTCTTCGGCTTCCTCTTTGTGCTGTTCGATGACGTGCTCGGGAACGTTCCCCGTCTCGTAGAGGAGTCGTCCGACGAGCGTGCTCTTTCCGTGGTCGACGTGGCCGATGACGGCCAAGTTCTGGTGTGGTTTGTCTGCCATTGGTGTCTCACGCGCAGTGGCGCTATGTCGGATGGTTACTGTGGTTTCGGTTAAAACGATTACGATACTGCACGCAGCGAATCGGGCGAACACGGCCGATTCGACCCGAATGCCGACGGTTTCGGCCTCGGCTCAGGAGAGTCGACCGACGTCCGCGAGCACCGCCGACGCCGTCGCCCGCCCACCCGCACCGCGCCCGCTGAGGTTCAACTGCCCGGCGTGGCGCGTCTCCAACTGGACGATGTTCTGGGTGCCCGTCACCGCGAGCGTGCCGTGCTCGGGGACGAGTCGCGGGCCGACGCGCACAGTCGGAGGGTCACCGTCGGTGACTTCGCCGACGAGGCGCACCGTGCGACCGTCCTCACTCGCCAAGTCGAGCGCGCTCGGCGTGAGTCGGGTGATCCCCTCGACCTGCGCGTCGGCGAGAGTCACGTCGCCGTCGCCGAGCACGTTCGCGAGGATGACGCACTTGAGCGCGGCGTCGGTGCCCTCGACGTCGAAGGCCGGGTCGGCTTCGGCGACTCCCAAATCCTGCGCCTCAGCGAGCACGTGCTCGTAATCGAGGCCCTCGGCGCTCATCCGCGAGAGGATGAAGTTCGCCGTCCCGTTCAGAACGCCACGGACCGCCGTCACGTCCTCGGCACCGAGGTCGGCGACCGTCGAGAGCACCGGAATCGCCCCGCCGACGGTCGCCTCGAACAGCACAGTACCAGCACTATCGCGCTCTGCGGCACGAAGGTCGCCGTAGCGCTCGGCGACCGGGCCCTTGTTCGCCAGCACGACGTGGGCGTCGCGGGCGAGCGCGCGTTTCACGTGACTGAAACCGGGTTCGGCGTCGCCGAGCGTCGTCGGCGTGGCCTCGACGAGCACGTCGTAGTCGCTGGCGAGTACCTCGTCTGGGTCGCCCGAGCCGACGGTTCCATCCTCTGATTTCCGGTCGAGAGCAGCCTCGACGTCGATGTCATCCGCAGCCACGACCGCGCTCGTCGAGTCGGCGAGCGCGGTCACGCGATGGCCGTAGCTTCCGGCGAGTTCACAGACCGCGCGCCCGACCGCACCGCAACCGACGACGGCGAGGTTCATCGGTCACCTCCCGCCAGCGGTTCGACGAGGTGGAGGTCCTTCTCGTCGGCAACCGTCCGAACGGTGTCGAGCGCGCGCTCGCGCTGGCCGGTCTCGGTCGCCAGTCGGAGTCGCGCGCTCGACGGCTCGTCGGTCCCATCGGGTGCCGAGAGCGCGACGTCGGCCACGGAGGCACTCGCACACTCGACGCGCGAGAGGGTATCCGAGAGGTCGGTCTCGACGAGATCGCCGACGAGGATGACCGTGAGTTCCTCGCCGTAGCGCTCCGCGCCGGCCCGGATGACGTTCACGCCCGCCTCGCGCAGGGCCGCGACGATGGTTTCGAAGCGCTCGGGCGTCGCCTCCAGATCGACCTCGACGGGGATGTGGCCTCTGGGAGTGAGCGAGCCGCGCTCGTGGAAGATCGAGAGGAGGTTGCCGCCGTTGTCGGCGATCGGGTCGAGCGCGCGGAGCAACTCGCCGGGTTCGTCGACGAGTTCGAGTCGAACAGTATAGGTCGAGAGCGACGCCGATGGGTCGCTCATCGACCCACCTCCGTTCGCCCCTCTGCTCGATACATGCCCAAGGGTCACACAGCGGCGGTGATAAACACCCACATTTCGCTCGCGTCCGAACCGTTTAGGCCCGTGCCGGCGCTACCGACCGCATGTCCGTCGCCCACCAGATCGTGGACGTCCTCGTTTCCGGGCTGATAGCCGGTCTCTCGGCGTTCGTCCTCAGCGCCGCCGTGCCGCGGTTCGCCGTCACCATCGGCGTGATCCTCGCCAGCATGTACTACTTCTCGCGCAACCCGTGGGGGTCACAGGACGGCGACGACATCAACCACCAGATAGACGATCTCTACGACCGCTATCTGCCGTTTTGAGTCGCCACCGCGGCTGCGGTGCGGCCGCGGTAGCGGCGGTGGTGAGTGGTTTGCGGAACCTGGCGGATGAAGGGCGAACGACCATCGGGAGTGAGGGCTTCTGCGGTGCTGTGCGGGTTGTGGTAGGAATTGTCCGCGCGAGCGAAGTGAGCGCGGTTCACCGCTCGCGTGGTTTGCGAGCGGAAGTTTTTAGTCCAGGTTTTTGCGAGGAGTGGTGCGCGAGCAAAGCGAGCGCACCCGACGAGTAAAAAAGTGGAGGTTTTAGAAGTAATCGACGCTCGCGGGCAGTTCGAGCTTCATGCCCTTGCGCTCGCGGATCTCCATGATCGTGTCGGGCTGGAGGTTGTCGGCCATCACCTGGAAGCCGGCGTTCTCGGTGTTCCACGAGGCACGGCCCTCGGTGGCCGAGCGGATGTCGGAAGCAAAGCCGATCATCTCGTCGACCGGCGCGACGCCCTCGACGACCATCAGATCGCCCTCTTGATACATGTCGTCGACGCGGCCACGGCGGCCCTGGATCTCGCCGGAAGCGGGACCCATGTGTTCGGAGGGAACGTCGATACGCACGTTCTGGATCGGTTCGAGCATCGAGATACGGCCGTCGATGAGCGCGCCGTGGACGGCCTGTCGGACCGCCGGGATGACCTGCGCCGGACCGCGGTGGATGGCGTCCTCGTGCAGGCGGGCGTCTTCGAGACGGATGATGGTCCCCTGAACGGGTTCGGCGGCGAGGGGACCGTCGTCGAGCGCCTCTTCCCAGCCCTCGACGACGAGTTCCATCGTCTCGTTGAGGTGCTGGATGCCCTTCGTGTCGTCGATGAGGATGTTGGTGCCGTGGATAGTCTCGACGTTCTGGGAGGTGTCCTTGTCCATGCCGGCTTCCTGAAGCGCCTCGCGGCGTTCGGTTTCGGGCATGTCCATCGACGCTTCGCCGCGTTTGAGCGTCTCGACGACGTCCTCCGGGAGCGGTTCAACGGTCAGGTAAAAGCGGTTGTGACGGTTCGGCGACTGGCCTTCGACCGTCTCGGAGGGTTCCTGGACGGCCTCGCGGAAGACGACGATCGGTTCACCAGTCGTCACGGGGATGCCCTGATTGCGCTCGATGCGCTGGGTGATGACTTCGAGGTGGAGTTCGCCCTGTCCCGAGATCAGGTGCTCGCCGGTGTCCTCGTTGATCTCCACTCGAATCGTGGGGTCTTCTTTCGAGACCTGCTGGAGGGTCTTGATGAGCTTCGGCAGGTCGTCCATGTTCTGTGCCTCGACGGATTTCGTGATGACCGGTTCGGAGATGTGCTCGATGGACTCGAACGGCGTCATCTCGACCGACGACACTGTGGAACCGGCGATCGCGTCCCGAAGCCCGGTGACGGCGGCGATGTTCCCCGCGGGAACGCGCTCGACCTCCTCGCGCTCGCCACCCATGAAGATACCCACCGACTGGATGCGGTTTTGCCCCGCAGTCCCCGAGACGTAGAGGTCCTGTCCGCGTTCGAGAGTCCCGGAAAACAGGCGTCCGGTGGCGATCTCGCCGGCGTGGGGATCGATACCGATGTCGGTCACCATGAAGACGACATCACCCTCGTCGTCGACGAGGCGCATCCCCTCGGCGAGTTCGGTGGTGTCGTCGCCACGCCAGACGGTGGGCACCCGCTCGGGCTGGGCCTTGACGGGGTTCGGGAAGTGTTCGGCGACCATGTCGAGGACGACGTTCGAGAGCGGCGAGTGCTCGCGGAGTTCGTCGATGTTGTCGTTCCGGTTGTACTCGATGATGTCGGCGAAGTCGATGCCCGTCTCCTGCATCTGGGGCAGGCTGGTCGCCCAGTTGTAGAGCGCCGACCCGAAGGCCACAGTGCCGTCCTGTACGGAGACCTTCCAACCCTCGTTTTCGTACTTGTCCTCGGCCATCCCGCGGATGAGTTCGTTGACGTCGCCGATCACGGTTTGCAGGCGCTCCTGCATCTCCTCGGGCCCCTCTTGGAGTTCGTTGATCAGGCGATCGACCTTGTTGATGAACAGCGCAGGTTTGACACCTTCTCGCAGCGCCTGCCGTACCACGGTCTCGGTCTGGGGCATCGTCCCCTCGACCGCATCGACGACCACCAGCGCGCCGTCGACCGCCCGCATCGCCCGCGTGACGTCGCCACCGAAGTCCACGTGACCCGGCGTGTCGATGAGGTTGATGAGGTGGTTGGTGTCCTGATACTCGTGGGTCATCGAGACGTTCGCCGCGTCGATGGTGATACCGCGTTCCTGCTCGTCCTCTTCGGTGTCCATCGCCAACTGCTCGCCGGCGAGGTCCGAGGAGATCATGCCCGCGCCCGCGAGCAGGTTGTCGGTGAGGGTGGTCTTGCCGTGGTCGATATGTGCGGCGATGGCGATGTTCCGGATGTTCTCCGGATTGTCCATCAGCCGCTCGCATTCCTGAACGATCTTCTTACGTCGGCCCATTATGGCAATTCGTACCGGAAGGAGGGTCAAAAGGGTGCTGTTTCGCCGGAGCGGACAGCAGCGACACGGACCAGTCGTCGACCGGAGTCGTGCCGGCACAAGAATCATACCCTCCCGCCCCTGTTAAACGAACACATGGATGTTCGCGTGCATTCGCCCGGCCCGACCGAACCGTTCCTCGGGGCACGGGACCTCTTCGAGACCGAACACGACCTCGCGCTCCCGGTTCACGTCCACGTCCGCACGGATCCCGACTCGCGGACGTGGAGCGCCCACTACGACGACCGCCACGTGCTGAACATCTCCCGACAGGCCGCGACCAGCGCGATGGCGCGTTCGCTCGCGCTGCACGAGTATTCACACATGCGCCGGTACGAGCAATCCCATCCCTCACACATCCAGTCGACCGAGGAGGCGCTCTCGCTCGCGCTCGCGGGTCACTCGGTCGAGCGCCGGCAACTCGTTCACTGTCATCAGATAGCGAACCACATGAAGGACATCTACGCCGACGACATCACGCTGCGGGTCGGACCGGCGACGAGACTGATCGCCTTTCTCGAATCGAGCCTCGCCGGCGCGCTCGCCGACAGGCCGGTGGACCCACCGCGCTGGACGCGGCTGACGCCCGCGTCGGACCCCGAAATCACGGCCGTCAACGCGGCCTTCGCGCTCGCCCTTCTCGAACGCCACGACTGCATCGGGAGCGACCACCGCCTCTACGACCTCGCCCACGCCGCCGCCGACGACGCTCCGGGAACCGACCTCGCGGCGTTCAAACACCGCTTTCGGGAACTCGTCGCCGATCCCGACGAGAGCCAGTACCGGAAAGCACTCGTCGACGCGACCCGCGAGTACGTCCTTCGAACCGGCTACGCCGCCGACTGACGACCGACGCGCTACGCGCCATCGGCCGTGTCGGTCCCGTCGGCCGATTCGCCGGCCGGGAACTCCTCGGCCGAGGCGGTCGGTCGTTCGGTAGGAGTGGGTTCGGCATTCGAACTCGCCGTTCGCTCTGACCGCGTCGTCCCCGAAGTCGTCGCCTGGCCGGATTCTGGAGCGGCCGCCGACTCGGTGACAGTCATCACGATCTTCGTCACCGGCGGTTCGGTCGGCGTCGCCGGCGTCGAAACGCCGGCCGAATCGCCGTCGCTCGGCGCACGCCCGTCGGTCGCTCCGCCGGTATCGAGCGCGTCCAGTACGAGCGGATAAGCCACCGTCCCGACGGCGACCAGTACGACGACCACCACGACCGCCGCGACCATTGCAGTGGTTCCCTCGAAGACTGACCGGCCGGCAGCGGCGGAATCGGAGTCGTCCGTCCCGAAACGCCGCTCGGAACCACGTTCGAGGCTATCCACCGAGCCGAACAGCGATCCGTCATCGTCGTCGCCGAAAACGAAGCCGTCGTCATCGTCGCTCATCGCTCCACCCGACGGACAGGCGACCGAGGACGGGACGTACCCGGCGCTGGCATCGGTCGTGCTCTGGGGCGTGAGGATTTATACTGTCGGACGAACGACCGAACACCGTTGCACGAGCTGATTCGATTCCTATCCCGGCTTTTCGAACCGCGGCAGATGTGATTTCGCTGTCGAACGGTACTAGCCATCCGTTCCGGGTTGCCACGCATAGCAGAGGTTGCCGCCGAGAATCGAGCACACCACGCCGAGGACGGCCCCGAACGGCGTGCCGACCAGCGAGACGACAACCGAGACGACGCCGGCGACGCCGAGCACTCCCGAAAGCGTGGGCCGGGAGAGCGCGAAGACGCCACAGAGAAAGGTCGACACGGCCGCGACGAGCGCGAGCGCCGACGGGTTGGCCCGTGCGAACGTGATGCCCGCGGAGAATATCAGCACGAGTGCGACGATGACGCCGCCGAGCGCCAGCAACGCACCGCCAAGAAACGGTCGCGATGCCCGCCACTCGCCGAACCGTGCCCGATGGACCGACAGCCCCAGTCGTTCGGTGCTCATTCTCGACCCGAAACGGCGCTCACCACGGTTCCGAGGAGCGACGAACCGTTCGTGGTGGTCTGCGGAGCGGTCGTGGTCGTCGGTTCGGAAGTCGTCGTGGTCTCGGCCCCCGACGCTTCGGCGGTAGCGGTTTCCGTGGTCGTGCTCGGCGATTCGGTCGCCGTCGGCGACGGGGTTGCAGCCGTCGTGGTCGCCGACGCGGTTTCGTCGGACGACGCCTCGGCCGCCGTTTCGGCCGATGCCGTGGTCGTCTGCTCGCCCGTCGACGTCGTCTCGGTGGCGTCGGCGGTCGGCGTGTCCGTCTCGTTCGTATCGGCCCCGTCGGCCGATTCGTTCGTGGTGTTGGCGGAGGCGTTCGTCGCGTCGGTCGAGGCGTTCGTCGGACCGGTGGCGTTCGTCGCGTTGGTGGACGCGGTCGTCGCGTTGGCCGTGGTGTTCGTCGCGTTGGCCGTGGTGTTCGATTCGGTTATCGTGAGCGTGCCGGTGGCGTCGTTCTCGCCGGCCGTGATGGCGTGTTCGTACTCGCCCGCGCTCAGGTCCTCCGTACCGAGGTCCTCGAACGAGACGGTCGTCTCGTTGTCGGGATCGAGCGTGACGTTCTGCCGGGCCAGCGTCTCGCCGGCGCGGCGGTACGTGACGGTCGTCTCGTCCTCGATGTAGCCCGCGTTCGTCACGGTCGCGTTCACGTCGTAGGTCTCGTTGCGTTCGACCGTGGCGGGGGCCGCGAACTCGCCGACCGTGACGTTGTTTGTCGTCACGTTCGGGCTGACGACACCCTCGTCGGTCAGCAGCGCGAGCGCGTTTGCGGTGAACAGGTCGAGCACCGGTTCGACCGGGTTCTTGGTACACTCGGGCGTTCCCGAGACGCTCGTCGACTTCGTCCCGCCCTGCATCGTGAGTTCGAGGTCCTCGATGGTGATCGTCGATGCGGACAGTTGATGCGTGTTCGTCACCACCTTGCTCGAATCGATGGGCGGGCCGGGCAGCGGTCCGAGATCACCGACCGAGAACAGGAAATCCTCGCCGGGACACGTCGACCACTTCTTTCGCGCCGCCGGGATGACCACCGGGTCCTTGCCGATACCCAGCCGGCCGAAGTACGCCTCCGAGGCCGTCAGTGACAGACCATCGGGAGCCGACGCCGACGACCCCTTGATGGTGAGATGCGAGGCCCCATCCGGGCCGCCACGGAAGTTCTTGTACACCGTCATCCCCTCTATGTTCACGTCGCTCTCGAACGAGAACTGACCCGCCGGGACGCTCTCACGGTTCGAGCTGTCGGTCGTGACGTTCTCGTGGTTGAACCCGCTGCCCGAGAACTCCTCGGCGACGACGACGGTCCCGTCGATGCTCTCCTGTTCGGGAAAGTCGCGGGCCGCTGCGGCCATCAGCGGATGGGCGAACACGCTGAGGACCACCACCGAAACGAGCAAGAGAGCGACCGACGCGGTTCGTTCGCCTGCATCGCCTCCGTCGACGCTCACCGTACGCTGTGCGCGCGAGCGCGTGCCGAACAGCCCGCCCGAGTCGTCCTCTTCGGAATCGTCCTCGCTGGCGAAATCGAAGTCGCTCTCGGTTGTTTCGCGGCCGCCCGAGCCACCCTCGCCGTCGTCCTCGTCGCGCCACGCATAACAGAGGACGCCGCCAATGATGCCGAGCACGAGGCCGATTCCGAGCCCGCCCAGCGCGCCGTACAGCGAGAATATCGAGAACAGCACGCCGAAGATCCCGAAGATGTCCGCGTTGCCGGGTCGCGTGAGCGCGAAGATGCCACACAGAAAGACCAGCGCGGCGAACAACAGCCCGATGGGCGAGAGCGTCTCGCCGATCAGGATGGTGTCGGGCGCGATGTTGATGGGGATCCACGCGATAACGAGCGAGGCCAGCACCAACAGCGCGCCGCCGGCGAACGGCCGGCCGCTGCGCCAGCGATCGAATCGGGCGCGTCGCTTGCCAACCGTCCCGTCGCCCGACGACCCGGAGCGTGTCATTTCGACCATTCTGTGTGTCGTGGTGGAAAAACGTATCGACCGTCGTTAGCTCAACGTGACGTCGCCGTCGTCGGTGTAGTCGCCGTCACCGTTGGCGTCGTACTCGGTGGCGAGCGTGATGCCCGGAATCGAGATCTCGTTCACGGCCTGGTAGTGGGCCTGAATCGACGCGTTCTGCAGGACGATGCCCGGGTTCGAGGCGTTCGAGAGGTCGAGGGTCTTCGGCGGCTGGCCCGCGTCGACACCCTCGGTGCGCTGCTCGGCCGTCGAGGGAGCGACCTGCTTGAACTGGTCGCTCGGCCGATCGGCGTTCTCCTCGTCGATCAGCAGCCCGTTGAACGTCGAACTGTCGGCCGTGAGCTTGCTCTGTTTCACTAGTAGCGAGTCGGCCGTCACCGTATCCGTGCTCGTGATCACGACCCGCGCGTTGCCGCCGATGGCCGGGATGTCCTCGAAGGACTTCGTGAGTTCGAGACCGTCGATCTCGACCGCGGAGAACTCCGCGGTCGCCACCGGGATGCCCTCGCGCTCGCTCGTGTCGCTCACGCCCGGATAGAGGTACAGGTCGTCGCCCCGGAGTTCGTCGGCGTTGATGGTGAACCCACCGATGCCGCTGAGCGGTGCGGCAAAGGCCATACCGCTGCTCACGATGAGCATCGCCACGAGCGCGACGACGCCGAACGAGACCGCCGTCCCCTTCGCCAAGACTTTCTTATCGTACATTGTGTATCATTCCTGTCGTGTACCGTCGAGTGCGCTCGTCCGAACGGTGTCGACCTCGATCCGCCACCGCCATCGGTGGCTCGCCACGCACGCCGACCCCGACGAGACGTCCGCGTGGTGGTCCCTGCGTCGCGTCGACGCCCCGCGCTACGACACCGTCCATGACACCCGTACCAACTGTACCCATGCCTGTGACTGTTCCCCCCGCTATACACGGCGATTTATATAATAGTCGTCACTGCTGATTCGGAGGCCGTCGAGCGCGATGGAACGGAATAAAACGAAAACGAAGAGTCCGAACGGTCAGCGCGCGGCGGCCGCGACGCGCTCTTTTTCCTCTTTCTGGTTGATGGCGTACGTCTGGACGTCGTAGTTCGCCGCACCCGTGAGCTGGTCGGCGAGCGCCTCGTGGGCGTCCGTGGGCGACTTGAACGAGGCAGCGTGGGTGCCCTTGGCGAGGAACATCAGCGCTTGGTCGACCCGGCGCTGAGGAGCCACGTCGACGGCCTGCGGGACCGAAATCCCGCCGTACTTCAGCCGGACGGTCTCCTCGCGCGGGGCGGCGTTCTCGACGGCGGTGACGAGCACCTGCACCGGGTTCTCGTCGGTGCGCTCGGCGACGAGGTCGAAGGCGTTGCGGACGATGCGCGTGGCCTGCTGTTTCTTGCCCGTGTTCTCGTCGGTCTGCATCAGCCGGTTGATGAGCCGCTCGACGATGGAGACCTCGCTCTTCTGGAACTGCTTGCCCGCGTGGCGACCCATCGTGTGCTCGACCGGAGTGACGGTGATGTAGCGCTCGGTGGATGGGTCGGCGTACTCGATCCCGGTCACGTCCCAGCGCTCGAACAGCTTCGCACCGGTGGCTTCCTCGCCGCCGGCGGGCTGGTCGGGTTCGGGAGCTTCCGATTCGCTCATCGGACGGGTTTCTCCGCGTTCCCTCTGACCAATTCGATGAGCGACACACCGTTGACCTTCTCGACCTTGTAGTTCACCGCCGAGAGGTCGCCCATCGCACGACCCTTCGCGCCGCCGATGCCGGCGATGGTGACCTCGTCGTGCTCGTCGATGAACGAGATCGCGCCGTCACCGGGACAGAAGGCGGTGACCTGCTTGCCGTTCTTGATGAGCTGGACCCGGACGCACTTGCGGATCGCCGAGTTGGGCTGTTTGGCTTCGATGCCCACTTTTTCGAGGACGATGCCCCGGCCCTGTGGCGCGCCTTCGAGCGCGTCGGTCTTCTCCTTCAGCCCGCGGGCGCGACGGGCGTACTTCGAGTCGGACCACCGATGGTTCTGGCGGTCCTTTTTGAGTTTCCGCGCTGCGTACTTGCCGTTGGCCATATGCCCTGTTTATCCGATGGGCATACTTATGCCTCCCGTTTCGGGCTGCTCTGAGAATGGACGCCTTCCGAATCACGTCTGTCGTTCGTCACAACGGTGGTGGTGCGCGATGAATCCGGCCGCAGGCCGGAGAACGCGCGAGGGACGAGCGAACGAGCGCAGCAAGTGAGCGAATCGGTTGGGGAGGAATGTGGGCCGTGCAGTACGGTGGCGGTTTCTCATTGTCGTCGGCTTTCGCAGCGTTGCGGTAGCATCGAACACGACGCCGACAGCAGGTTTCAAACGAAGATCGAGACCGTTCGATTCAGGCCAGTTCGATGTCGTCGATGTCGAAATGACGCTCCGCCAGCCGGCGAGCGGTCTCGATGGTCTCCCCGTTTCGTCCGATGGCGACGCCGGTGTCGGCCCGATCGACCTCGGCGTAGGCCACGGTCGAAGCGTTCTCGCTGATGGTCACGTTGTGCACCACCGCGGGTGCGAGGGCGTTGGCGACGAACAACTCGGGCGTGTCGGCGTGCTCGACGAGCGAAACGCGCTTGTCGAGTCGCTCTTCGACCTGTGCGACGGTCGTCCCGTCGGGACCGATGGCGTCGCCCATCTCGCCGGCGGCCACCAGAAAGCAGACGCGCCCGTCGCCGACGAGACAGTCGACGGCGTTCGCACCCGTCACATCCTCGAACAGGGCGATGTGGCGGAGTGCGGTATCCGAAAGCGTGACACGCATGATGAGTGAGGTGTTCGCAGTCGAAACGCGCTCAGTCCGCGCGACCGGAGTCGTCGGTGGTCGCACCGCCCATCCGCAGGTTCACGTCACCGGTGCCGAGTTTGATGGGTTTGCCGACGATGACGTTCTCGGTCACGCCGTTGAGGTCGTCGACCTCGCCGTGGACCGCGGCGTCGAGCAGGTGATTGACGGTGACCTCGAAGGCCGCGCGCGCGAGCACCGAATCCTTGTTGCCCGAAATGCCGTGGCGACCGATGGACTCGATGGTCCCCTCGGCGGTCATGATGTCCGCCACAAGCATCAGATGTCTGATGTTCACGTCGCCCAGTCCCTGCTCTTCGAGGGTGTTCATCGTCTCGTCGATGATGGTCTCGCGGGCGGCCTCCACACCCAGGTTCCGATACACTTCGTGGATGTTGTTGCAGGTCGTCCGCGAGGCGTCGACGCCCTCGATGTCGAGGACGTCGCCGAAGGCCGACCCCTCGGTGTAGAGGATGAACTCCTCGCCGTTTTCGAGTTCTTCCTTCCTGATGACGACCCGCGAGACCTCTTCGAGACCTTTGAAGACGATCTCGCGGAGTTCCTCGACCAACTGGAGTAATCTTCGGTAACTCGGCTGTTCGGGACCGAACTCGACGGTGGTCCCCGATTGCGTGACTTCCACGCCCAGCGAGTCCTCGATGATCTCGGCGACCGTCTCGGCCGACAGCATCCGCTCGTCGAGGGTCTGCTCGTTCAGGTTCACCTGCACGAGCATGTCCGCGACGTTCGTCGAGACGTCGCCGAGCGCCAGGATGCGCGTCGATTCGATGTTCCAAACGACCTCGTGAGCCATCTCCCGTTCGTCTGCGTACTCGTCGTCGAGATACACCGTCATCATCGGCGTATCGGGCGTCTTCCGGGCGTCGACGAGTTCGATGAGCCTGGGCAGCCCCTGCGTGACGTCGATCTCGGCGACACCCGCGTAGTGGAACGTGTTCATCGTCATCTGCGTTCCCGGCTCGCCGATCGACTGTGCGGAGACGGTACCGACGGGATCGAGCGGCTCGACGCGCGTGTCGAGATAGCGCGATTCGACGGCTTCGGCGATCGAGACCGCCTGCTCGTCGGTGACGTCGCGCGCCTCGATGCTCTCGTAGACCTCCTCTTTGAGTCGCTTCGGGAGGTCGGTCGCCTCGACGGTGCTCTCTATTTCACTATCGATCTCAGTCATCGCCCACCTCCGGAACGTCGATGGGCGCACTCGGCTGGTCGCGGTCCATGCGGTCGTCGGCGCTCTCCGAAAGGTTCGTTGCCCGGTCGACGAACGACGCGCCGTCGTCCTCGAACTCCGCGGCGAGCACGCTGTCGGCGATCGCATCGACGTCGATCTCGTTGTCGTCGCTCGACGAGACCTTCACCGGACTCGTGTTGTCCTCGCCGAACTCGAACTGGACGATGTTGTCCGAGGTGTCTCTGACTGTGCCGTCGTACTGCGTTTCGAGTTCGGAGAGCGCGTTGATGAGTCGGCGCTGGAGATAGCCCGACTTCGAGGTTCGCACTGCGGTATCGACCAGCCCCTCGCGGCCACCCATCGCGTGGAAGAAGAATTCTCTAGGAGTGAGCCCGCTCCGGTAGGAGTCCTCGACGAAACCGTGAGCCTCCGCCGAGAGGTCGTTCGGCTCGTAGTGACTCAGCGTGCGGTCCTCGTAGCCACGGTTGATGCGTTCACCACGAACGGCCTGCTGACCCACACAGGCGGCCATCTGCGTGAGATTGAGCATCGAGCCACGCGCGCCCGACTCGGCCATGATGACCGCCGGGTTGTCCTCGTCGAAGTGCTCGTCGGCGATGTCGCCCGCCGCGTCGCGGGCCTTCCCGAGCGTCTGCATGATCTTCATTTCGAGGGTCTCGTCGACGGTTCTGCCGGGCAGGCTTTCGAGGTCGCCGTTCTCGTAGGTGGCGATGAGTTCCTCGACGCGCTCGTAAGCGTTGTCCATACTCTCGCCGATCTGTGCCTCGGCGGCGTCGGGGATCGACTCGTCGTCGATGCCGATGGAGAAACCGAAGTGCATGATCGCGCGCATCGCCAGCGAGGCGACCTCGTTGATGAACACGCGAGCGCGCGTCTCACCGTACTGCTTGACGATGGTGTCGACGATCTCGCCGCCGAACGCCCCGACGGCGTCTTCGTCGACCGTGCCCTCGACGAGTTCGCCGTCCTCGATGACGACCGTGTCGCCGGTCGAACTCGTGAATTCGAGGGTCAGCGCACTCGGCAGCAGTTCGGAAAAGATGGTCCGACCGCTCCAGTACGGTCTCCCCTGCTCGTCCTCGCCGTCGTCCTCGGGCAACGTATCGACGCCCGTCGCACGCAGCAAGTCGAGCGCCTGCGTCTCGTTGAACCGCGGGATGCCGCCCGTCGTGGAGTCGTCGTGAGTCAGGAGATAGGTACCCGAAACGTGGTCCTGGATCGCGCCGATGATGTTCTCGCCGAACCGGGGGCTCAGGATCTGCTCTTGGACCCGCATCAGGACCCGCGCCTCCGCACGCGCCTCCTCGTTCTGGAGGGCGTGCATGTTCATCTCGTCGCCGTCGAAGTCAGCATTATAGGGCGGACAGACCACGGTGTTGAGCCGGAACGTCTTGTACGGCATCACGACCACCTCGTGGGCCATGATACTCATTCGGTGGAGCGACGGCTGGCGGTTGAAGATCACGATGTCCCCATCGGAGAGATGGCGCTGGACCTGCCAGCCCGGCTCGATGCGCTCGGCGAGCTCGTCTTTGGCCTGGTCGAGGATCTTCATCACCTTCCCGTCGGGCCGGATGACGCGGTTCGCGCCCGGGTGCGTCTCGGCACCGTTCCGGACGTACTGGCGCGCCTCTTCGAGGTTCTGCTCGTTGACGTTCATCGTCTGGGTCATCTCGCTTGCGACCCGTTCGGGAACGCCGACCTCGTTCAGACTCAGAGTGGGGTCCGGCGAGATCACTGTGCGGGCCGAGAAGTTCACGCGCTTGCCCGAGAGGCTCCCACGGAACCGGCCCTCCTTGCCCTTCAGCCGCTGGGAGAGCGTTTTGAGAGGCCGGCCGGAGCGGTGACGCGCCGGCGGCGTGCCCGATATCTCGTTGTCCATAAAGGTCGTCACGTGGTACTGGAGCAGTTCCCAGAGGTCCTCGATGATCAACTGCGGGGCACCCGCCTCACGGTTCTCCATGAACCGCTGGTTGATGCGGATGATGTCGACCAGTTTGTGCGTCAGGTCGTCCTCGCTCCGCTGACCGTTGTCCAGCGTGATGGAGGGTCGTGCCGTCACCGGCGGCACCGGAAGCACAGTCAGAATCATCCATTCCGGCCGCGAGCGCTCCGAGTTGATGCCCAGTACCTCGACGTCCTCGTCGGGGATGTCCTCGAACCAATCCCGAATATCGCTCGGCATCAGTTTGTTGAGGTCCTCCTCGGAGAGATCCACATCGAGCGCGCGTTCGATGGCCTTCCGGCTCTCCTCGCGCGGGCGGAACTCCCCACCCAGAATCTCGTTGATCCGCGACAGCTCGATGTCGGTCGTGTCGGCGAGTTCCTGTGGCGAGGTCGCCGGCCGGTCTTCCTCCTCGTCGGGCTGCATCGCCTCGGCGATGAGCTGGGGATACTCGGCGGCGAGCACGTCCTGGACCTCGTAGTAGGTCGTCGGCTTCTCGTGTTGGACGTCGTACTGCTCTGCGCCACAGAACGGACAGCGGTCGGTCTTTCTGGCCTGCCGGATGGCAGCCTTCGTCACGTCGTTGACGTCGTTGTCGAGATCGCGCGCCCGCTGGAGGCGCTCGGCGAACTCGTCGCGCTCGTGCTCGTCGAGCAGCAGATGCGAACACTCGCGACAGGTCCCTCGCAGGAGCCGCCGGATGAGCTTTGTGAAGCCGACGTGGATGACGGGCGCGGCGAGTTCGATGTGGCCGAAGTGGCCATTACACGACCCCGAGTGTTGGCCGCAGGTCTTGCACTCCAGTCCGGGGTCGATCACACCCAGACGCGGGTCCATCAGCCCCATGTCGATGGGGTAGCCGTCGTCGTCGTAGGTGTCGGCGGTGATGATCTTCGTCGCGCTCATGTCGCGGTACTCCTCCGGGTTCATCAGCCCGAAGTCGATCGCGCCGATCTCTTTGGGGGTTGCGTTGGTGCTCATGTGTTGTTGGTAGTAGTGGTAGTACAGCTAGACCGCATCCAGCAGTTCGAGCCGCGGGGCGATGCCCAGAGCTTTCATCTCGTCGAGCAGGAGCTTGAAGGCGTAGCTCATCTCGATCTCGTGGATGTCGGTCTCCTCGCCGCAGTTTGGACAGTACACCCGGCGTTGCTCGACGTTCTCGACCGCGCTCATCCCGCAGTTCCCGCAGACGTAGATGAACTCTCGATCCGATTCGTCGAGCAGGCGCTCTTTGAGCGCCATCGCCGCACCGTGCCCGATTAAAACATCCCGTTCCATCTCGCCGACCCGCAGGCCACCCTCGCGGGCGCGCCCTTCGGTGGGCTGACGAGTGAGGACCTGCACCGGTCCCCGGGAACGGGCGTGGATCTTGTTCGAGACCATGTGATAGAGTTTCTGATAGAAAATGGTCCCCATGAAGATCTCCGCGTCGATCTTCTCGCCCGTGACGCCCGAGTACATGATCTCCTTGCCGCTCGAATCGAAGCCGTGCTCTTCGAGCGACGAGCGGAGTTCCTCTTCGTCCTCGCCGGTGAAGGCCGTCCCGTCGACCCGGCGGCCCTCCAAGGAACCGACCTTGCCGCCGAGCATCTCCAGAACGTGACCGACGGTCATCCGCGAGGGCAGTGCGTGCGGGTTGATGACGAGGTCGGGCACGACGCCCTCCTCGGTGAATGGCATGTCCTCTTGGGGCGCAATGTGGCCCACCACGCCCTTCTGACCGTGCCGGGAGGCGAACTTGTCGCCGAGTTCGGGAATCCGCTGGTCCCGGACCGAGACCTTCGAGAGCTTCGAGCCGTCCTCGCCCTGCATCAGCGTCACCGTGTCCACGATGCCCGACTCGCCCGAGCGCATCGTGACACTCGTCTCGCGGCGCTTCTGTGGGGAGAGTCCGCCCATGTCGTTGGGCTCTTCGAGGAATCGTGGAGGGCTGGTCTTCCCGAGCAACACGGCGCTCTCGCCGACCTGTGTTTCGGGGTTTACGAGTCCATCCTCGTCGAGATGGCTGTAGGCCTCCTCGCCATGTGCACCGCGCACATCGTCGTCGGGGATTTCAAACCTATCCTCCTGTCCGCCCGGATACCGACGCTCCTCGCCCTCGTAGGTGCGGAAGAAGTGTGAGCGCGCGAGCGCGCGGTCGACCGACCCCTCGTTGAGCACGAGCGCGTCCTCGATGTTGAACCCCTCGTAGCTCATGACGGCAACGACGAAGTTCTGGGCGGCCGGCCGGTCGTCGTAGCCGATCTGTTCGGTGGTCTGGGTCTTGACCATCGACAGCTGCGGGTAGTGCAGTAGATGCTGGCGCGTGTCCGGGCGGATGCGGTAGTTCGCCGAAGGCAACCCGAGCGACTGCTTGATCATCCCCGCACCCATCGTGATCCGGGGCGAGGCGTTGTGCTCTGGGTACGGGATCATCCCCGCACCGATGCCGAAGATGAGTTGGGGATCGATTTCGAGGTGGGTGTGATTGTCCGTGAGGTCCTCTTCGTCGACACCCACGAGGATGTCCTCTTCCTCCTCGGCGTCGATGAACTCGATGTACCCCCGCTCGACGAGGTCCTCGAACTCGGTCTCCCCGTCGACGAGCGACTCGACCTCCGATTCGGTGATGAGCGGCTCGCCGTTCTCGACGATGATGAGCGGTCTGCGCGCCCGTCCCGCGTCGGCGTTGATGATTATCTCGTTGGTACCGTCCTTGACCGAGACGTTCACCGTTCCCGCGACGTCGCCGCGCCGGCGCGCCTCGCGGACTTGGGTGGCGAGCTGTTCGGGGTCGGCGTGCGTGCCGACCAAACTACCATTGACGTAGACTTTCGCGTCGCGTGCGTGGCTTTGGCTGCTCATATCAATCTGCGCTCGGTGTGACGCCCTCGATGCCGGGAATCCCCTCGACCCCCATCGACGACAGTTCGCGTTTGAGTTCCCGTTCGTCCTCGACGTCCTGCGACAGCTCCATCGCCTGCGCGAAGTTCTTCACGAGCCCACAGTTCGGCCCTTCCGGCGTCTCGGAGGGACAGATGCGCCCCCACTGGGTGGCGTGCAGGTCCCGCGCTTCGAAGTGTGGCTGGCTCCGCGAGAGCGGGCTACGCAGCCGTCGGAGGTGCGAGAGCACGCCCATGTAGTCGGTCCGGTCCACGAGCTGCGACACTCCAGAACGGCCACCGACCCAGTTGCCGGTCGCGATCGGATGTTCGAGCCGCTCGGTCAGCACGTCGGAACGAACGACCGTGTTGACCGACAACTGCCGATTGCGCATGTTCGCCCGTTCGAGCTGGTATTTCACGTCGCGCGCGAGTTTGTTCAGCGCCGTGCGGAACAGGTCGGTCATCAGGTCGCCCGACACTTTGAGGCGCTTGTTCGCGTAGTGGTCCTTGTCGTCGGCTTCTCGCCTGTCGAGAGCGAGTTCGAAGCAGGCTTCGGCCATCCGACAGAGGTAGAAGGCCTTGTTGATGCGCACGTCCTCGTCGTCGACGCCCTCCTCATGGAGATGGGGCAGGAGGTATCGATCGATGACGTAGTTCGCCCGCTTCAACTGGTAGTTCTTGCCCTGGCCCGAGGCGACGCGCTCGCCGAGGGTCTCGATGGCCGCTTCCTCGGTCTGGACCTCCGCCGTTTCGAGGTTTTCGAGCATGAACTTCACGACTTCGGGGTCATCCGAGACCCGGTGAACGATCTCCTCGTCGGATTCGAGACCGAGCGCGCGCACAAGAGTCACGAAGTCGATCGATCCCGAGACGCTCGGGAAGGACACTTCGAGCAGCCCCTCACGATTGCGCTCACAGAGCACCAGCGCGCGGTAGCCACGGCGCTGGCTGAACGTCTTGGCGACCTGGATCTCGTCGCCGTACTTCGAGTCGTACTCAGCGAGAATCTTGTTGGGTGCGAGGTCCTCGCTGGTCATCAGCACGCGCTCGGAGCCGTTCACGATGAAGTAGCCACCGGGGTCGGCGGGGTCCTCGCCGAGTTCGATGAGCTCTTCGTCGGAGGCGTCGGCGATGTTACACTTGTCCGAGCCGACCATGATCGGCATGCGCCCGATCTGGGTTTCCGTGGTATCGACGACGCGCTCTTCTTCTTCCTCGCCGCCGACGACGACCGCCATCTCCATGAAGACGGGCGCGGCGTACGTGATGTTCCTGAGTCGTGCCTCCTGGGGGTTGAGCCGTTCTTCGCTCCCGTCGGCCTCGCGGACGCGGGGTGTGACCACCCGCACATCGCCGAGTTCGACGAAGACCGGCTCCTCGCCTTCTTTGTCGCCGATGTCCGTGTCGATGGTCTCCTTCTCGTCGACGACCTGCTGCATGCCGCCGTTGAGAAAGGCGTTGAACGAACTGAAGTGGTGTTCTGCGAGCCGTTCACGGGAGAAGTACTCCCTCGATATCGAGCGTCTTGTTTCCCTGTTCATTATTCGATGACGAGTCGGTAGACCACCGCGCGGTCGGTCGTTCGTGAGTCCCGTTCGATGCGGACGACGTCGCCGGTTGCCGCCTCGTCGGGCAGCGCCGGGTCCGTACGCTTTATCTTCGGGAGGTCGGTGCGACTGATGTCGTACTCCGCGAGCAGCGCGTCGATTTCGTCGTCGTCCTCGACGAGCGTGTGCTCGGGAACGAGCGTGTGCTGGCTGACCTCTACCATGTGTACCTATCCGGGGGAGAAGTTGCTATCACGAGAGACTACAGATCCTATTCGACGGGGAAACTTAAGCGTTGCTGCCGACGAACCGTTCGCGTTCGTCGGCGACGCGGCCGGTGCTTTCGCGCTCACCCACATCGAGGCGGCCACGGGATATAGCGTTTTGGGCCCCGGAGTCGGCAGCGTTTGAAAACCCTTAAGGGTGTATCCGGAATACGAGGGAGTGTTGCCCGGGTGGTGTAGTGGCCCATCATATCACCCTGTCACGGTGATGACGCGGGTTCAAATCCCGCCTCGGGCGCTTTCTGTCGACGCTAACTCGTCAGCGAGAAGCAGGCAGGACCGAATCGCAGACCGACGCGAGCGGCGAATACCGGTGGTTTATGTGTTCTCGAACGGACGGACCACACAATGTACGATCTGCGGCAGCTGCGGCGCGCACTCGCCGAACCGAAACTCTTCGTCCGCGAACTGAATCGACTCTACCACACCCGGCTCCACCGCCGGACGTACAACCCGGACGGCGTCGACGTCATGGCGGCCGACTGGGACAACCTCCTCATCCTCGATGCCTGCCGGTATGACGCCTTCGCGGCGCGGTCGGATCTGCCCGGGACCCTCGAACGCCGGCGCTCGCGCGGGTCGATGACCAGCGAGTTCTTCAAGGCCAACTTCGACGGCCGCGAGATGCACGACACGGTGTACGTGGCCGCGACGCCGATGCTCTACTGGAATCGTAACCGTGGCGACGTCGACGCGACCTTCCACGCCGAAATCAACGTTTGGCGCGACGGCTGGGACGACGAGTTCAACACGGTCCGTCCCGAGACGGCCGCCGAGCACGCGAAACGCGCCGCCGAGGAGTACCCCGACAAGCGCCTGTTCGTCCACTTCCTCCAGCCACACTTCCCGGCCATCGGCCCGACCGGCCGCGAACACCCCGAACTCAACGACCTGCGAGCGTGGGACGCCGTCAATAGCGGGAGACTCGATCTCTCCGATACGGCGCTCCGGCGCGCGTTCGTCGAGAACCTCGATGCGGTGCTCCCGCACGTCGAGGACCTCCTCGAAACGCTCGGCGGCAAGACGGTCGTCACTGCCGATCACGGCCAGATGATCGGCGAGCGATCGTTCCCGATTCCCTTCCGCGAGTACGGCCACCCGCCGGGCATCTACACCGACGAACTGCTCTCGGTGCCGTGGCTCACCCACACCAACGGCTCGCGCCGGGAGGTCGTCGCCGAGGAACCCGAGCACGAACCCGAGCGCGGCGACGAAACGGAGCCGGCGGACATGAACATGGACAGCGACGTGGTGGCCGACCGGCTCGAAGACCTCGGCTACAAGATGTGACTCTCTACTCGTCGATGGGTCGAATCACGGCCGATAGCGTCGTACGTCCGTAGCGCCAGCGGAGAAGGAGTGCTTTTCAGGGCGACGTGGTGGTCGACCAACGGAGGGCGACCGCTCGAATGCCTCGAATCGATAGCGCGCAAGAACGGGACGACCCCGCGGAGTGTCGTTACCCCTCGAGCGTCTCGGGGTCGGTGGTGATCGAGACCGAGTCCTCGATCGACGCCTGCAGCAGGCTGCCGGTGTACGTGTACTCGTCGCGGAAGCTGCCGACGCCGCCCGAGACCGAGCTGCCGTCGTCGGCGATCGGATCGGTCGAGTCGTCGGCGTGTTCGAGCGTGCCGGTGACTTCGAGCGAGTAGTCGGTACCGCTGTCGTCGTCGCCCATCACGGTGATGGTCTTCTCGTCGCCGTCGAGCTTGATGGTCGCGCGGTCCTCGATTTCGAGTGCGACGATCTCGCCCTCGTACTCGTAGGCGTCACGCCACTCGTTGACGCCGCCCGAGGCGGTCTTGCCGGAGATCTCGTCGTTCGAGTCCTGTGTCGCGTCGCCGGTTCCGGCCTTCTCGATGTCGCCGCTCGTCTGGACCTCGTAGGGGATGCGTCCGCCCGACGAGTCGGTGTCGGTGACGACGAAGTTCGCGCTGTCGGAGGGTTCGGGAACCTCGGACTCATCGATGTCGCCGCTCAGTTCCTCGTCGGAGCCTGCACCGTCGTCCTTCGAGGAGTCGCTCGAATCGTCTTCCGAGGAATCACTCGACGAGTCCTCCGACGAGTCGTCGGAATCGTCCGACGAATCGGACTCGTCGCTAGAACTGTCACTCGATTCGGTCGATTCCTCGTCCGAGGAATCACTCGACGAGTCCTCCGACGAGTCGTCGGAATCGTCCGACGAGCTCTCAGTGTCGTCCGACGACGATTCGTCCGTCGACGAGTCATCGGACGAGCCACTGTAGCTCGACGAACCGAGGCTCGGGGCGGGGCAGGTGCCGCTCTTTTCGATCCCGCTGACGCTCACGCCGCCGCCGTTGATGCGGACCGCCTGTGCGCTCGCGTTGATGGTGCAGTTCGTGACCGTGCTGCCGTCACAGTTGTCGAGCGCGAGACCCGTCCGGCCACTGCCGGTCTGCTGGATGCAGCAGCCTTCGACGGTCGTTCCGGGACGGTCCTCGATGAGGACGCCGACCCAGTCGGTCGCGTCGCCGGTGACGCTCACGTTTCGGAGCGTGGCGCCACCGGAACCGCCCGACTTCGCGCGGATCGAGTAGCCCTGCGGGTTGTACTCGACGCGCGTGTCTTCGATGGTGAACTCGCCGTAGTTGCCGAATATCTGGATCCCGCCGTCGGCGTTGACGTTCGGACCGACGCGGATGTCACAGTTGCGGACGACGGCACCGGAGCCGCCGCGGTCGCTTTCGAGGCGGATGCCCGAGCCGTTGAGCATGTCCTCGGGGTTCGGCGAGCGGCTGTCGGAGACGTCGGTCTCGATGGTCGCGCCGTCGACGTAGCTGCCCGAGCTACCGATGCGGACCTGCGAGAGGTCGTTGTTCTTGTAGGTGCCGCCCTCGACCTTCACTACGCCGGGGGTGCGGCTGGCGTAGACGCCGTTGTTCGAGAATCCCTCGACGTTGCAGTTACGCAGCGTGACGGTCCCTGCGTGTTCCTGGCCGATCCAGACACCGGTGCGGGCGTAGGCACCCATCCGGCCCTCGTTGTGCGCGACGAGGTTCGAGACCGTCCCCTCGCCACCGGAGGAACGCACCATCGGCGTGAACGCGTCCTCGGCGCTGTCGCTCGATTCGAGGCTCTGGCCGGTGATGGTGACGTCGTGAACTTCGAGTCCGTCGTCGGGGGCGACCTGGATGTTCGGGGTCGCGCCGCTCTGGTCGATGGTGATGTTCTCGACCAGTGCGCCCGTTCCACCGTTGATGGCCAGCAGCTTGTCGTCGAAGTCGCTGGGAACGGTGAAGGTGACGTCGCCCTCGCCGAGAATACCGACGTTCCCGCCGCTAATGACGTTCTTCTCGGTGAATTTGTACGTTCCCGACGGGAACTTGAGTAGTGTGTTGCTGCCCGCGGCCGACTGGAGCGCGCCGTCACACGCCTCGTTGCCGTTCGGGTCCGCGCCGGCCTCGACCATATCCACGACGTTGTCGAAGCTGATCCCGTGGCGCTCGGTCGCCGCCGCCCCCTCCCCGGAGAGCAGCGGTACCGACACGGCGGCCGCGCCGGCGGCCTTCAGGTACGATCGTCGGCTCGGTGCGAAACTCTCCTCTGTGCTATCGCTATCGTTGCGTACTCCGTCGCGTGGCATCGTCTGGTCATTAGGCATTTGTAAAATACCGCTTCTGGCCAGTTAGTTACACTTACGTATTTTTCAGTTTCCATAGACAGCATTTCGTCTCGAATCGAGATAAATGCACTTTCGTTTTCTTTGTAAGAATTCCTCTGGCGGCGTTGAGACCGGGGAGTGTGCGCGAATGGTAGTCGGTGTCATGACACGGTAACGGCCGCCACGGGCCTCGTTGCCGGCGAGCGGCTACGTGGAATCCCAGTCGATCCAGTCGTGTTCCCAGCCGTTGCGCCGCTGAGCGCTCGCTCGTGTGCGCTCGCGGTCTTCCCGTACGGTCCTGTTGCGCTCGACGGCATCGGACTGTTCGCCCTCGACGAGTAGCGGCGCGAACCGCACCGGGCCGAACCGCTCGCGCCCGCCCCCTTCGTCGACGGCGACGAGCGACTGCTCGTGGTTCCCCACGGGCGCGACGAGCCGTCCGCCAGGGGCGAGCTGCTCGACGAGCGCGTGCGGCGGTCGCACCACGGCGGCTTCGAGGAGCACCCGGTCGAACGGTGCGTACTCCGGAAGGCCGTGTGCCCCGTCGCGCCTGTCGACGAGCACGCCGCCGTAGCCCGCCCGCGCGAGGTTCGTCCGTGCATCGACTACGAGACGCCGGGCGATATCGACCGCGTGGACGTGCTCCTGCCCCGTGATCTCGGCGGCCACCGCGGCCGTGTAGCCGACGCCAGCGCCGACGACGAGCACGCTGTCGCCAGGCGCGGGCGCGAGTGCCTCGAACAGGCGTGCCACGGTGCTCGGCGCGAGCACGCGCGTGTTCGCGTGTTCGGTGGTCCGGTCGGCGTAGGCCGCACGCTCCTCGGCGAGGAACTCGTGGCGCGGCACGTTCCGCATCGCCACGCTGAGCGCGCCGCTCTCGACGACGCCCTTGCTCTCGTGTTCGAGACCGTCGACCATGTCCTCGCGCACCGCCGCAGGCTCCATACCTGCATTCTCGCTTCGCGCCGCCTTGAATCACGTGCCTGCAGTCGTGTTCGCGTCCCCGGCCGTTCAGGGCTTACTCGCTGCGTGATACGGCTGGCTGGCGATGGTCGTTCCCAGCGCTTCGAGCGAGGGTCGCTCGTCGCCCGCGAACCGGCTGACGACGGCGAGCACCTCCGCGCGCGAGATCTTCACCCCACCCTCCCGAAGCACGTCCTCGGCGTTCGCGTCGAGTTCGCGCAGCGTGCCGAGCGCGAGCAGGTAGGGTACCGCCCACGCCGCGAGCGTGTTGCCGTTCGTTTCGGGTGCGGCGTCGAGATACCGGCGGGCGTCGCCGGCGTAGTTTCGTGCCCGCCCGGCGACCCGTCGGATGACGCCCGCGACCGCCGCCGTGTTGTCCGAATCACAGACTCTCTCGGGGTCGACACCCGCCTCGCGGAGCCACGTCGCGGGGAGGTAGACGTTGTTCTCCTCGCGGTAGTCGTCGCTGACGTCTTTGGCGACGTTCACCAGTTGGAGCAGCAGCGAGAAGGCACGGTCGTGTTCGCGGAGTTCGCGGACCCGTTCGGGCGCGGCGTCGCGGGCGAGCAGGTTCGTCACGAGCGTGCCGACCGTGCCGGCGGCGTACCAGCAGTACTCTTCGAGTTCCTCGACCGTCTCGATACGAAGGCCATCGGTGTCGGCGTGGCGCTCGACGAACAGCGCCATCCCAGAGACGAGTTCGCGGATGGGGTCGAGCACCGCCGCGCGCGCGTCGGGTGCGAGCGCCTCGAACGCGCGGACCACGCGGGAGGCGTTAGCGACCACGCGCCAGTCCTCGCCGCCCTCGTCGGGGAGCCACGGGTCGACGGCTCGCTCGAACGCCGCGATATCGAGGTCGTCGTCGGGGTCGAGCGCGCGGTCGTAGGTGCGAAGCAGCGTGCTCTGTGTTTCCGGCGGGATGTGGCCGGCGTCCTCGATAGTGTCGGCGACCCGGCAGAGCAGGTAGCTCACACAGATCTGTGTCGCCATCGGTTCGTCAAGCAGGTCGACGGTGATGGCGAACGTTCGGGAGGTGCCGTCGAGCGCCTCGTGACACCACTCGCTCTCGGAACCGGTCGATGCATCGGTAATCATTGACGTTAGTTGGCGTCTGAGCTACAAAAGTCCTGAGAAAGGCACGGGCTTCGAGCGCCTCGGCCCGCACGAACGCCGAAAACGGGTAACCGTCACCTACTTTCAGATGCCACCCGAAGGGTGCACGATGGACGATCTCGAACGCCGGCGGGCGCTGGTCGAAGAGCGCCTCGAAGCGGTCTGTGAGGTGGTCGAACCCGACACGCTCGGCGCACGGATCGCCCACGCCGCGCTCTCGGGCGGCAAGCGCGTCCGCCCGACGGTCACGATGTTGGCCTGCGAGGCCGCCGGCGGCGACCCCGAGAGCGCGGTCGATTTCGCCGTCGGCATCGAACTCGTTCACACCGCTTCGCTGGTGGTCGACGACATCATCGACGACTCACCCGTCCGCCGGGGTACCGACAGCGCGTGGGCATCCTTCGGGTACGGCCCGGCGCTCATCACGTCGGATGGATTGCTCGGCGAGGCGTTCGCGCTGTTCGCGACCGACGAGCGCGCGATGGAGGTCGTCGCGGAGGCGCTGGTCGAACTCGGTGAAGGCGAAGCCACGGAACTCGTCGCCCATCCCACCACCGAAGACGAGTACATGGACCTCGCACGCCGGAAGACGGGCGCGCTCTTTCGAGCAGCGGCGGAACTGGGGGCGGTGGCGGCCGAGGCCGACGACCACACTGTGGAGGCGTTCGGCGAGTACGCCGAGGGCGTCGGAGTCGCCTTTCAGATACGCGACGACGTGCTCGACGCGACCGCCGACGCCGACGAACTCGGCAAGCCCACCGGACAGGACAGCGCGATGGAGCGCCCGTCGCTGGTCGAGATCACCGACCTCGAACCCGACGAAGGCACCGAGCGCGCCCGGCGGACGGCCGACGCGGCGCTGTCGGCACTCGATTCGGTCGCCGTGGCCGACGAGCAAGCGGCCGACTACCTCCGCGACCTCGCGGAGTTCGTCGTGGTGCGCGAGCGCTGAGCGCCGCGAAAAGAACCGAATCAGGCGTAGCGTTCGAGGTCCGGGCGGTCGAGGTCGGCGAGCACCTCGCCGGCGGTCTCGTCGAGCAGGCTCCGGCCCTCGGGCGTGATGCGGCGACCCTCGCCCTCGGCGGTCTCGACCAGTCCTTCCTCTTCGAGCTGCTGGAGCGCGGTACGGATGATCTTGCCGCTCCCCTCGGTGGATTTCGGCGGGGCGACCTGATATCTGTTCGAGCCACCCTTCGAGCCACCGTACGCGGTCGTGAGCCGGTCGACGCCGATCTCGCCGTCGATGGCCACACGCCGCAGGAGGCTCGCGGCGCGGGTCTGCCAGAAGTCGTCCTGTTCGGGCGGGAGTTCGCGGCCCGTGCCGGTCTTCACGTATCTCGCCCACTCGGGCCGTTCGACTGCTGCGGGAAGTTCCGCGGCGACGGCCTCGATGAGCGCGTTCGCCGGAACGTCGTAGAGCGTTGCCATACTCCCAAAACGCTCGGCGCGCGGTTTAAGCGCGTCGTTGTCCACTCGTATCGGGAGCCGCCACCGTCGGGTTCGGTGGTGACCGGCGGGAGTCGTCCGGTCAGCGGTCGGCAAGCACGGCCGCCGTGCCGCCGCCGACGACGGTGGGCAGTACGTAGGTCGCGCCGCGGTGGATGAGGACGGCGGCGGTCACGGTCGCCAGCGGCACGCCCGAGGTCGCGGTGACGAGCGCGCCGAGGACTAGTTCGACGCCACCCAGACCACCGGGAAGGGGCGTGACGCCGGCCATCGCCCCCGCCGGAATGGCCACGAGCACGACCGCCGCCGGGACGGTGTAGCCGAGCGCAAAGAGCGAGAGCCAGAGAGAGGTCGCGAGACCGACCCAGCCGGCCGCCGAGAAACCGAGCGCGAGCAGCAGTTCTCGGGGATTGGTGCCGACGCGCTCGACGGCCGTGAAGAAGCCCTCGATGCGGCGTTCGAGCGACTCGTGGGTCGGCGGGGAGAGTCGCGGCACGACCGCGCCGATCCGTCTGGCGAGCGGCGTCAGCACGTCGACGGCGGCCCGCTCGACGCGATAGCGGTTCGTCCAGCCGAAGTAGACCGCGAGCACCACGGCGACCGCGAAGCCGACGACCACGAACGAGACGAGTTCGAGGTTCTCGCCGAAGGTGATGGTGGTGGCGAAGTAGCCGAGTCCGATGAGCGCGAGCACGATGGAGGGGACGAAGTTCAGCGCGTCGACGCTGGCGATGGCCGCGAGTCCTGTTTCGTACTCGCTGTCGGAGGCCCGCGAGACCAGCAGCGCGCTCACCGGTTCGCCGCCGGCCTGCCCGAACGGCGTGACGTTGTTGGCGAAGGTCGCGCCCGCGAAGACGAGCACGGCCGCCGGTATCGTGATGGGCGCACCGAGCACGCCCAGTACCGTGCGCAGCGAGAGGCCCCACGCCGTGAGCCAGCAGGCCGCGACCCCGATCACGACGAGCACGACGGGCGGGTTGGCCATCGACAGCGCGTCGAGGATCTCCTCGATGCCGACGAGCCACGAGAGGACGGCGAGCGCGAAGAGCGCGCCCGCGAAACCGACGAGCGTCGCTCTGAGGTTGCCGCCGCGTATCATATTCGCCGAAGGACCGACCGTGGCATGAACCCTCCGAAACCCGCTCACGGCACGCACTCGGACGAACCGGACGGGTTTTGCCCCGCCGCTTTGTGAGAGGGGCATGGACGAACGGGCGGCGCTCGAACTGCTCTCGGGGCGCGTCACGGGGGCGGGCGACGACTGTGCGGTCCTCGACGAGTGGCTGCTCACGACCGACATGCTCCACGCGACGACCGACTTTCCGGCGGGCACCACCCGATACACCGCGGGCTGGCGGGCGGTCGCGGCCTCGCTGTCGGACGTGGCGGCGATGGGCGGGGCGGCCCGTGCGGCGGTCGCGGTCTACGCCGCCCCCGAACTCGACGAACACGAATTGACGGCGTTCGTCGCGGGTGCGAGCGACGTCTGCGAATCGGTCGATGCGGAGTACGTCGGCGGCGACCTCGACACACACGACGAGTTCACCACGGCGACGACGGTGCTCGGGCGAGCCGACGGTCCAGTACTTCGGTCGGGGGCGCAGGTGGGCGAGGCCGTCTGTGTGACCGGCACGCTCGGGCGGAGCGCGGCAGCGCTGGAGTTGTTCGAGGCGGGCGACATCGCGCGCGCGAACGAACTATTTCGGTTCGACCCTCGAATCGCGGCCGGGCGGGCAATCGGCCCCCACGCAGGTGCGATGATGGACGTAAGCGACGGTCTCGCGCGTTCGCTACACCAGTTGGCCGAGGCGAGCGGCTGCGGAATGTGTGTCAGTGGATCGCTACCCGTCGACGGGTCGGTCGAGGCGATCGCCGCCGACCCAGAGGAGAGCCGCGAGCTGGGCGTGTTCTTCGGCGAGGACTTCGAGTTGCTGTTCACCGTTCCCGAGACCACCCTCGAAGCGGTTCGTGAGGAGTCGCCCGTGGCCATCGCGCGCATCGGAACGGTCGTCGAGTCGGGCGTCACCCTCGACGGTGAGACACTCCCCGACCGCGGGTACACCCACGGGTAGCGGTGCACCGGCTAGCAGCGGTGTGGTCCTGGTGGATGAAGGGCGAAAAAGCGAGTGAAACGAGCGATTGAGGGCTTCGGCGGTGCTGTGCGTGGCGGTCGCGGGGAGCAGTCCTGTCCGCGCGAGTGCAGCGAGCGCGGTTCGCCGTGAACGAGCGCGGAGCGCGAGTGAGCGGGAGGTTTTTAGCGTAGATTTTTGCGAGGGGTTGAGCGTACGAGCGAAGCGAGTGCGCGAACCCCCGAAGTAAAAAGGTACGTGTTAGAGATCGATGTCGGCGGAGGTGTCGGCGCGCTCGAAGGTGACTTCCAGGATACCGTTGTTGTAGGTGGCGTTCGCCGACCGTTCGTCGACGCGAACCGGCAGCGAGACGCGCTCGTCGAACTCGTGACGGTCGCTCGCGGCCTCGATGGTGACGCGCCGGCCGTCGCAGGTGAGGTCGATGGCTTCCTTCGGGACGCCCGGCAGGTCGGCGATGACGCGCACGAGGTCGCCGTCCTCCTGGACGTCGACGTGGGCGTCGGTGCCCACGGTGTCGGTTCGAACGTCGACGTTGCCACCCATCATACCGTCCATCATCCGCTCGATCTCGCTGAAGATGTCGTCGAAGGGGTCGCGGTCGTCGCGGTCGCCCGGTTGCATGGCTATCGGTAGGCGCGCACGGGACAAAAGGGTTCGCGTCAGCGCGGTTGGCGCACTCATCCGACTTCGATATCGATCGATGCGAACCTCGCCGCGGCCCTCGCCGGCGAAAGTGTAGCAGGGGGTTCGACAGGCCCGCTCAGAGACCCATGTCGAGCGCGTCGTTCGTGGTTCGGATGCTCTCGTCGGCGTCGGCCGTGCCCGCCACCGCACGGACCGCGTCGACGTTCTCGGGCACGACGTCGGATTCCTGGTGGATGGCCTGAAAGAGATAGAGGTCGTCGCCCTCGACCGAAACCGACTCGCCCCAGATACAGTTCTCCCAGAGGTCGCCCCTTGGTCGGCCGGCATCGAGCGCGAACTCCTTCAGCTTCCCTGCGCCGTCGATGCCCATCCCCTCAGAAATTACGAACGTTCTCGACTGGCTTTCGAGCAACTCCCGTACGTCGTCGGCGGTGGCGTCCCCAGTCAGCGTGACGTTGATCGAGTGGGTGTGCATCAGCGTCGCGGGCACCTTGAGTCCTAAGGTATCGATAGCGAGGTCCGGGAAGATGGTCTGGACGTCGGGACCGTGGTGGGAGGGCAGCGTGCGCGGGTCGGGCAGGATGTCGTTGATGGGCCCCCGCGAACTCTGTGCGGGGTCGCCACCGCGCCGGACGAGCGTCGCGCGCACCTTTTCGATGCCGTATTCCTCTTCGAGCGGGGCGACCAGCCGCGATAACCCTGTGGTGTTGCACGAGACGACGCGCACGTGGTCGGTCCCCACGGCGTCGGCGAAGTTCGAGCGGGCGTTGAAGCTCGTGTCCACCAGATCGGCATCCTCGCCGCCCTGGTAGAGCGCAGGCGTGTCGTACTCGTCGTAGAGGGACTTGTTCTCCGCGCCGATACCCGAGGGCGTGGCGTCGACCATCACGTCCGCCGCCTCGACGAGTTCCTCGACCAGTCCCGCGAGGTCGATGCCGGCTTCCTCGAACTTTCCGGCGCGCTCCTCGATGGCGGCGTAGAGCGGATAACCCTTTTCGACGGCGCGTTCGGCCTCGAAGTTCGGTCGTGTCTTCGCTACGCCCACGAGTTCCATGTCCGGCTGGGCGACGACCGCGTCCGCGACGCGCTTGCCGATGGTGCCGTAGCCGTTGACGCCGACGCTGAGCATGTCTCGAACTCCTCGACCGACCGGGATAATCGTTTCTACTGTCGCCCGTTTTCCGGGTGAAATCGACCACGGCGGCTCGACGACGGTCGGAACTGGCCGAAAGCCTCACACACCGCTACCTCATCGATGACGCATGAGCCAATCGACCGACGCGACGCTCGACAGCGCCGCCGAAACGGCAATCAATCAGTGTCTCGCGCTCGGGGCCGAGGAATCCTGCGCCGTGGTCACCGACGACGAGCGCCTTCCCATCGGGCGCGCGCTGTACGACGCCGCGCGTGCGGTGACCGACGAGGTGGTTTTGCTGCAGTACCCGCCGGGGGACCAGCACGGCACCGAACCGCCGGCACCCGTCGCCGCGGCCATGCGCGGGGCGGACGTCGTGTTCTGTCCCACCACCAAGAGTTTGAGTCACACGCGCGCCCGCTCGGGAGCCAACGAGGCCGGCGCGCGCGTGGCAACCCTGCCCGGCATCACCGAATCGGTGTTCACCACCGGCCTCGATACCGACTACCGTGCCATCGAGCAGAGCTGTGAGACGGTACTCGATGCGGTCGCCGACGCCAGCGAGGTTCGCGTAACCTCGCCCGCGGGGACGGACATCACGTTCGAGCCGGGCGAACACGAGTGGCTCGCCGACACGGGCATCGTCCACGAGGCGGGCGCGATGTCGAATCTCCCTGCCGGGGAGGTGTTCGTCAGCCCCGAGAACGCGAACGGGACCTACGTCGTCGATGGCACGATGATGCCCCACGGATTGGTCGATACGCCCATCGAGTTCACCGTCGAGGGCGGGTTCGTGACCGACATCGAGGACGAAAGAATCCGCAAACAGGTCGAGCGCGGCGCGGAGGAAGTCGGCGACGACGCCTACAATCTCGCCGAACTCGGCATCGGGACGAACGCTGCCATCTCTCAACTAGTGGGGTCGGTGCTGCTGGACGAGAAGGCTGCTGGCACAGTGCACATCGCCATCGGCGACGACCACGGCATCGGCGGCGACACGCAAGCACCGCTCCATCTCGACGGCATCCTCCGCGACCCAACGGTGTATGCCGACGGGGAGGAACTAGCACTTCCGGAAGCGAACGGGGCGTAGCGAACGCCACGGGCTTTTATTCGTTGGGGCGATAGACCATCCATGAGCGAAGCCACCGAGCGCGTCGGCACTACCTGCCCGGCGTGTTCACCCGACACACCCGTTGTCCACGAACTGCTGAAATCCGGCGGCCAGGCGACCGTCCGCTGTGGCGAGTGTGGCCACGTCCACAAGACGCGCCTCGAATCACCCGACACCGAACAGCGCGACGTCATCGTCTCGCAGGACGGCGAATCGTTCTCGACGACGACCGAGATCCCTCGCGAGGAGCGACTCGCGGTCGGCGAGGAGTTCGTCCTCGATACGCCCGAGGCGCTCTTGACCGTGCGCATCACGAGCCTCGAAGTCCAGGGCGGACGCACCGACGAGGCCACCGTCGAGGACATCGAAACCGTCTGGACGCGCGTCGTCGGCAACGTCGCCGTCGACGTGACGCTCAATCCTTCTGGAGGGGGCGACGAGACGCGCGGCATCGAACTCCGCGTGCCGGGTGACTACGAGTTCACCGTCGGGGAGCGAGAGGACCTCGCCGACGAGAATTTCACTGTGAAGGGCATCCACCTCCGCGCGGACGCCGAGGGCTACGGGTTCGACCGCCTCGACCACGAGGGCGACATGGCCTTCGCCAAGGACGTCAACCGTGTCTACGCCGACGACGAGTCGAGTTCGGCGTGGTCGGTCTGGTGATGGACCACGAGGTAGCGCGCGAGCGGCTCGTCGCCCGCCTCGACGAACAGGGTCGCATCGAGCGCGATGCGACGCGCGAGGCGCTCTTGGCCGTTCCACGCCACGAGTTCGTGCCCGAGAGTCGCTCGAAAAACGCCTACGACGACCGCCCGCTGCCGATCGGCGAAAACCAGACCATCAGCGCACCGCACATGGTGGCGATGATGACCGACCTGCTCGCGCCCAGTACTGCGGATTCGATCCTCGAAATCGGGACCGGCTGTGGCTATCACGCCGCCGTCACGGCCGCGATCGCGGGCGAAGTGAGAAGCGTCGAGTATCACGAATCGCTCGCCGCGAGCGCCCGCGAGCGCCTCTCGAAACTGGGCTACGACGTCGCCATCCGCGTCGGCGACGGCCACGACGGCTGGGCCGCACACGCCCCCTACGACGGGGCCTATCTCACGTGTGCAGCGGCCGAAATCCCCGAGGCGATCGTCGAACAGGTCCGTCCCGGCGGGGCAATCGTCGCCCCCATCGGTGATGGCCGCCAGACGCTCGTCCGCGCTCGCCGGCGGGCCGATGGCGGATTCGACAGGGAAACCCACGGCGGCGTGCGGTTCGTGCGGATGCAGGGCGGATAGCGCGGCCAGAAACGCCCGGGAGCGGCGTTTTCAGACGTCGGGCGGGTCGCCGCCGAACGCCTCGATGAGCGCGGGGACCACCTCGAAGAGGTCGTCGACGATGCCGTAGTCGGCGAGATCGTAGATCGGTGCGCTCGAATCGGTGTTGATGGCGACGATGGTCTCCGCGCCTTTCATCCCGGCGACGTGCTGGACAGCGCCCGAGATCCCGATGGCGATGTACACTTCGGGCGTGACGACCTTCCCTGACTGGCCGACCTGTCGGTTCTTCGGCAGCCAGCCGTTGTCGACGATCGGCCGCGACGACGACAGCGTCGCGCCGAGCGTGTCGGCCAACTCCTCGACCAGCGCGATGTTCTCTTCTTCTTCGATGCCGCGGCCGACGCTCACCAGGACCTCGGCGTCGGTGATGTCGACATCGCCGCCGCCGACTTCCTGAAAGCCCGTTACCGTCGAGCGCACGGCCGACTCGTCGATGTCGACGTCGAACTCCCGCACGTCGGCGTCGCCCGTCCCCTCGGCGGGCGGCCACTCACCGGGTCGGATACTGATGGCCACCCGGTCGGCGTCGACTTCCACGACCGTCTCGACCTTCGAGCCGTACATCTCGCGGGTGACGTCGAGGGTATCGCCGTAGTCGACGTCGATGGCGTCGGTCACGAGCGGCAGCGACAGACCGTTGGCGACGGCTGGCGCGTAGTCGAGGCCGTTGACCGTGTTCGGCATGAGGAGGACGTCGGGCGCGACCTCGTCGTAGAGCGCCTCGACAGCTTGCGTGTAGACGTCGTGGTTGAACTCCTCGCCCTCCGCGACCGTGTGGATCGCGTCGACGCCCTCCCGATCGAGTTCGTCGGCGAACGCCCCGACCTCGCCGCCGATGACGGCGACGTGGAGGTCGCCACCGATCGAATCGGCGAGGTCACGGCCCGCGGTGATCAGTTCGAAACTCGCGTCGCGGAGGTCGCCGCGGCGGTGTTCGGCGATGGCGAGCACCGTCATCCCTCGACCACCCCCTTGTCCCGCAGGAGGTCGGCGAGTTGGCTGGCCTCCTCGTCGGGACCACCCTCGAACAGCGTGGCGTCGCTTTCGGTCTCCGGTTCGTAGAGCTGGGTGAGCGTCACCGCGCTCTCGGTCACGCTCGCGTCGAGACCCAACTCGTCGAGCGTCTTGGGCGCGATCTCCTTGGACTGGGCCTGTCGGATCCCCCGCAGGCTGGCATAGCGTGGCTCGTTGATGCCCGTCTGGATGGTGAGCACGGCAGGGAGTTCGACGTCAGTGAGTTCCTCGACGCCGCCTTCGAGTTCGCGGTGGACCGATGCGGTCTCGCTTCCCGGTTCGTACTCCAGATGGTTGACGACGGCGGCCCACTCGAAGCCGATCTCGTCGGCGAGGCTCACGCCGGTCGCGCCGAACGCCGTATCGTCGGACTGGACGCCCGTGAGCACGAGGTCCGGCTGTTCTTCCTCGACGACCGCCGCGAGCACGTCGGCTTTGGTCTCGCTGTCGAGGTAGTCGACGCTCTCTAACTCGTCGTCCCAGACCCGGATTGAACGGTCGACGCCCTTGGCGAGCGCCATCCGGATCGTCTCGTCGGCGCGTTCGGGTCCGATGGTGACGGAGACGACCTCCACGTCGTCGCCGGCTTCTTGAATCTGGACGCCCGCCTCGACGGCGTAGTCGTCCCACTCGTTGAGATCGTAGTTCAGATAGCGGTCGTCGATGGCCAACCCATCGATCTCGAAGTCGTCCTCGACTTCTGCCACCTCCGCCACCGCGATGAGGACCTTCATGAAAAACCCACTCATCGCGCGGATGTTAACGGTTCCGAAAGGGCGCTAGTCGCCGTCTCCATCGCCGGGAAGACTGATGAGGTTCTCGCGCCCGATGCGGAGCTTCTCGACGCGGCCCTCGTCGGCCATCGCCGAGAGCAACTGGGAGACCTTCGCGTTCGACCAGCCGGTCTCGCTCACGATGGCGGCCTGTTTCATTCGACCGCCGTTACCTTCGAGCAGCTGCTCGACACGCTCCTCGTCCGAGAGCAGTTCCGTCTCCGTCGGTGACGGCTCCGAGGCCAGGGACGAGGGTTCGTTCGTCGGCTCATCGACGGGTCGCCCGTCGGTTCCCGCCTCATCTCCGTCGCGTCGGGCGAGCGCGTAGGCCCCGACGACGGCGGTGAGCGCGACGGCGGCGACCCCGAGCGCGAGCGGCGGGAGCGACGCCAGCGGCCCGCCGCCGGTGTCGGGGGTCGGATTCGGGCCGTCCCGGTCGGTGAAGACGACCGTCGGCGACCCCGGTTCGAACGTCGTCGGTCCCTCCCACGCGAGCGTACCGTTGGTGAAGCCGACCGGCGAGCGGGTGACGGTGTATCCCGACGGCGATTCGAGGACCAGGGTCTGATTCGCCGTCAGACCCGGCAGCCACGTCCCGCGGGTGGTGTTGAACGCGTCGCCGACGACCAGCCGGTCGCCGTTCGTTCGGGCGAAGTTCGTCCACTTGAACCCGAGGGTGAGGCGTCCGGTGTCGGCTCCGCTCGCGTTCTCGCCGACGATCGTCGCGTTTCGCGTCACGTTCGTCACGTTCATCGACCGACCGGTGACGACGCTCGACTCGTTGGCTGCCTGCCGGAACGCACCGACCGAGAAGCCGGCGTTGCCCTCCTCGAACTCCCGACCGAGCGCCCGGAACGCCGACGAATCGTTCGCATCGTCGAGGACGAACGCCGCCGACACGCGAACTCGTGCGTCGCCGTTCGGCTGCGGGTGGATGGCGATGGTCGTGTTGGTCACACTGCTCGGCTGACCGGTCTCCGCCCGTACCGCCGGCGTGAGCCGCGCTGGGTCCGGTGTGACCTGCCCAACCACCGGTGTGGCGACGACGGCCACGAGGATGAGAACGACGAGCACCGCCCGAAAGCGCATACGGTCTGTCTTCGGTCCGACGCGAAAACAGTTTTCATCCTTGACCTGTTCGCCATCCGCTGGCGGCATGGTTTTAATAGCGCCCGTTCGTTCTCTCTCGTCAATGCGTCGTGCGCTCGCCGTGGTACTGTGCTGTTGTCTGCTCGCCGGAGGGGCCGTCGCGGTTCCGGGAGTCGGCGACCGCCAGCACGCCCGGCCGGCGACGCCGGCGACGAACACGAGCGAGTATCTGACGGTCGGGCCGGACGCGCTCGAGACAGCTTCCTACCGACGGGCGACCCTCGACGTCTCCGGCGCGCTCGCGCTCGATACTCGTCGTCTGGAGGGCCAACACCGCCAGCTCGTCCTCGACGAGCGCTTCGCCACGATCGACTCGACGGCCACGCGCCGTGCCATGCTTCGGCGGAGCGCCACCCGCATCGAGGGCCGCATCGACGGCCTGCAGCGGCGTCAGGCGACCGCCGTGGGAGAGTACAACAACGGGACGATCGCGGGACGGGAGTTCGTCGTCGAACTCGCACGGATCGACACGGCGGCCGGACGGCTCGGTGCGGCCGCCGACCGCGTGACCGAGCGCGCACGCGCGATTCCCGGCTCGACCATCGACGACCAGCCAGCGACGAGTTGGGCGCGCAACCGCCGCGTCGAACTCGGTACGCTGCGTGGTCCGGTGCGGGGTCGCATCGCCGCGACGCTGCGCGGGGAGAACACGATCCCGCTCGACGCATCGACGGCGCCCGACCTCGAGGGCGTCGGCACGGCCCCCGACGAACGGCTCGAAACGCTCGAACTGTACGTCGAGACCACCGATGAGGGCGTCGTGTTGGCGACGGTCGACGAGGGGCGTTACTACCGCGAGGCGTACCTGCCGACCGAGCGCAACGACACCGCGGCGGGCAAGCTGACCGACATCACCGCCGCGCTCGACCGCGTGGCCGAGCGGTATCCGTGGACGTGGAATAACTCGGCAACGACCGATTCGAGCGGCGACCGCCGGGCGGGCATCTATCGCTTCACGCTGTTTTACGGCCACGGCCGACTGACGACCCATCTCGACCGCCGCTCGGGCGAGGTGTTCGCCGAACAGCAACGAAAGCGTCTCTCGGGGACGCCCACGGCCGAGCCGTTACACGAAACCGCCGGCAACCTCCGCTTGACCGTCAACCGCACCTACCCTACTGGCCCGCTCGAACTCGCGCTCACGAACCGTGCGGGTGAACCGGTCGATGGACGCATCACCGTCGCCAACCGCACCGTCGGACGCACCGGCACGGACGGCCGCCTCTGGACGGTCGCCCCACACGAGTCCGCCACCGTCGTCGCACAAACGGACGAAGGACGCGTCGGCATCGAGACGGGGTTCTCGCCGACCACGAACCGGACGACACGCACCACCCGCCCGACAGACGAACGTTGAAATAGCAAGAGAGGGCCACCCGCTGTGTGTCCCGCCGCGCAGTCTCCCCGGTGGTCGGCGTCGTCCTGCTCGTCGCCGTCACCGTGGTGCTCGCCGCGGTGGTCGGTGCGTTCGCCATCGGTGTCGATAATGGGGGAAACGCGCCGGAGGCCGCCATCACCGCCGAGCGCACCGGGAACGAGATCAACCTCACACATCACAGCGGTGACCCCCTCGACGTGGGCGAACTCACGGTGAGAATCTCCATCGATGGCGAACCACTCGAAAAGCAGCCGGACGTTCCCGCAACGGGGGTAGCGGGTTTCAGAGGCCCACCCAGCGGTCCGTTCAACGCGAAAAGCGACGACCGCTGGACGGCCGGTGAAACGGCCTCGCTAACCATCGCCAGCACGACGAACTCGCCACAGCCGAGCGCCGGCTCACGCGTAACCGTGAAGATCTACGCCGAAGGAGAGCCAGTATCGACGGCGCGGGCGTAGCCAGTTAGTTATTCGGGAGCGCGCGCGAGCGTCGTGATGGCTCGTGGACTGCCGGGCTTGGCCTGCTGGATGCGGTGTTCGACCACGTCGAGGTCCGCCGCGTCGAACATCCGGTCGGCCTCCGCTTCGTCGTAGAACAGCATTATCGCGTCGGCGAGCCGGCCGAAGAGGGTGGATTTCGGCGCGTCGGGACCCACGACCAGCACGTTGCCGCCCGGCTTCACCACTCGGCGAAACTCCCGCAGCGTCGCCACGGGGTCGGGCCAGTACTCGATGGAGCCGGACGACCAGACCGCATCGAAGACATCGTCGGCGAAGGGCAACCGCTCGGCGTCGCCGCGGTAGAACTTGACGGGACCGCTCCTACCGAACTTCGCGTAGGCCTGTTCGAGCTGGTGGGCGCTCTGGTCGATGCCGTGCACGCGCTCGGTGTGTTCGAGCAAGCCCTCGGTCCCGAATCCTGTGCCACAGCCCACATCGAGCACGCGGTCATCCTCGCCGATGTCGAACAGCGAGAGCGCCTCGGCCCGCATCGTCTCGTTCCAGACGAAGGGGTTGATCTCGTCGTAGACTTTCGAGAGGTACTTGTAGAACACTCGCGCCCGCGCCTTGTTTTCGAGGACACCCATTGCCCCCCACTCCGACCGCCCGTAGGATAAACTCCCACCTTTTTACTCGTCGGGTGGCCTTCCTGCGGTCGGCCACCACTCCTCGCAAAAATCTGGACCAAAAACTTCCGCTCGCTCATTTCATTCACTCGCGGTTCAATACCTGTCAGCCCACCACCGCCCCGCGACAGCCACATTCCTCCCCAACCGATTCGCTCCGCTCACTTCGTTCGCGTCGCTCATCCCTCGGGCCGGTGCGCGCTCGATGCTCAAGACTTCGTTCGCACACGAGCACGAGCACGCGCCACGGTCAGTACAAGCACCAGCATAGCCCCACAGCACCAGCACAGCAGGACCACAATGACCGGAGACATTCGCAACTACCAAATAGCCGCTCACACAACCCTCGCGGAAGAATGGCGAGACCAGAGGTCCTCGACCGAATCCAGGGTGCCGAGCGGGAGGCCGAAGAGATTCTCGAACGGGCCAAAGCCGAGCGCGAAGAGCGCATCGCCGAGGCCCGCGAGGAGGCCGAAGAGATCCGCGAACAGGCCCGCGCGGAGGCCGACGAACTCGAACAGGAGCGCTTCGAGGAGGCCCGCGCGGAGATCGAACGAGAGCGCGAGGAGATCCTCGCCGCGGGCGAGGACGAACGCGAGCAACTCGAAGCACAGGCCAGAGAGCGCCGCGACGAAACCGTCGAGTACGTCGTCGAGCGCTTCGTCGAGAGAGTTCATGCTTAGGCCCGAACGGATGAGCCGGGTGTCGGTCACCGGCGCGAACCGCGTGCTCGACGACGTCATCGAGACGATCCACGATCTCCGACTGGTTCACGTGACCGACTACGACGGCGAGTGGGAGGGATTCGACCCCGGCGACCCGATCGCCGGCGCTGACGGGGCCGCCGAACGCCTCGTCACGGTCCGCTCGCTCCAGTCGATCCTCGACGTGGATCCCGACCGCGAGGCACAGGTAGGATCGGTCGACGTCGACGATCGGCTCGAATCGATCCGTGGAGAGGTCAACACGCTCGACGACCGCCGCGAGGAGTTCCGCGAGGAGCGTCGCACGGTCGACGAGCGCATCGGCGCGATGGCCCCCATCGAGGCGCTCGGCATCGACCTCGACCTCCTCACCGGCTACGAGAACCTCGAAACGCGCGTCGGCGAGGGCGACGAGAGCGCCGTCCGCGACGCGCTCGACGCCGCCGACGACGTCGCCCGCTACGAACTGTTCGCCGAGGGCGACGCCATCGCGGTGTTCGCCGAGCCGGCCGAGGGCGAACAGGACGTGCTCGAAGACGTGCTCGTCGGCGCGGAGTTCGCGGCCATCGAGGTGCCCGACGGCGAGGGTGCACCGACGGAGTACGTCTCACAACTCGAAGCGCGCCGCGCCGACCTCGACGGGGAGATCGAGAGCGTCGAGGACGACATCGACGCGCTCCGCGAAGAGCACGCCGACTTCCTGTTGGCGGCCGAAGAGCAACTCGCCATCGAGGTCGAAAAGCGCGAGGCACCGCTCTCGTTTGCGACCACGCAGAACGCCTTCGTCGCCGAGGGCTGGATCCCCACCGAGAAGTTCGTCGACCTCGCCGAGGCACTCGAAACGAGTGTCGGCGAACACTGCGAGGTCGAGGAACTCGAACGCGCATCCTACGACAGCGACGGCCGCCTCGTCGACCGCGAACCGACCGACGCCGACGAGGGCGGGCGGGGCGAACCGGAGACGGCCGCCGACGGCGGGGTCGCGGTCGAAACCGACGGCGGCACCGAGGCGGACCGGCCGATGTCCGGCAGCGAGCCGCCGGTCGTCCAGGAGAACCCCGACCCGGTGAGACCGTTCGAGATGCTCGTCAACCTCATCGACCGACCGAAGTACTCCGAACTCGACCCGTCGGTCGTACTGTTCCTCACCTTCCCGGCCTTCTTCGGGTTCATGATCGGTGATCTGGGATACGGCATCCTCTACACCGCCATCGGCTTTCTCGTCTACACACGCTTCGACAGCGACGCCGTCCGCAGCCTCGGTGCGATCGCGCTCTGGGCGGGCGGGTTCACGATGCTCTTTGGGGTTCTCTACGGCGAGATCTTCGGCCTGCACGTGCTTGGCGAGGTCGTCTGGGGTGGCCACCCGCCGATCGAGAAGGGCCTGTCGCCGGCCGGCATCGAGTGGGCACAGCTCTGGCTCGTCGTGAGCCTGCTCGTCGGCCTGCTCCACATGACCGTCGCCTACATCATTGGCTTCGTCGAGGAGTTCCAGAAGGACGGTCTGCGCACCGCGGTGCTCGAACCGGGGTCGTGGCTCATCCGCATGCTCGGCATCTGGATCTGGATCTTCAGCGAATCGGCCGCCAGCGCCAAGCCCGAGTTCCTCTTTACGGTGTTCAACGGCGAACCGTTCGCGCTCGGTTTCACCGGCTTCTCGGCGACGGTCGGTCTCGTGGGGCTGGTGGGTGGATTCCTGCTCGGCGTGCTCATGTTCATCGTCAGCGAGGTGGGCCACTTCGGCGTGCTGCCGGGCATCGTCTCGGGCGCGCTCGAAAGCCTGCAGGTACTCGTAAACGTGCTCTCCTATACCCGTCTGGCGGCGGTGTTGCTGGCGAAGGCCGGGATGGCCTTCGTCGTCAACCTGCTCTTTTTCGGGGCCTACAGCGAGGGCCCCGCGGGCGCACAGGAGTTCCACTTCCTCATCGACCACGGCCCGGACTACGTGGCGACGGTCGGTCCCAACGCCGAACTGATGTTCCCCGGGCTAGTCCACATGGGCATCGGCGGCGTCATCGGTGGGGTTCTAGTGCTCGTCTTCGGGCACGTGGTCGTGCTCGCACTCGGTATCACCAGCGCCGGCCTGCAGGCCATCCGCCTCGAATACGTCGAGTTCCTGAACAAGTTCTACGAGGGCGGCGGCGAGCGCTACACGCCCTTCGGCCGCGAACGAAAGCACACCGGCGAGAACTGAACTCCCTCCCCGTTTCGCGGGGTGTCACTCCATCCTTCGATGTGCGCTGTGTGGCCTTATGAGGCTGTCCATCCACGGTTGCTGGAATTTTTTGGGAAGCTTTATGAATCCAGTAGCGGGAGTAGGCACTGTTCGGAAGCAAGCGAACACGCAACGGAAAACCCATGATAGGACTCGAACTCACGGCTGCGTTCATCGACGCGATGGTACTGCTTCAACAAGGTGGCGGCCCGGCGATCACCGGGACCGGGCTGGCGGCGCTCGGAGTCGGGCTGGCCGGCTTCGGCGCGGGCTACGCCGAGCGCGGTATCGGTGCGGCCGCGATCGGCGCGCTCGCCGAGGACTCGATCTCGTTCGGTATCGCACTCGTCATGACAGTGCTGCCGGAGACGATCGTGCTCCTCACGCTGGTCACGCTGTTCTTGCAGTAACGCCTTCCAACCAATGAGTCTCGATACGGTCGCCGAAGACATCAAAGACGACGCCCGAGAGCGCGCCGAGCGCATCGAGCGCGAGACCGACGAGCGCGTCGAGGAGATCCGCGCCGAGGCGCAAGCCGACGCCGACGACATCCTCGCCGAGCGCGAGCGCGACCTCGAAACGCGCATCGAACAGGAGCGCGAGCAGAAGCTCTCCAGTGCGAAACTCGAAGCAAAGCAAAAGCGCCTCGAAGCGCGCCGCGACAGCCTCGCCGCGGTCCGCGAGCGCGCCGAGTCGGCGGTGGCGGACATCTCCGGCGACCGGCGCGAGGCGCTGACTCGCGAACTGCTCGACGATGCCGCGCGGGAGTTCGACGGCGGTTCGATCGAGGTGTATGGCCGCGCCGACGACGCCGACCTCATCGAGTCGATCCTCGACGACTACGAGGACTTTTCCCACGCCGGTTCGGTCGAGTGTCTCGGCGGCATCGTCGCCGAGAACGAGGCCTCGCGCGTGCGGGTGAACAACACCTTCGACTCGGTGTTCGATGCGGTCTGGGACGAGGAGTTGAAAGCGGTCAGTGACCGACTGTTCGACCAATGAGCACGCGAACGAACGCATCGAGTTCGAACTACGAGTACGTCACCGCGCGCGTCCGTTCGCGCCGGGCGAAGTTGTTCGACGAGGACGATTATCGCAAGTTGATCCGAATGGGGCCGGGCGAGATCGCCCGGTTCATGGAGGAATCGGAGTACGAGGAGGCGATGAACGCCCTCGGTGCGCGGTACTCCGGTGTGGACCTCATCGAGAACGCCCTCCACCGCAACCTCGCGAACCACTTCGACGACCTGCTCCGGTTCGCCGAGGGACCGCTGTACGACTACATCGCGCGCTATCTCCGCCAGTTCGACGCGTGGAACATCAAGACCGTCATCCGAGGACTGTACTCCGACGCCGAGCGCGAGGCGGTCGAGACCGACCTCATCCGCGCCGGCGAGTTCTCGGACGCGCGCATCGATCGCCTGCTCGGCGCGGAGTCGATCGAGGCGGTCGTCGACATCCTCGCGGACACGCTCTTCGGGGAGCCGCTCGCGGCAGCCTACGGTGATTACGAGGAGCAAGCGGTGCTCGTGCCCCTCGAAAACGCCACCGACCGTGCCTTCTACGAGGCGCTCATCGAGGGACTTCCCGCGGAGCCGAACCGCCCCACACAGCTGTACATCGACTTCCTCGAAGCAGAGATCGACTTCCGCAACGTCGAGAACGCGCTGCGGCTCTCGCGCAGCGGTGCGGACGTCGACCCCGCCGAATACTACATCGCGGGTGGACGGCTGTTCGAGGAAGACGAGATCCGCGGACTGGTCTCGAACACCGACGAACTCGTTGCGCGCCTGCGCGAGAGTCCCTACGGTGACGACCTGGATGCGGCGCTGAGCGAACTCGAATCGGCCGAGAGTCTGCGGGGTGTCGAGCGCGCGCTCGACGCCGCGCTGCTCGAATACTCGCGGAGCCTCTCGAATCGCTATCCCCTCTCGGTCTGTCCGGTGTTCGCCTACGTGCTGGCGAAGATGCGTGAGGTCGACAACGTTCGCGCCATCGCGCGCGGCAAGGAGGCCAGACTGGACCCCGAGACCATCGAGGAGGAGCTGGTGATGGTATGAACCGACAGGTCGAAACGGGTGGCGTTCACAGTATCAGCCCATGAGTCAGGAGATCGCCGTCGTCGGCAGCCCGGAGTTCACGACGGGCTTTCGGCTCGCGGGCGTCAGAGCCTTCGAGAACGTTCCCGACGACGAGAAAGAAGACGAACTCGACGCGGCCGTCGAGCGCGTCTTCGATGACGAGGAGATCGGCATCGTCGTGATGGCCGACGACGATATGGAACACCTCTCGCGGGGTGTCAGACAGGACGCCGAGACGAGTATCGAGCCCACGCTGGTGACTCTCGGCGGCGAGGGGGCCGGCAGCGGCGGACTGCGCGGGCAGATCAAACGCGCCATCGGCATCGACTTGATGGACGAGAACTAATTTATGAGTCAGGCAACCGATACACAGGCGAACGAGGACGGCACGATTGCGAGCGTGAGCGGTCCCGTGGTGGTGGCGACGGACCTCGGCGCTCGGATGAACGACGTGGTCTACGTCGGCGAGGAGGGGCTGATGGGCGAGGTCATCGAGATCGAGGGCAACCGAACCACGATCCAGGTCTACGAGGAGACCTCGAACATCGCGCCGGGCGAACCCGTCACGAACACCGGCGAACCCCTCTCGGTCGATCTGGGTCCCGGGATGTTGTACTCGATCTACGACGGGGTTCAGCGCCCGCTCGACGTGCTCGAAGACCGGATGGGCGCGTTCCTCGACCGTGGTGTCGACGCACCGGGCATCGACATGGACGAGACGTGGGAGTTCACGCCGACAGTCGAGGAGGGCGACGACCTCGAAGCCGGTGACGTCGTCGGAACAGTACCGGAGACCGAGAGCATCGAGCACAAAGTGCTCGTGCCGCCGGACTACGACGGTGGCGAAGTGGTCGAAATTGAGGAAGGTTCGTTCACCGTCGAGGAGACGGTCGTCGAACTCGATTCGGGCGAGGAGGTCACGATGCACCAGGAGTGGCCGGTGCGCGAGGCCCGCCCCACGGTCGACAAGGAGACGCCGACCACGCCGCTGATCACCGGACAGCGGATTCAGGATGGCCTGTTCCCGCTCGCCAAGGGCGGGACGGCCGCGATTCCGGGGCCGTTCGGTTCGGGGAAGACCGTCACTCAGCAGAGCCTCGCGAAGTTCGCCGACGCAGACATCGTCATCTACATCGGCTGTGGCGAACGCGGCAACGAGATGACGGAGGTCATCGACGACTTCCCGGACCTCGAAGACCCGAACACGGGCAAGCCGCTCATGTCTCGGACGTGTCTCATCGCCAATACCTCCAACATGCCGGTCGCGGCGCGCGAATCGTGTGTCTACACGGGCATCACGATCGCCGAATACTACCGCGACATGGGCTACGACGTGGCGCTGATGGCCGACTCGACGTCGAGATGGGCCGAGGCGATGCGCGAGATCAGTTCGCGCCTGGAAGAGATGCCCGGCGAGGAGGGGTATCCGGCCTACCTCGCGGCGCGCCTCTCGGAGTTCTACGAGCGCGCGGGCTACTTCCAGAACATCAACGGGACCGAAGGATCGATCTCGGCGGTCGGCGCGGTTTCCCCGCCGGGCGGCGACTTCTCCGAACCCGTCACCCAGAACACGCTGCGCATCGTAAAGACGTTCTGGGCGCTCGACGCGGATCTCGCCGAGCGCCGGCACTTCCCGGCGATCGACTGGAACGAGTCGTACTCGCTCTACCGCGACCAGCTCGACCCGTGGTTCGTCGAGAACGTCGCCGAGGACTGGCCCGAGGTGCGCCAGTGGGCCATCGACACGCTCGACGAGGAGTCGGAGCTCCAAGAAATCGTCCAGCTAGTCGGTGAAGACGCGCTGCCGGACGACCAGCGCCTCACGTTGGACATCGCGCGCTACCTGCGCGAGGCGTTCCTCCAGCAGAACGCGCTCGACGACACCGACGCCTACTCCGCGCCGGAGAAGACCTACCTCATCATGCAGGCGATCAGGACCTACAACGACGAGGCGTTCGCGGCGCTCGACGCTGGGGTACCTGTCGAGGAGATCACGGCCATCGACGCCGCACCGCGGCTGAACCGCATCGGCACGACCGAAGAGTACGAGGAGTTCATCGACGACATCGAGTCGAGCATCGAGAGCCAGCTCCGGGAGAAATACTGAGACTACCACAGATGAAAGAATACCAAACCATCGAGGAGATCAGTGGGCCACTCGTGTTCGTCGAGATCGACGAGCCGGTGGGCTACGACGAGATCGTCGAGATCGAGCTACCGGACGGCGAACAGAAACGCGGACAGGTGCTCGAATCGAGCGAGGAGTTCGCTTCGATCCAGGTCTTCGAGGGCACCGGCAGCATCAATCGTGACGCCTCCGTTCGGTTCCTCGGCGAGACGATGAAGATGCCCGTCACCGAGGACCTCCTCGGCAGAGTGTTGGACGGCTCGGGTCGTCCCATCGACGACGGTCCCGAGATCGTCCCCGAGGAGCGAGAGGACATCATCGGCTCGGCCATCAATCCCACCGCAAGAGAGTACCCCGAGGAGTTCATTCAGACCGGCGTGTCGGCCATCGACGGGATGAATACTCTCGTTCGAGGCCAGAAGCTCCCCATCTTCTCGGCATCCGGCCTGCCACACAACGACCTCGCGCTCCAGATCGCCCGCCAAGCGACGGTGCCAGAGGAGATCGAAGACGAGGCTGGCGACGACACCGACACGGACACCGACGGCGACGAGGACGACGCGGAGTTCGCCGTGGTGTTCTGTGCGATGGGTATCACCGCCGAGGAGTCCAACGAGTTCCTCGCTGACTTCGAGCGCACGGGCGCGCTCGAACGCTCGGTCGTCTTCTCGAACCTCGCCGACGACCCCGCCGTCGAGCGTCAGATCACGCCACGGCTCGCGCTCACCACGGCCGAATACCTCGCCTTCGAGAAGGGCTATCACGTGCTCGTCATTCTGACGGACATGACGAACTACTGCGAGGCGCTGCGCCAGATCGGTGCCGCCCGCGAGGAGGTGCCCGGTCGGCGTGGCTATCCGGGCTACATGTACACCGACCTCGCCCAGCTCTACGAGCGTGCGGGCCGCATCAAGGGCCGCGAGGGGTCGGTCACGCAGATCCCGATCCTGACGATGCCCGGCGACGACGACACGCACCCGATTCCCGACCTCACAGGATATATTACCGAGGGGCAGATCATGATGGACCGGAATCTCAACTCGCAGGGCATCCAGCCGCCGGTCAACGTCCTGCCGAGCCTCTCTCGACTCATGGACGACGGTATCGGCGAGGGCCTCACTCGGGAAGATCACGGCGACGTCTCCGACCAGCTCTACGCGGCGTACGCGGAGGGTGAAGACCTGCGCGATCTGGTGAACATCGTCGGTCGCGAGGCGCTGTCCGAACAGGACAACCGCTATCTCGATCTGGCCGACCGGTTCGAGAGCGAGTTCGTCGATCAGGGCTACGACAACAACCGCGACATCGAGGAGACCCTCGACATCGGCTGGGATCTACTCTCGACGCTGCCGAAGTCGTCGCTCAACCGCATCGACGAGGACCTCATCGAGCAGTACTACCGCGAGGACACTGGCGAGGCGGACGAGGAATCGACGAGCGAAGAGGACGAGAGCGCAGTCGAGTCCGAGGCCGAAGCTTAAGGACCTCGGTCGAGTAATTCTTCCAATGGCAAACGACGTCAAACCCACGCGCAAGGAGCTGATGGCCATCGAGGACCGCATCGACCTCTCCGAGCGCGGCCACGACACCTTGGAGCAGAAACGCGACGGTCTCATCATGGAGTTCATGGACATCCTCGATCAGGCTCAAGACGTCCGTTCGGGCCTCGGTGAGGACTACGAGCAGGCTCAGGAGACCATCGACATGGCGCGCGCGATGGAGGGCGACCTCGCGGTGCGCGGTGCAGCGGCGGCGCTCAAAGAGCACCCCGAAATCACCATCCAGTCGAAGAACATCATGGGCGTGGTCGTGCCCCAGATCGAGTCCTCGAAGGTGAAGAAGGGTCTCGACGAGCGCGGCTACGGTATTTTGGGGACGAGCGCCCACATCGACGAGGCCGCCGACGCCTACGAGGACCTCATCGACTCCATCGTCCTCGCCGCCGAAGTCGAGACGGCGATGAAGAAGATGTTGAACGAGATCGAGACGACGAAACGGCGGGTCAACGCGCTCGAATTCAAGCTCCTGCCCGAACTCAAGGAGTCACAGGAGTACATCGAGCAGAAACTCGAAGAGCAGGAGCGCGAGGAGATCTTCCGGATGAAGAAGATCAAGAACAAGAAAGAAGAAGAGGAGCGCGAGGCCCGCGAGGCAGTCAGTGCCGAGACCGAGCAGCCAGAGGGCGAAGTCGCCGTCACCTCCGACTAGTCGTCGGTGCGCTCGCTGTAGGCGGCATACCGCAGCAGGTTCATGCTCCACTCTTCTGGAAGGTCGGCGACGAGTTCGGTGACGCTTTCCTGTCCGTATTCGCCGTCGAGCAGCGCCGCGATGTGGTCGGCGGCCTTTCCGTAGGCGACGCTCTTGCCCTCGGCTTCGCCCGCGTCGCGCTCGGAGAGGTCGTCGGCGTTCTCGATGGCGTCGAGTTTGTGCATGCCGCTCAGCACGCGCAGTCGCAGCCGAACGTTCTCCAGGTCCTTGCGGTCTGCCTCGTCGAGCATTCTGCCGGCGTTTGTGCGCCCCATCGTATAAACGGTCCGTCAGAGGCCCTCGTAGGTCTCGCGCATCGTCGTGGCGAACTGGCCGTCCCGCTCCGTGGCGAGCGCCACGAGGACGAACGGCTCCTCGCGTGGTCGGAGGACGAACACCGCGAAAGGAGGCTCCGCACTCTCGGCCAGCCGGTCGATGAGCGGTTCCAAAGGGGTAATTCCGTCCTGAAACTCCTCGTAGAGATCGCGCTGGCCCGCCTGTTTGGCGAACGTGTAGACCACCCCGTTCGCCTCGTTGTCGGTGTTTCGCGTGGTCCGCGAGTTCATCGCCTGCCCCTCGCGTTCGGCTTCCTGCCACGTCTCCTGCGCCACCTCGAAAATGCCGGTCGCGTCGTCGGCGAACGCGATCGTGGTCCGGGTTTCGACCTCGATTTCAACGAAGCGCGGCATCCCGTCCGTCCACGAGAGGCGCGCAGCAATGCGATTGCCCGGCTCGATGTTACTGACTTCGCGCCCGAGGTCATCCTCGTAGCCCGCGGTCGTGACGTAGGTCGGGTCCTGTGTGCTCGTATCGAGCAGCAGTAGCTCCGCCGGGTCGCGCGGGCTTTCGAGCACCCGGAAGGTCCCACTCGTCGTCGATTCCATACCGACCACTGGTTTCGCGCGGTGAAACCGTTCACGAAGGGCTATGGTCGTCGCCCGCCTCCCACCGCTATGCGCGTCGTTTCCCTGCTTCCGTCGGCGACCGAGATCGTCGCCGCGCTCGACATCGAACCGGTCGGTGTCTCCCACGAGTGTGACTATCCATCGTGGGTGGCCGACAAACCTGCCGTCAACCGCTCGCGGGTCGATCCAACGGCGTCGAGCGGGGAGATCGACGAGCAGGTGCTCGACGCCGAGGACTCCGGCGGGGTCTACGCCATCGAACTCGACACGCTCGCGCGCCTCGACCCCGACCTCGTGGTCTCGCAGGGCATCTGTGAGGTCTGTGCGGTCGATGCGGTGGCCGTCCGCAAGGCGGTTGACGAGTTGGGTCTCGACTGCGAGGTGCTCACGACCGACCCCCACTCCATCGAGGACGTGTTCGAGGACATCCATCGCATCGGCACGGCGACGGGAACCGAAGAACGGGCGGCGGCACTCGTCGCCGACCTTGAAGCGCGCGTCCGGGCGGTCGAGCGAACGGCTAAAACGGCCGACGAGCGCCCGCGCGTGGCGGTGCTCGACTGGACCAGTCCCGTGATGGTCGCCGGCCACTGGATCCCCGAGATGGTGGAGATGGCCGGCGGTTCCTATGGAATCGCCGACCACGGCGCGGCCTCGCGTCCGGTCGAATGGGAAGCGATTCGCGAGTACGACCCCGAGATACTGGTCGTCGCGCCCTGTGGGTTCGACCTCGACCAGACTACGGAGAACCTCGCCGACCTGACCGCCCGACCGGGTTGGGACGAGCTGACTGCCGTGCAGGAGGGCCGGGCGTACGCCATCGACGGCCACCAGTACGTCAACCGCCCCGGAACCCGGCTGGTCGACTCGCTCGAACATCTCGCTGGCGTGATTCATCCCGACGCCTTCGAGCGGCCACCAACTGACGCCGCCCGCTCGCTGTCGGCGCTGACAGCGAAGCTCTAATCGGCGACCGCACACGAACCGGCGTACTCGACGTCGTCCATCGATCCGATACCATCCTCGCCACAGATCGGGCAGTCGGGGTTCGGTTTGATGGGGAGTTCCTCGAAGCTCATGGCGAGTGCATCGTAGGAGAGTAGCCGACCGGTTAGACTCTCGCCGACACCCATGAGATATTTTACCGTTTCGGTCGCCTGTATCGAGCCGACGACACCGGGGAGCACGCCGAGCACGCCCGTCGTCGCACAGTCGGGGACCGTTCCCTCGGGGGGAGCCTCGGGGAACAGACAGCGGTAGCACGGTGAGTTCCCGTCGAAGGTCGTTACCTGTCCCTCGAAACGGTAGATGGCCCCATGCGAGAAGGGAACCCCGGCGAGCGTGCAGGCGTCGTTGACGAGGTAGCGCGTGCGGAAGTTGTCCGAGCCGTCGACGACGAAGTCGTACTCGGCAACGAGCGCCGTGGCGTTTTCGGGGGTCAGTCGTTGATCGTACGTTTCGGTCGTCACGTCGGGGTTCAGTTGGGCGACGAATTCGGCGGCGCTGTCGACTTTCTTCGCGCCGACGTCACTATCCCCGTGGACGACCTGTCGCTGGAGATTAGAACGTTCGACCACGTCGTCGTCGACGATTCCCAGCCGACCGACGCCGGCGGCGGCGAGATACTGGATGGCCGGCGCGCCGAGACCGCCCGCGCCGACGACGAGCACGCGCGCGTCGAGCAGCGACCGCTGGCCCGCGGGACCGACCCCGTCCATGATGATGTGTCGGGAGTAGCGCTCCAGTTGGGCCGAATCGAGGCTGAGGTCGCTCATACCCACCCTACGTGGCCGACGGAATAAACGTGCGGCCCGCGAACGCATATCTCTACTTTTATGTTGCGTGGATTTGTAGGCCGATTCAGCAATGCAACGGAGTTCAGTCGCCGTCGCCCTCGTCTCGGCGCTGCTGGTCGTGGGTGCCGGCATGGGCGGCGCACTCGCCGCCACCGATTCCCACCACGCACAGCAATCGCCGACCGGGACGACCGACGCCGGCAGCGAAACGAGCACCGGTGATGGAGCCACCGCAACGGGCAGCACGGGCGTCACGTTCGACGACCAGAACGGCAGCGGCGAGAGCGTCGTCGTCCAGTCCGCGACGCTCCCCCAGGCGGGATTCGTCGCCATCTACGACAGCACCCGCTCGGGCAACGAGACGGATCAGATCATCGGCACCTCCTACCCGCTCAGCGCTGGCACGTCGGACAACATCCGCATCCAACTCGACGAACCGCTCAACGACTCGAAGTCGCTGACGGCGGTCGTCCACGCCGACAGCAACGGTAACGACGAGTTCGACTTCGTCTCCTCGGACGGGCAGCAGGACCCGCCGCTCACGCAGGACGGTCGGCGCATCGTCGACATCGCACAGGTCTCGACCGACAGCGCCGGAACCGGCGGGGGGACCGACGCTGCTACCGAAAGCAGTGGCGAGGCGACCGACGCAGCAGCCACCGAGGCCGGCGGTGACGGCCAGACGGCGGCTGCCAGCGGCAACGGGAGCGGCGGCGAGAACGGGAGCGGCGACAGCAGTTCGTCCGGTCCCGGCTTCGGTCTCGCGGTCGCGGTCGTTGCGCTGCTTGCGGTCGCACTACTCGCAACGCGACGGAACTGAATAACTCGTTTTTTTTTTTGAAACGGATACTGGAACTCGTTTGTGAACCGCTCATGGCTATCGAGTCACGAATCGCGGCGGAAGACGGGAGATGGGCCCTGTCGGATTCGAACCAACGACCACTCGGTTATGAGCCGAGCGCTCTCACCACTGAGCTAAGGGCCCGACCACGGGCACAGTCGTCGGTGATGGCATAAAAGTGCGTCTGTTGGCGAGGATCGGGTGATGCACCCGTCGTGAGACGATTCCTCACGGATCAGGAAATTCGTAGAAATTCGACGCCGCCGCCAGGGCTCGAACCTGGGACAACCTGGGTAACAACCAGGTGCTCTACCAACTGAGCTACGGCGGCTCTATCTCGACGGAGTGGCAGTTCGTTCATAGCCGTTTCGTTTTCGACCGACACGCTTTCGCCCGGCGACGCGGGAGAGCCGACATGACCGACGCCCTCGATACGCTCCTCGCGGAGGTCCGTGAGCGCGTGACGCCCACCGCGGCGGAACGTACCCGCCTCGACGCCGCGACCGCCAGCCTCCGCGAGCGCGCCACAGCGGCCATCGAGGACCTCTCCGCCGAGGCCGACACCCGTCACGTCGGCTCGACTGCCCGCGGCACGTGGCTGCCCGGCGACCGCGACATCGACCTGTTCGTACGATTTCCCCCGGACCTCCCGCGCGAGAACCTCGAACGCCACGGTCTCGCCGTCGGCCACGCCGTGCTTCCCGACGGCCACGAAGAGTACGCCGAACACCCCTACGTCACTGGCGAGTTCGACGGATTCGGCGTCGATATCGTGCCCTGCTATCGCGTTTCGAGCGCGACCGCCATCCGCTCGGCGGTCGATCGCACGCCCTTCCACACCCGCTATCTCGAAACCCGGCTCGACGACGCGCTCGTGACGGAGGTCAGACTCACGAAACGCTTTCTCTCGGCCATCGACGTCTACGGCAGCGACCTCCGGACGAGGGGCTTTTCGGGCTACCTCACCGAACTCCTGACCCTCGAACACGGTGACTTTCGAAGTCTCGTCGGGGCGGCCGCCGACTGGCAGCCACCCGTTCGCTTCGACCCGGAGAGACACGGCAGCCGAACGTTCGACGACCCGCTCGTGATGGTCGACCCCACCGATCCCGAGCGCAACGTCGCGGCGGTGCTCTCGCCCACGAGCCTTGCGCGCTTCCAGCATCACGCACGCCGATTGCTCGCCGACCCCGCTGAGGACCACTTCGAGAGCGACGCGCCGACACCGCTGTCGGCCGCGGACGTGCGCCGGGAGATCGACCGCCGCGCCACGACGCCGGTCGCCGTCCGCTTCGACGCACCGGCCATCGTCGACGACCAGCTCTACCCCCAACTCGAAAAGTCGCTCACGGGTGTTCGCACCGCCCTCGACGAGCACGGTTTCGAGGTGCTTCGCTCGCGGGCGTTCGCCCGGGAGACGGGCGTGCTGTTCTACGAACTCGCCGTCGCCGATCTTCCAAGGGTCGAGCGCCACGTCGGGCCGCCGGTGAGCACGCGCGAGCACGCCGAGCGCTTCTACGAGACCTACGAAAACGCCGATTGCTACGGACCGTTCGTCGACGGCGAGCGCTACGTCGTCGAGCGCGACCGCGCGTTCCGCACCGCATACGCACTCCTCGACGACGGTCTCGACGGCGTGGCACTCGGCGTCGACGTCGAGCGCGCACTCGAAGACGGGTACTCGGTCCTCACGGCCGACGAGGTGGCCGCGCTCACCGAGGAGTTCGGCGACGAACTCGCCGACTACTTCGCACCCAGTCCGTGATCACGCTGTTTCTGCCTCGATTCGTCACTGATGCGCATCGAGCGTTCTCGGCGTCCGACGAGTGATCAGCACTCCTCGGTGACGGCCGCCGTTCGTTCGGCGTCCACAGTGACTATCTCACAGGATGTATCGCAGCCACATTCGACGAGATCGACTGCCGTCTCCAGTTCCCGAAGCACCGCGACGAACCGCCGTCCGGCAGGGGTGAGTTCGTACCGCGTCATGGGCGGCGACGTCGCCTCGACGTGACGCTCGACGAGACCGTGACAGCGGAGTTCGGTCAGACGCTCGGAGAGCGTCTTGGCCGTCGGTCCGTCGAGTTCGCGGCGCATCTCGTTGAATCCTCGCGGTCCGTCGAAGAGCAGACGAAGGACGTGCATCGCCCACTTTCCGCTCAGCGCCCGGTGGAGACCGTGCCAGACGGCCAGCCACTCCGTCGGTTCTTCGGCGCGCTCCGACGACTCGGCGACGGCGCGTTCGGGCTGGGGTTCGTCCATACCATCCCTCCGTGACGCCGACACCTGAATCCTCGCGCCCGGTTCATTCGGAAACCTCGTTTTCATCGAGAAACTGAACTTTTTAAGCGATCGAAGCGCGTTCGTTCGAACGCGATGGCAGGGCAAAACTGCTGTAACGTCGATGTCGAATCGCTCGCCGACCAGTTCGAAACGACCGTCGAAGTCCCGATCAGCGTACTCCTCGGTGGCTGCTGTTGTTGTCGATGCTGTTGATTACGTTCCGTCGAGACCATGAGCCGTCCGCACGTCGTCGATGACCGACCGCATCCGGTCGTCAACCCCGCCGTTGGGTTCGACGGGGTCGTAGCCGTCGAAGACTTCGTTCACTTTCTTGATGCTCTCCGAGAGGGTTTCGAGACCGTAGCCGCCTTCGAGGACGAACCCGAGTCCCGCCCCGCAGCGCCCGGCGAGCGCGCGAACGCGGGCGGTCAGCACGCCGTACCCCTCCGTCGAGACTTTCATGCGCGAGATGGGGTCGTGTTCGTGGGCGTCGAAACCCGCGCTCACCAACAGGAGATCGGGGTCGAAGTCGGCGAGCAGCGGCGCGAAGGCGTCGTCGACGGCCGCGAGATAGGCCGCGTCGTCGCCGCCGGCCGGGAAAGCCAGGTTCGCCGTCGTCCCCTCGCCGTCGCCCGTGCCGGTCTCGCTCGCCTCGCCGGTACCCGGATACAGCCCGCGCTCGTGGATCGAACAGTAGAACACGTCGCCGCGCTCGGCGAAGATGTCCTGGGTGCCGTTGCCGTGGTGGACGTCCCAGTCGAGAATAGCGACCCGTTCGGCACCCGCGTCAAGCGCGGACTGAGCGGCGATGGCGGCGTTGTTGAGAAAGCAAAAGCCCATCGCGTCGTCGGCGACCGCGTGGTGGCCGGGCGGTCGTCCGATGGCAAAGGGCGTCCCGCGTCCGCCGGCACCGTCGAGCGCTTCGTGGGCGCTCCAGACGGCCTGTCCGGCGCTTTTGAGCGCCGCGTTCCACGTGGCCTCGACGGCCACCGTGTCGGGGTCCCACTGGCCGCCGCCGTCGGCACAGAACTCGCGGATCTCCTCGATGTAGTCGTCGTCGTGGACGGTACGAGCCTGTTCGGCGGTGACCGCGTCGGCCTCGACGTACTCGACGCCGTGGCGATGGGAGAGGGCCTGACGGATGGCGCGCAGGCGGTCGGGGCTCTCGGGATGGCGCGGGCCGGGGTCGTGATCGAGACAGTCGCTCGAATAGCCGAACCTCATCCGAACGCCCCCACGACACTCACGCGACCGTCGATTCGAGTCACGACGCCTCCTCGTAGTACGGTTCGAGTTCGAAGTAGGTCTCGACGTCCGCGAGCGTGATCGTCCGCCGACCGGCATGACGGGCGAGGACAGCCGCGGCCGCCGCGACGTGCCCCGCATACCGTTCGAGGATGCCCGCGAGCGCGACCCGGGCGTCCATCGAGACGCGATAGCGCTCGTCGATGTCGAGCCTAGCGATGCGGTCGACGGGCGCGACCGGAAGCTCCGGGTCCGGTGATCGACTGCCGTCGAAATCCGCGACGCGCAGCGTCTTCCGGTCCTCGTCGGTCGCCCGCGTCGCGGCCTCGCTGGCGAGCCGTGCGCCACGCTGTTGGATCCGGCGTGCGAGTTCCTCGGTCGCCTCGCTACTCACGCGCAACGAGCCCGCGTGCCGCCGGATGATGGCGTCGACCGGGGCGAACGGGAGCTCGACACTCATGGCCATACGGGGGTCTGTTTCGCTCTTAAGCGTTTCCGTACCCTCGGGTCAGAACAGGTCCTCGGCGTCGAGTCGTCCCTCGGAGACCGGCCCGCGAGCGGTGAGTTCCTGGCCGAGATGAACATCCATACTCGTCTCGACGCGCATCGTCTCGCTGCCGTTGTCGAGCACGACCGGGTCGCCGGCCTGGACGACCGTCCCGGTGAACTCCGTCGACCCCCCGCTCGCCGCCTCGGTGTCGGTCCCGGCCGCCGCGTCCGCCCCGCTTTCGGCGTCGGATTCGGCGTTCGTGTCGTCGGTTTCGTCCGTGGCTCCGTCGCCGGCGAACGCAGCCAATCCCTCCGCCGAATCGCCGTCGCTTCCGTCCGTCGTCGTGGCTCCGCCGTCGATGGCGAACACGCTCGCGCGCCAACCCGCGGAGGCTTCGAGGTCGTCGCGCCAGCCGTCTTGGATCTCGACGTCCGTGAACTGGATCTCGTCGCCGGGGGCGATCTCCCGATCGGCTTTCTCGCCCCAGAGCGCCACGCGGATGTCGCCCGTGTCGTCCTGCAGGCGGACGTTCCTGACCTGTCCCTCCGAGCCGTCGTCGCGGTCGAAGGTGCGCTTCGGGTCCGCCGAGCGGACGACGCCGCCGATGTCGGTCGTCGTATCGATTGCTAGATTTTCGATGGGCGTCGTCTCGGGGACGTACTCGACGTCGGCGTCGACCGCTTCGAGCGTGCTGCGCGCGCTCAGGTGGACTTCGAGGTCGCCGTCGCGCTCGCGCACGTAGCCGTCGACGAGTTCGACGGTCGTGTCCGGATCGAGTTCCTCAACGCGCTCCGTTTGGTCGTCCCAGAGCGTCACCCGCACTCGTCCGGTTTCGTCGCCGAGCGTGAGGTTCGCCACCTTCCCTTCCGAGCCGTCGTCGCGCTCGAAGGTCCTGATGGTATCGGTGTCGAGGACCATCCCTGTGAGCGTGACGTCTGACTCGCCGAGCGTGAGCGCTTCGATGGTGTCCGCGCCGTCGAGGTCCACCTCGATGTCGACGTCAGCCGGTTCGGCCCGGTCGGCGCTGACCTCGATACCGTTGTACCCCTCGCGCGGGCGACCGGCGATCTTGAGCACGTCGCCGACTTCGAGTTCCTCGACGGCTCCCTCGGCGCGCTCGTCCCAGAAGGCGACTCGAACCCTTCCTGTTTCGTCAGCCACCTCGACGTTGACCACCTTCCCGTCCTCGTCCTCGCCGTCGCGCTCGAAGGTCCGAAGTTCGCCGATGCTGGTGACTTTCGCGGCGAACTTCGCCTCCTCCATGCCCGCCTCGACGTCCGCGACGCCCTCGATCTCGCCGTCCGAGAGTTCGTGGGCGATGAGCATCGCGGCGGTCTCCTCGTCGGCGAGACCGCCCATCTCCTCGACTTTCTGCTCGACGGCCTCGCGGAACTCCGTCTCGGGGACCTCGGCATCGAGGTCCGCGTAGATGTCCGCTATCGCACCCATTGACCGAATTCACACGCGGAGTCCGCTTAAGCGTTGTCGTCGCCGAGCAGTCGTCCGCCATCGGTCGGTTTTCCGCGATTTCTGATCGTGGTCGCACACCCGTAGATAGACTTCAGCCGCCGCGCTCGGCGGTCGTGACCGCCGTCCGACCGGACGCATCACGATGGACCACCGTCACCGATTCCGGTGGCGTTTCGAGCGTCATGGAGAGGCGGTACTCGATACCGACGAGCGCCTGCGAGCAGGCCGCGCCCGCGTCCGCATCGGTCTCGGTGGCGACGGTCGCTTCCAGCCCGGAGTCGGTCATCGTGATCCCATCGAGCACCGCCGTCTGACAGCCGTCAGAGCCGGTGATGGTGCCCGTGACGACGACGCGCGAGCCACCATCGGCGAAGCGCACGCTCGCCTCGTTGCCCGGCGAGGCGGACGTGCTCTCGACGGAGAACGACTGGCTCGTGACGCCCGCAACCCCAGTCGTGTCGGTCCCGGCGGTCGTCTCGGTCCCACGGTCCGTGCGCTCCGTGGCGGTCGGTGCGGCCGTTCCCGTCGGTTTCGGTTCGGTCCCCGGTCGCGGTTCCGTGCGGGCCGTCGACGTCCGTGTGGCCGCCGTGGTCGTCGCCCCGCGCGTCGCGCTCGGTTCGCCGGTGGGTTCGGCCGGCGTGGCCGTCCCGTCCGTGCTCGCCTCGTCGCCGGAACCGCCGAGACAGCCGGTGAGTGCGAGCGCGGCCGCCGTGAGCAGCGTGCGACGTTTCATATCACCACCCCGACCGGCGGAACTATGGCTCTTGTGGCCCGCGGGAGTGGCTCTCGCTGCGGGGCCGGAATCGTAACGGGTTTAACTGGATGGCGGCTATCGGAGAGTGAGTCCTGGTTGGGTAGTGGACTATCCTACTGGCCTGCGGAGCCGGTGACCGGAGTTCAAATCTCCGCCAGGACGCTCACTCATTTCGTTCGCGTCTTGGCGTGCCCTGCGGCTCACTGCGTTCGCGCAGGACTCCGCCAGGACTTTGACAGCGCACAAACGGCAAGCAGAGCGGTTCCACACCGCGTCGCCTCCCCGATTTCCGTCCCACGTGAAACGGCAAACGGTTTGACACAGCCCCGAGAATCGAGCACAGAACCCGTGAACGACGAAGCGAACACGAACAGCGGGACCCGACGCGAGACCGCAGGGCTACTCGTCGGCTTTTTCCTGCTCTCGATGGCCGCCGCGGCCTACGAGATCGCTCCGGCGAGCGTGCTCCCGGTCATCCAGGAGTCGCTCGGTCTCGGCGCGAGCGCGGCGGGTTGGCTCGTCAGCGTCATGTACGCGACGGCGGTCGTCACCAGCGTTCCCGTCGGCATCGCGCTCGACCGGTTTTCGGTGCGCCGAGCGGTCGTCTTCGGCACGCTCGCGCTCGTCGTCGCCGGCGTCTGGGGCTGGTATGCGGCCACCGCGGGGGCCTTTCTCTGGCTGCTCGCCTCGCGCGTGCTCGGGGGTCTCTCCTACGTCATCTTCTGGAACGCCGGCGCGAACAGCGTCGGCAGCGCCGTCGCGCCCGAGTACCGGGCGACCGCCGTCGGCGTGTTCACCGCGAGCGCCCCCGTTGGCTTCGCGCTCGGTCAGTTCGGCAGCCCGCTCGTCGAGAGCGTCGCCGGCTGGCCCGCGATCCTTCCCACCTACGCCGCCATCGGCGTCGCCGGCGTCGTCGTGTTCCTGCTCGCGACCCGAGAGCACGTCCCCGGCGTCGAGACGGACGCGCCCGACCGCACGGGACTGCTCGACCTGTTCACCGACAGCGGCGTCTGGACGGTCTGTGTGCTCTGCTTTCTCGCCTACTCGCTCTACCTGTTCGTCAACACGTGGCTGCCGAGCTACCTCGTCGACGGGTTCGGCATCTCGCTAGCGGCCAGCGGCCTGCTCACCGCACTCTTTCCGACCATCGGAGCCGTCGCCCGCTCGGCCAGCGGCGCGGTCTCCGAACGGCTCTTCGACGGGAAACGCCGCCCCGTCGCGGTCGCGTCGTTCGCCGTCGCCACGCCCGCCGTCGTCGCCTTCGCGCTCGTCTCGCGGCTCGAACTCGTCGTCGCGGCGCTGGTCGTCGTCGGCTTCGCCATCCAGCTCGTCACCGGCCTGCTCTTTTCCTATATCGCCGAGATCGTTCCCCCGACCGTGCGGACCACGGCCGTCTCGCTGCTGACGAGCATCGGACTGTTCGGCGCGTTCGCCGCCCCCATCGCCGGCGGCGCGATCATCGACAGTGCGGGCTACGCTCCGGCCTTCCTCGTCGCCGGCGGCGTCGCCGTCGTGGGAGTCGTGCTGGCACTACGCGCGCCCGAACCCGGTTGAAGGAAAATCAGGTCTCGATGTCCGCGCCGAGCACGTTCGCCTTGAGGTGGGTGATGGTCTCTTCGGCCGCTTCGCGCGAGTCGTAACCCGCAGGGCTGACCGCGAGCGTGTCGCCGTCGTCGCCGACGAGTCGCCAGCGCCAGTTTGCGCCGTCGTCCTCGTAGAGATCGAACGCCGCCTCGGTCGCCGACAGCGAGACGTCGATGGTCGCACCGCCCGGTCCGGGTACCTGTACCGTCTCAGGCGTCTCGACGTCCATTCCCTCGCCGGAACGTCGTTCCCGGAGCTTGTGTAGGCCCGCTTTCGCCCGATGACCGTAGTCGCCCGCCACGCTCGCGGCGCGCTGGAGTCGGTCCCTATCGACCAGCGACTGCTCGCCGTCGAGCACGCGGTCGACGCCGCGGTCGAGTGCTCGTTCGATGTCGCTACCGAGGACGTTCTCGCCGTCGCGGGCGAGCGCGACCTCGTAGCCGCGCCACTCGATGCCCTCCGCCGAACCTTCCTCACCGTCCAGCCCCTCGCGGCCGTACTCGACGGCGAGGAAGGCACCCTCCAGCCGGCCCCCGTCGGTGCTGTACGCGACGTGAAGGGTGGCGTTCGGACGAACGGTGAGCGTGTATTCGCGGTCGTGGTCGGTCATGCAGACGTTTCGACGGCGGCGCTTATCAGTGTTCATCCGGCGCTCGCAACCACCGTGGCCCGTGGTATTTATTTCCGTGCCATGCAGTGTCGATGTATGGACGCCAAAACCGGAATCGGCATCGTCGTCGTCGCGCTCGGTGTCGTCGCCATCGCCGCCGTGGCCGTGCTCGAACCGGCCGCGACGTGTACGCGGACGGGCGAAGCGATCGGTGGACTGAGTCAGGTACAGTTCGTCGAACTCGCGGATGGAGCGGTCGTCTACAGCCGCGACGGCGGCGCGAGCATCTGCTCGATTCCGACGACCGTGCTCGCGGTACCGGGTGGGTTCGTCCTCGCCGGCGTCGGACTGTTCGTCCTCGGCTCCTAGCGCTCGCGGCGCTCGTAGAGTACCAGCCCGACCATCGACATGACCTCGTCCCCGTCGACGAGCGTCGTGGTCCGACTCCTCACGAGCCCCAACTCCTCGTTCCACGGCTCGGTGTCGATGACTTCGGTGTGCACGGTCAGGGTGTCGCCGGGACGCACGGGACTGGGCCAGCGCAGTTCGTCGACGCCGAGTGCGCCCGTGGCCGCCAAGTCGGTGAAGACGTTCGTGACGAGCAGTTCCATCGTCATCGCGGCGGTGTGCCAGCCGCTGGCGATGAGTCCCCCGAAAAGGGAGTCGGCGGCGGCCGTCTCGTCAGTGTGGAACGGCTGTGGGTCGTAGCGCTCGGCGAACTCCAGGATCTCCTCGCGTGTTACTTCGCGCTCGCCGAACGTTCGTGTCTCGCCGACCTCGACGTCCTCGAAGTGTTCGCGGGCCATGCTTCCAGTCCCGTCCGCCGGCCCATAGCCGTTCCCCCGATCACCCTCTGCCGGGGTCGCCCGCAATGGCTTGCAACGCACCTATCCGTACAGGGACCCACCCCTCAAGTATGACCGACGACCTCGACATGGAGTCGCTGACGCGCCGCGAGCAGGCGGCCCTCAAGCGAACCAGAAGGATGGCACGACTGCTCGACGAGGCAGTCGAGATCCCCATCATCAACTACCGCGTCGGTCTCGATCCACTGCTCAGCATCGCCCCGGTCTCGGGCGACGCCGCCGGCGCGGTGCTGTCGCTGTACATCGTCGCCGAGGCCGCCCGGCTCAGTGTCCCTCCCAAGACGACACTCAAGATGATGCTGAACGTCGCCCTCGATACAATCGCCGGGGGCGTGCCGGTGCTCGGCACGCTCGTCGACGCCGTCTGGAAGGCGAACAAGCGCAACGTCGCGCTGCTCGAAGACCACCTCGCCGACCGCGAGGACATCGCCTGAGTCGCCCGGCCGTCGAATCGGACCCCCATGAGAGCACATCTCCGTGCCGGCATCGCCATCTACAACGCCGGCAACTACCACGCCGCCCACGACGCATGGGAAGAGCGCTGGCTCGACCTCGCGGGCAACGACGAACGATTCCTCCACGGACTTATCCAGTTCACCGCGGCGGTCCACCACGCACAGAATCGCAACTGGGTCGGCGCTACTGGTCTTGCCGAGAGCGCCCGCGAGTACCTCACACCGCTTCCTTCCCCCTATCGCGGCGTCGACATCGCTTCGGTGCGAACGTCTCTCGCCGCGCTCCGAGCGGACCCCGAGCGCATCGAGCGCGCACCACCTCCTCGACTCACCCACGAGGGGCGCGCGCTCGGACTCGCCGACCTCGATTTCGACGCGAGCGCAGTCGCCGCCGCGGTGTTCGCCGAAACGGGCGAGTACGACGAAGCGATGGTCGAGCGCGCGGTCGAATACGCCCGCGCCGACCTCGACGCCGACCGAGAGACGAGTCCGTTCGTCACGCTCGTGATGGACTTCGCGCGCGGCGGGAATCGCGCTATCGTCCACCAGCGCCTCGCCGAACACACCGACCGGCGAGCAGCGCGCGAGCGCGACGTCGACGGACTGTTCGAGGCGTCTTGATTCCCTCACGGCATCCACTTTTGGCTGGGTAGACGTACCGAGAAGTCCGTTCGTAGAAACAGTTAATATCTATAATGGCAATCGTTCCCTTGGATTATGTCCACAACCACCAAAGCGGTCGGCGGCGGAACCGACACCGAACACGCCCTCGGCAGGCGCGGCGTCCTCCGGGCACTCGGGATGGGTGCTGGCATCGCGGCGTTCAGCGGCCTCGGCCGCGCACACGGCAACGATGGGGGCGGCGGGGACGGGCCGATTCCGGCCGAACGCCTCGCCCTCGACAACCCGCTCATCTCGGGTCACGAGGTCCACCCCGTCTATGGCTTTTCCTCGCAGACGGCGCGGGTCGCCCCGCCCGTCGAACCCGACCACGAAGTGCAGGCACTGATTCGCCCGCACGAGGACGTCCCGATTCCGGAGTTCTACTTCGAACCCACTGGCCTGTTCGTCGAACCGGGCGAGACGGTGAAGTTCACGATGGCGACGCCCCATCACAACGTGGTGGCCTATCACCCACAGTTCGGGTTCCAACGACGGGTCCCACAACTGGTGCCGCCGTTTTCGGGGCCGATGCTGCCGGCGGGCGGCTACTGGCTGTACACCTTCGAGAAACCGGGCGTCTACGAGATGAACTGTGCGCCCCACGAATATTTCGGGATGGTCATGCGCATCGTCGTCGGCGAGGTGAGCGGTCCCGCGGCCGAGCCGCTGCCCGACCTCTGTGCCGCTCCCGCCGAGGACGCCGGCACCGAGGAGGCCCACGCAGGACCGGAACTCCGTCTCCCGGAACTCACCGCCTACACCGTGCTCAGTGATTCGGCGCTCGATCCCGAGCACATCGTCGAACGAGGGCGCGTCGACTGGGACGAACTGGCTCCCGATAGCAAGCGGCTGTTCCTCCAGCCGGTCGGCTTCCCGCCGTGTGCCGAGTAACGCCGTCACACCCAGTTGATTTCGCGGTCTAGTACTCTGCGGAGTTGTCCTGCGGGTTGTAGCCGAGCACCTCGCGGGCGCGCTCCAGCGAGTAGTATTTCCGGTCGTTGTCCGAGATGCCGTAGACGATCTCGTAGTCGTACTCGGCCTCGATGGCGCGCTCGAAGAGGTGCGCACAGTCCCGGTAGGAGAGCCACATCGCCTGTCCGCGCTCGTAGCCTTCGGGCGGGTGATTTTTCGTGAGGTTGCCGATACGAAGACAGACGACGCTCATCCCGTACTCGTCGTGATAGTACCGACAGAGGGTCTCGGCGGCGGCCTTGCTCACGCCGTAGAGGTTGCTCGGACGCGGGAGTTCGCTGCCGTCGAGGCGGAAGTCGTCGTTCGAGCGGTAGAGGTCAGGCGTTCGCTCGTCGGTCTCGTACCCACCGACGGCGTGGTTCGAGGAGGCGAAGACGAACTTCTCGACGCCGGCGCTCGCGGCCGCTTCGAGCACGGAGTGGGTGCCGTCGATGTTGTTTTCGAGCACGCTGTCCCACGGCGCTTCGGGCCGGGGGTCGCCGGCGAGATGGACCACGACGTCGACGTCGGCCATCGCCTCGACCATCGCCTCCTCGTCGGTGATGTCCGCGACGAGATAGATATGCTCTGAGTCGGGGGTCGGCGGTTCGCGGTCGACCAGTCGCCAGTCGTAGGCATCGCCGAGCCGGCCAACGATCGCGCGACCGACGCGCCCGGACGCGCCGGTGAGTAGTACCGTCGGCTCCTGTGGCCTCCCCGCCATTCGAGTGGAAATCGGGAAGGGATCGGTAAGTACCGTGCGGTTTTCTTAGGCCAGTCGGGCGAACGCCAGCGTCCCGCTGATGTTCTCGATGTAGATGTTCACGACGTCGCCCTCCTGTGCGCCGGGCACGAAAATGGTGTACTTGCCCTGCTCGGCCACGCCGTCGCCCTTGCGACCCGTGCCCGTGATCTTCACCTCGTAGGTGCGGCCCTCCTCGACGTCGGGGCGCTGTTTGGTCTCTTGGGAGCCGGTGTTCTTCTCGACGGGGCGGAACGCGCCACAGGCCTCACAGCGCAGCATCTGGGTTCGTCCCTCCATCTCCAGTCGGGTATCCGGGAGTCCGCACTCCGAGCAGATGACGAACTCCTCGCTGTAACTGTCGATGGCCGCGTCGAAGTCCGACCCCGAAAACGAGCCGTTGTAGCGCGCGCGGTCGCCAGTGAACTGGCCGTTGGTGCCGAGTTCGCGCTGGATGACCCGGTGGAGGTGCTCGGGGTCGCGCGAGAGCGCGTCGGCGACGCTGCCGAGATTGGTCAAGCGGGTGAACGCGCCGTCCTTCTGGGCCTGTGCATCGGGGACGTCGAGGCGCGAATCGCCCGTGTCGAGGTCGGGAACCGAGTCCATCGCCCGGTCAAGGCTGGCTTCGTAATCCATAGGGGAACTGGACCATCCGCACCTAAATGGATTCCGTGAGAGACCGCGACAGGCCCGCTGTCGTCCGTCGCCCTCGTTCCTCGAAGCACCACCCCAAATCGAACGCGGTGGCGCGCGGGAACGCGCGGAGCGCGTGACTCGCGCGAGGGATGAGCGACGCGAACGGAGTGAGCGGAGCGAATCGGTTGGAGAGGTGCGTGGGCGGGGTGGTTGCGGTCTCTCGTTTGAGTCAGCCGTCGTCACCGAGATAGTACATCATGAGTCGAATTTCATCGGCGAACAGCTGTACCTGCTCGATTGCCAGCGCATTTGTTCGACCACTCCAAAATCGTGCTCATGAGTGATTCCAAGAGCAATGATACAGAGCCAACGGGGGCCGAAATCGCGTGTTTCGAGGTGGGTATCAAGTTCGGCTCGCTGTACCACCAGTTCGCCGGCACGCCAGTCAGCCCCGACAGCGCGGACAGTCTGGCCCATGCGATGGAAGCGGCTATCGAGAATCAACCCCACTGCGAGTCCGTCACCGTCGAGATGGACGACGACGCGCTCGCCGCGGCCGCCGACGGCGACTACACCGAACTCACCGGCCGATTCATGACCGTGAAAATCGTCGTCGTGCGCGAAGGGCGCACCGTCACCGCACGGATGGCGATGGACGACGGTTACCCGCTGATGGAAGTCGAGTCGGTCGAGAAAGGGTGAGAGTGCGTTAGCTACCGGACCCAGCACTTCCCGTTTCCGTGATTCGTGCCTCGTATTTTTCGAGCGCTTCGTCGAGAGCATCGCCAGCATCGACATCAAGTGCGTCGGCAACCGCGAGCAGCGAAAACAGGGCGTCGCCGATCTCGTCCGTTTCGACGTCGAGTTCGTCCGGTTTCGCACCGTAATCGGTTGAGTCGGTAGCATCCGCGGCGATTTCACCGACTTCGGCAGCTAGATCGAGAATTCGAAACGCCGGCTCGCCGTTCAGTTCGTACTCTTCAACGAACGCCGCGACTGCTCGTTGCTCTTCCATTTCGTCTTGTTTATCCTGGCGACGTGAAATGAGGATTTCGCTGAGGCGATAAATATCAGCTATCAGTTAGTAGCAGCGGTAGGCTGATATACTCTTCATACCCATTAATAGTATGTCACTTTACGCGGTCGAGAACATCGGTGATGCATACGAGGCGACGCGGGCGTTTCTCTTCCCGTTCTCGCTCCGTCGATGGCTCAAACTCGCGCTGGTCGTCTTCTTCGTTGGCGGCGCGAGCCTCGGATCGGGCTTTCAGGGCGGGTTCGAGTTCGACGCCCCGGTGAACCAGCCTATCGGTCCCGACGTCGGGCCAATCACGAGTCCCGTCACCGGACCGGCCGACGGCGCGGCTATCGGGCAGTTCCTGCCGGTGGTTCTCGGACTCGTGGCGCTCGTCCTCGTTCTCGCGCTCGCGTTCGCCGCGATCGGATCGGTGATGGAGTTCGTCCTCGTCGCCGCGCTGCGCGAGGAGACGGTCAGCATCAGACGACATTTTGGACGGTACTGGCAGAAGGGTCTCAGACTGCTCGGCTTCCGCGTCGGTCTCTGGCTGCTGACGGCCGCACTCGTGGCGGTCCCGGTTGCCGCGGTCGCGGTCGTCTTCGTCGGTCCGGACACGAGAATCGGCGGCGCGGCCATCGCGCTCGCGTTGCTCGTTCCGTTCGCCCTGCTGGTCGCCCTCGTGGCCGCGCTCGCCTACGGCTTCACGACGGTGTTCGCCGTCCCGATAATGCTCCTCGAGGACCGTGGTGTGCTGTCGGCGTGGCGGCGGCTCTGGCCGACGCTGCGCGGCCAGTGGAAGGAGTACCTCGCGTACGTCGTGCTCGAACTGATTCTCAGCATCGCGGTCGGTGTGGCCGTCGGGGTCCTCACGGCGCTCGCGCTCGTCGGACTCGCCATCCCCTTCGGGGCACTCGGCGCGCTGACCGTCGTCGCCGGCGGCGGGATGGCAAGCCTTTCGCCCGTCGCCATCGCGCTGTTGGCCGTCGGCGCGCTCGTCTTCGCCGCTCTGGCGATCGTTCTCACCGCGCTCGTGCAGGTCCCGGTCCTGACGTACTTCCGCTACTACGCGCTGTTCGTCCTCGGCGACACCGACGAATCACTCGACCTCGTTCCCGAGCGTCGCCGTCGTGTGCGCGAGACGAGGGACGACTCGTCCGCGACGGACGGTCGCCCGGCCGCCTGACGGTCCCATTCACTGCTCGCGCGACCGTTTCGGCGGTTTTCACTTTCGCTTTCGGGCGCGCTTTTAAACCCCGTGCGGCACAATACCAGCCATGAGCCAAGCGACGTTCGACGAGGACGACCTCTTCGACGAGGCCGCAGACGACATCCGGGCCGACGTGGACGAACACCTCGATGCGGCCGAAGGGGCGCTGCCCGACGGCGAAACCATCTGGACCGTCGAGGCCGAGAACACGCTCGGCGTCCTCAATTCGCTGCGCTCGGCGCTCGACACCGGCGACGCGGCCGGCCATCTCCGCGACGCGAAGAAATCGTACATGATGGGCGAGCGCGCCGACGTCTTTGCGGACGACGACGAGTTCGGCGCACGCATCGCGGCGCTCGAAGAGGTGATGGGCGACGTCGAGGCGGCCCACGAGCACGCCAGCGAGCTTGCGAGCACGGTCCCCGAACTCCGCGGGGCGCTCGACGATCTCCACGCGGCGGGAGAAAGCGAGGAGAACGACGAGGCCGGAGCGAGCGCCGATGCGGCCGACGGGAGCGAGGAAGCCGCCGAGTAGTCGGTGTACGGAATCAGGAAAGGTCGCGCTCTTCGACGGCGTCGAGGAGCGTCACGAGCGCCGCCGTCGCTTGCTCCAGCAACTCTTCACCGCGCTCTTCGGTGCCCTCGCTCGGGTCGCCCACCGCGCCGCTATCGGTGAACTCCGCCGAGTCGAACGCGAGGTTCGTCCCCGACACCCACTCGCCCCAGCCGTCGCTCGCGCCCGCTCTGGCTTCCTCGATGCGGTCGTCACGGACAAGGTCCGGATCGATGGCCCTGAGGAGGGCGGTCTCGACCGGCCCCCCGTGGCCCATCCCTGTTGCACCGATGGCGTCGAACCACGTGAACGGCACAGTGTATGCATCCTCGTGGCGGGTTACGTCCGCACAGACCTCCCGCAGCGCGCCGACGTTACCCCCATGCCCGTTGACGAGCACGATCCTGTTCCAACCATGCGACGCGAGGCTCGTGAGTACGTCGCGGACGTACCCCCGAAAGATATCCGGCGAGACCCAGAGCGTTCCCGAAAACCCGCGGTGTTCCTCGGCGATACCCACGGGGATTGCGGGCGCAACCACGATTTCTCGTCCGTTTTCCTCACGGACCTCGGCCGCGCTCGCCGCGACCGCTCCGGCAGTGAGGTGGTCGGTGCCGAGCGGGGCGTGCGGGCCGTGCTGTTCGGTGCTGCCCACGGGAAGGAGTGCGAGGTCCGTATCGAGGTCGTCGGCGTCGGTCCACGTCGCCTCGGTGAGATGCATACTCCGATGTGGAGTGATGGCGGCTTAAAGCAGGCACAACTGATTTGGGCGTGCTCCGCGCAGGCTGACGCATGGCTAACGGAGACGAGACGCGACAGCACGGCGTCGAGTTCGGCGATTTCGGCGACCGAATGGAATCGTTCGACTACCCCATCGACCACGACACGCTCGTCGCCGAGCACGGCGACGCCGAACTCGGGCTTCCCGACGGTAGCGCGACGCTCGAAGAGGTGCTCGCACCGCTTCAGGAAGAGGGCCAGACCTACCAGGACGCGGAGGAACTCGAAACGATGATCTTGAACACCGTCGGCGACGAGGCGGTCGGCCGCGAGGGCTACTCCGATAGGGGGACCTCGACCGAACCCGACAGCGACGACGAACAGTCGCTCTAGTCGCTCGTTCCGGCTTCGGTCTGGGCCTGTCGCTGAGTCGCGCGCTCGATGAACTCCTCGGGGAGTTCGTCGATCTCGCCGGCCTGGACGGCCCAGAGGTTCGCGTACAGGTCACCCAGTTCGAGCAGTTCGTCGTGGGTGCCGTGTTCTTTCACTCGACCGTCTTCGAGCACGACGATCTGGTCTGCGTCCTTGATCGTCGAGAGCCGGTGGGCGATGGAGAAGGTGGTGCGCTCTTCGGTCAGCCGGTCGAGGCTACGCTGGATGAGCATCTCGGTCTCGGTGTCCACGTCGGAAGTCGCCTCGTCAAGCACGAGGATCGCGGGGTCTTTGAGGATGGCCCGCGCGATGGTGATGCGCTGGCGCTGCCCTCCTGAAAGCTTGACACCGCGCTCACCGGCCATCGTGTCGTAGCCCTCGGGGAGGTTTCGAATGAACTCGTGGGCTTCGGCGGCCTTGGCCGCCTCGACGATCTCCTCGTCGGTCGCATCGAACGTGCCGTAGGCGATGTTCTCCTTGACGGTGCCGTAGAACAGGTATGAATCCTGACTCACGTAGCCGATGGACTGGCGCAGGCTCGACAGCGTCACGTCACCGATGGCCTGGCCGTCGATACGGATCTCGCCGTCGTCGACGTCGTACATCCGGAGCAGGAGCTTCAATACTGTCGATTTCCCCGCTCCAGTGGGACCGACGAGCGCGACCGTCTCCCCGCCCGGCACGTCGAAGGAGACGTCCTTGACCGTGTGCTCGTCGTCGTAGCCGAAGTTCACGTCGTCGTACTCGACGCGCCCCGCAGAAACGGAGAGGGCCTCGGCGTCGGGGTCCTGTGCGAGCCGGCTCGGCTCGTCCATCAGCCCGAAGATGCGCTCGGCGGAGGCACGGGCGCGCTGGTACATGTTGATGATCTGTCCGAACTGCGCCATCGGCCAGATGAATCGCTGTGTATAGAGGATGAACGTGGTGAACAGCCCCACGGAGAGGCTGCTCGTGAACGGACCGGGTGGGCCGTTGAGCACCCAGAGACCGCCGACGAGGAACGTGGCGACGAAACCGATGCCCGAGATGACCTGCAGAGTCGGGAAGAACTTGATACGGACTCTGATTGCGCCCCACTGGGCGTCGTAGTAGGCCTGCGAGACGTCGTCAACGCGGCCGGATTCGTAGTCCTCGGTGTTGGTCGATTTGATGACCTGAATCCCCCCGAGGTTGTTCTCCAGTCGGGAGTTCATCTCGCCGACCGACGAGCGCACCTCGGCGTATTTCGGCTGGATGATCTTGACGAACCAGTAGGTGAAGGCCCCGACGAGAGGAACGGGAATCAGCGCGATGAGCGCGAGTTGCCAGTTGGTGAGCAGCATGACAGTGGCGATGCCGACGACCATCGCCCCGAGGCGAAACAGCGAGTTCATCCCGCCGTTCAGAAACTGTTCGAGCCTGTTGACGTCGTTCGAGAGCACCGACATCATTTCGCCGGTTTGCTTGTCGGCGAAGAAGTCCATGTTCAGGCGCTGCATCTTGTCGTAGGTGTCGGTGCGGACCTGGTGCTGGACGTTTTGCGAGAAGGCGTTCCAGCCCCAGTTACGGCCGTAGTGGAAGATCGCCCCGCCGAAAAACGATACACAGATAAGTCCGATGACCAGCCAGAACTGCCCCATCGTCGTCTCGGGGATCCACGCCGCGGGGACGAGTCCGAGATTGAACGGACTGTCGCTCCGGAAGATGGAGTCGATGGCGATGCCGAGCAGCAATGGAGGAAGCAAGTCGAGCATCCGCGCGACCAGACTCGTCAGCGTGCCGACGGTAAAGGAGAAGGCGTTCTCGCGGCCGTATTCGGCAAACAGTCGCCGCATGGCGTTGTCGGTCCCTTCCCGTTGATCCTCGAAAGGGTCTTCATCTTCAAGAGAAATACTCATTGAACGAATAAAACGGGTACGCACCTAAAAGGCTTCCTCACCATGTGAAAGTACCGCATACGGCCGAATCGGGCCGTTCGCGACCGCTCACCCCGAGCGATCGATGGCGACCCGATGGCCGACGTGGATGCCGTGGCGCTCCATCCACCCACGGGGGACTTCGAGGACGTACTTGCCGGTCCCCGTGCGCCGGATGTCGTTGCCGTCCTCGTTCGGGCCGGGTGTGGGGGCGCTCTCGATGGCGTTGATGCGCCCGTCGGCACCGACGAACACGATGTCGAGCGGGTAGTCCATCCCGCGCATCACGTAGGTGTGTTCTCCCGATTCGTCGTAGGGAAAGAGCATTCCGGAGCCGTTCTGGAGGGCGGGGGTTTCGGAGAGCCCGACGACCTTCTGCTGGCGGCTGTCGGCGATGCGAACTTCAACCGTTCCCAGTACCTGTGAGCAGTTGTTCGTGACCGTGACCTCGGCACGGTCGTACTCGCCGGTGTCGAACAGCGTCGCTGGCGGCGGCACGACGCCGGTGGCGACGGCCGTCGTCAGCACCAGCGCGACGACGGCCAGCGCAAGCAGGACGTTGAGAACTCGGCCACGGTTCACAGGGGAGCATGGACGAGCGGGAGCCTAAACGTTCCGTCGGAGAGAAAAGGTTATTCGACACGCGGTGGTCCCTCCGACGGGGCTCGTGGTCTAGGTGGTTATGACGCGGCCTTTACAAGGCCGAGGTCGGTGGTTCGAATCCGCCCGAGCCCACTGGATTCTGCGACTTCGTCGGTCAACTGAGAAGGAAGACGACGACGAACCCCGCCGTGAACACCAGCACCGCAAACCCGAAAAGCGCCGCCAGCAGCTGGCCAGTCGTCATGGCCTCCGTTGTGACTGGAGCGCAAAACCCGTTTGGGGCGTGTCCGACCGGCGAAAGGGGTTTGACCCGTCATCGCAAAGCGAAAGACGATGATATCCGGCTCGAACTGTCCCGAATGCGGCGGTCACGTGCGGACCCAGGACGGACTCGGCTACGTCTGCACCGAGTGTGGGACCGAATTCGACGTGGCCGACCTCTTCGTTCACTGACCGGGCTTTCGAAATCCTTTTTCGTTCGGTCGGCATCCGTCGAGACGGGCCGCCTTAGCTCAGACTGGGAGAGCACTCGACTGAAGATCGAGCTGTCCCCGGTTCAAATCCGGGAGGCGGCATTCGTTCTACCACCGATACGTGGATGAGCGCAGCGACTCGAAAGAAAAAGTCGAGAAGACGAAAAAAAAGCAGTCCGGCCCGGAGTCGCGCTCAGTTCACTCGCGGTCGAAGCGGTCGAGGCTCATCACTTTGTGCCACGCATTCACGAAGTCACCGACGAACTTCTCCTCGCCGTCGTCGGCTCCGTAGATCTCGGCGATGGCTCGCAGCCGGGCGTTCGACCCGAAGATGAGGTCGGTGCGGCTTCCTTTCCATTCGAGGTCGCCCGTCTCGCGGTCGCGACCTTCGAACACCTCCTCGTCCTCCGAGACGGGTTCCCATTCGATGTCCATGCCGAGCAGATTGGCGAAGAAGTCGTTGGTCAGCGTTCCCGGTCGGTCGGTGAGGATGCCGAGGTCCGTGTTCCCGTGGTTCGCGCCGAGCGCCCGCATGCCGCCGACCAGCACCGTCATCTCCGAGGGCGTCAGGTTCATCAGTTCGGCTCTGTCGACCAGCATCTCCTCGGCCGGTCGGTCGGCCTCCGCACCACGATAGTTCCGGAACCCGTCCGCTTCGGGTCTGAGCGCCTCGAAGGACTCGACGTCGGTCCACTCCTGTGAGGCGTCGGTCCGGCCAGGTTCGAACGGCACATGGATATCGTGCCCAGCATCGGCCGCCGCCTGCTCGATGGCCGCAGTCCCTCCCAAGACGATGAGGTCGGCGAGCGAGACCTGCGTTCCGTCCGAGCGCGAGTCGTTGAACGCCGTTTTGATCTCGTCGAGGGTGTCGAGCACGGTCGTCAGTTCCTCGGGGTCGTTCGCTTCCCAGTCGCGCTGGGGTCGGAGGCGGAGTCGGGCACCGTTTGCGCCGCCGCGCTTGTCGCTGTCGCGGTAGGTCGATGCCGACGCCCACGCGGTCTTGACCAGTTCGGGGATCGAGAGGTCGGAATCGAGGATGTCCCGTTTGAGTGTCTCGATGGCCTCGTCGTCGACCGTCTCGTAGTCGGCGTCGGGGATGGGATCCTGCCACAGCATCGCCTCGTCGGGGACCTCCGGGCCGAGAAAGCGCGTCGGCGGACCCATGTCGCGGTGGATCAGCTTGTACCACGCCTTGGCGAAGGCCTCCTGGAAGAACTGGGGATCCTCTTGGAAGCGTTCGAGGATTTCCCGGTAGTCGGGGTCGTCCTTCAAGGCGACGTCCGTCGTCAGCATCATCGGGTCGACGTTCGCCTCCGAATCATGGGCATCGGGCACGCTTTCTTCGAGTTCGCCGTCGGCGGGCGTCCACTGCCACGCGCCGCCAGGACCCTTCTCGGCCTCCCACTCGTAGTCGAGCAGGTTGTCGAGATAGCCCATGTCCCAGTTGATCGGCGCACTGGTCCACGGTCCCTCGATGCCGCTGGTGATGGTGTCGGCTCCCTTCCCCGATTCGTGGTCGTTCGCCCAGCCGAGTCCCTGCGATTCGATGGGGGCTGCCTCGGGTTCGGGACCGAGGTTCGTCGGCTCGTCGGCGCCGTGGACTTTGCCAAAGGTATGACCGCCGGCGATGAGCGCCGCGGTCTCCTCGTCGTTCATCGCCATCTCGCCGAACGTCTGGCGGATGTTGTGCGCCGACCCCTCCAGATCGGGTTCGCCGTACGGCCCTTCGGGATTCACGTAGATGAGACCCATGACGGAGTTGCCGAGCGGGTTCCTGAGGTCGCCGTCCTCGTCGAAGCGCTCGGGCGAGGTCGTCTCCATCTCGTCTTCGGGCCCCCAGTTGACGGCCTCGTCGGGCTGGAAGGCGTCTTCGCGGCCGCCGGCGAAGCCGAACGTCTCGAAGCCCATCGATTCGAGGGCGACGTTGCCCGTGAGCACCAGCAGATCGGCCCACGAGAGCTTGCGACCGTACTTCTCCTTGACCGGCCAGAGGAGTCGACGCGCCTTGTCGAGGTTCGCGTTGTCGGGCCAGCTATTCAGCGGTGCAAAGCGCTGGCCGGCGCGGTTGGCACCACCACGCCCGTCGGAGGTGCGATAGGTGCCGGCGCTGTGCCACGCCATCCGAATCATCAGCGGTCCGTAGTGGCCGTAGTCGGCCGGCCACCAGTCCTGCGAGGTCGTCAGTGTCTCCTCGATGTCGGCTTTCACCGCGTCGAGATCGAGCGACTCGAACGCCGCGGCGTAGTCGAACTCCTCGTCCATCGGTCCCGACCGGCGGGCGTTCCGGTCGAGGATTGCCAGATTCAACTGCGTCGGCCACCAGTCTCGGTTGGACTTACTCATCGTCGGTCGTTGCTGCTTTCGCGTGTTAAGACTGTTTCATTCGGCAAGGCCTCGTCCCCGTGGTCCGACAGTTCGGCACCTCGTGAGACCACCCCGCGGGACGGCCACCGACGTCGCTCGATCTCGGATGGCTCGACGTTCGATCCGGTGTCGGGTGATGGCAGAGTGCGGTCCGACGGCCAGATGGATGGATCTCAGTCGGCGGTCGATACTGACCGACGGAGTGCCGCGGGCGGCCCGCCGGCCAACCGCTCGCGGTCGTGGTCGGCACCGAAGTCGTGGTCCGGCCCGACGGCGACGATGCCTTTCGGGTTGACGTCGGTGTGCGTCTCGTAGTAGTGCTCCGTGATGTGGTCCATCCACACCGTGTCGGCCACGCCGGACAATTGATAGAGTTCTTTCAGGTAGTTCCAGAGATTCGGGTACTCGGCGATCTTTCGGACGTTACACTTGAAATGGGTATGATAGACGTCGTCGAAGCGAACGAGCGTCGTGAACATGGCGACGTCGGCCTCGGTGAGGACCTCCCCACAGAGGTAGCGCTGGTCGTCGAGGACCCCTTCCCAGTGGTCGAGCGCGTCGAAGAGGTCCCCCACAGCCCCCTCGTAGGCGTCCTGCGTGTCCGCGAAACCAGCGCGATAGACGCCGTTGTTGATCGGTTCGTAGATGGCGTCGATGGTCTCGTCGATTTTCTCCCGGTGGCCCTCGGGGTAGAGCGTCGCGTCGTTCGCGTACTCGTCGAAGGCCGTATCGAGCATCCGCATGATCTCTTCGGACTCGTTGTTGACGACGGTCTCTTTTTCCTTATCCCAGAGCACGGGAACGGTCACGCGACCCGTGAAGTCGGGGTCGGCCGCGACGTAGGTCTCTCGGAGGTAGTCGAAGCCGTTCTGCGAGTCGGCGGTCGCGCCCTCGCGCGTGGGCGTGAACTGCCAGCCGTCCTCGTCGCGGTAGGGATCGACGACGTCGACCGAGATCACGTCGTCGAGACCGCGCAGCGCGCGCGTCACGAGCGTTCGATGGGCCCACGGACAGGCATAGGAGACGTAGAGGTGGTAGCGGCCCGCCTCGGCGGGGAATTTTGCGTCCGGATCCGCCTCGACCCAATCCCGGAAACTGGTCTCCTGTCTGTCGAATTCGCCGTCGTCGTTCGTCGTTTCGTAGGCATCGGTCCGCCACTCGCCGTCGACGAGTTGGTTCACACAGGACAGAGGGCTCTCATCCCTAAAGCCCCGTCGCGGGCGTGTGTGGACGGCACACGGTGGCTTCGAAGGGTTTATTCGCGCCCTCGGCGTCGTCTCTCCCACTATGGCCGACAAACCCGCCTCGATGTATCGGGAAATATCCAAACCCGCATACACCCGCAAGGAGTACATCACCGGGATTCCCGGCTCGAAGATCGCCCAGCACAAGATGGGCGACGTGCGCGCGGATCCCGAGGAGTTCCCCGTCCAGATCAGCCTCGCCGTCGAGGAGGAGATCCAGATCCGCCACGGCGCGCTCGAATCCTCGCGCCTGTCGGCGAACCGCCACCTGCTCAAGAGCCTCGGCGAGGGCAACTACAAGATGATCCTCCGGAAGTTCCCGCATCACGTCCTCAGAGAAAACAAACAGGCGACCGGCGCGGGCGCGGACCGCGTTTCCGACGGCATGCGCCAGGCGTTCGGCAAACCCGTGGGCACGGCCGCCCGCGTCGGTGCCGGCGAGCGCATCTTCACCATCTGGTGTGACGTCGACCAAGCCGACGTCGCCAAGGAGGCGCTCCGGCGTGCGTACAACAAGATCGGCTCGCCCTGTGATATTACCGTCGAGCGCGGCGACGAACTGCTCGTCCGATAACACACTCGAAGGCTTTTCGCGCCGGCGGTTCTCGACGTCTCATGCTCAGTCTCGCCGTCGCCACCCGAAAGGAGAGTTTCGAGCGGATGGGCGGCCCGCTCGCCGAGCGCGACATCGACGTTCGGCACGTCCAAACCGACGAGCGGACCGTCCCGCTCACCGACCCCGGCGAGGAGTGGGCGGGCTTCGACGTCGGCTTCGTCCATCCCTCACGCCTTATGGAAGGTGGCGTCGCCGACGCACTGCTTGACGTGCCGTGGATCAACGACCGTGACGCAATCTTGACCTCACGAAACAAGGCCGGTGTCATCGCCCGTCTCGCTCGTGCTGAGATTCCAGTACCGAAGACGGTCCTGGTGTCGAACCCCGTCGACGAGACCGAACTGATTGACGCTTTCTCCCGGTTCGACCCGCCAGTGGTGGTGAAGCCGAACTCCACGACGCGGGGCACGGGCGTGGTGAAGGTCGCCGACCGCGATTCCTTTCTCGGCGTGGCGGACTATCTAGGTCTCATCCATCGGAACCCGGCGACCGGCGACCGCTCGTTTCTCGTCCAGGAGTTCGTCCCTACGGCGACCGACTACCGCGCGATGTGCATCGACGGCCGCTGTGTCGGCGCGGTCGAACGCCGACTGCCCGACTCCGTTCGCGCCGCGGGCGGATGGAAGCACAACGTCCACCGCGGGGCCGAGGCCACGGGCGTGGACCTTCCGGCGAGGCTTCGGGCGTTGGCCGAGCGCACGGCCGAGATCCTCGACATCCCGTGGCTCGGCGTGGATCTGCTCGTCGGTGACGAGCGCGCGGTGATCTCGGAGACCAACGCCCGCCCGACCATCGACGACGAGACGAAGTACGAACCCGGCTTCTACGACGACCTCGCGGCGCTCGTGCGTGCACAAGCGTGACTGCGGTGCGGTCGCCGTGCGGGCCGGCGGTGCTGGCGGTGTCGGCCGTGGCGAATCGACGAGATCATCCGAACGGCTACAGGCCGTTCGTGGCGACGAAAACAAGCGCCCCGACGGGTGCGACGGTGGGCTTCAGAGCGAGAGTTCGTTCTCCATCCCCTCGGTCGCCTCGTCGAGTCCGTCCCGAGTGACGTCGTCGGTGTGGGCGGCGAGGTCGGTGTCGAGATAGATCTCGTCGAACGCCTCGCGAAAGCGGTCGCCGACCGTGCGGCGGGCGGCCTGCGTTTCGGCGACCCGTCGGTAGTCCTCGACCGTGGACTCGGGCACGCCGAGATCGGCGGCGACCGTTGCGGCGTCGGCGTCGTCAAGGCGTTCGCGGAGCGCGCTCGGTTCGATGGGGGCGTCAGTGTCGCGCTCGCGGGCGAGGTGGAGGTCGAGACGGGCGCGCTCGACGGTTTCGGGCGATACGCCCAGCGCCTCGGCGATGGCGGCGTCGTCCTCTTCGCCGTAAAAGGCTGCGACGAGTTCGACCAGCCGCTCCACGTCGAGGTCGGTCGTGAGGTCGTAGCGCTCGTCCATCGCCTCGACGACCTCCCGCGTCCGCTCCTCGGGCGTGCCCTCACGCGCGAGCGAGCCGCGCGTGTCCTCCTGTCGTTCGGTCACGGTCGACTCGTCGGTGACGTCGATGAAGATGTCACGCAATGACTCCGTTTTCTCGTCCATCCGGGGACGGACCGTCTGACACCCGTCGATAAAAGCCTGCCGCCGGCGAGGGCCGGTTCGTCAACCGATTCGATTATACTGGTTGACGGCGACCGTGAGAGACATGAGCGCCGAAAACCGGGAGACGGAACTCGTCGACGACGAGATTGTGAGGAACCTCGCGCGTGCAGCGCTGTTCGCCGCCCTGCTCGGTGCGTTCGCCTACGTGAGCTTTCCGAACCCGGTCTCGCCCGCGCCGGTCACGTTACAGGTCCTCGGCGTCTTTCTGGCCGGTGTCTTCCTCGGGCCGGTCTGGGGGGCCGCGGCCTGTGGGCTGTATCTGCTCGCGGGCGCGCTCGGCGCACCGGTGTTTTCGAGCGGGGCAGCGGGATTGGGGGTCTTGCTCGGCCCGACGGCCGGCTATCTCCTCGCCTACCCGTTCGCGGCGCTGGTCATCGGTGCTGTCGTCCACGGTGGGCGGACGCTCGCCGACCCCGATGAGGTGGGGCTGGGGAGGCTGGTCGGTGCGTTGCTGGTCGGTACCGTCGTCATCTACGCCAGCGGCGTGCTCGGGCTGATGGTTGTCCAGAATTTGGATCCCGTCGAGGCGTTTCTCGCCGGCGCGGCGGCGTTCGTGCCGGCCGAGTTGTTGAAGATCGCCGCGGCCGTCGCCATCGTCCGCAGCGACGCGATCGTCGCCACATGATTGAAACCCGAAACCTCGTCTATCGCCACGGGGACGACGGGCCGGGCACACCGGCCGTCGATGGCGTCTCGCTCACCATCGAAGACGGGTCGTTCGTCGTGCTCGCGGGACCCAACGGGTCGGGTAAGACGACGCTCATCCGGGAGTTCAACGGACTCCTCGAACCCGATTCGGGAACTGTGTCGGTGAACGGCCAGCCGGTCGGTGAAAACCTCGTGGCCGCCCGGACCGCCGTGGCGATGACGTTTCAGGACCCGCGCGACGGGTTCGTCGCTGCGACGGTGGGCGCGGACGTGGCCTTCGGGCCGGAGAACCTCGGACTCGGGAGGGAGAAAATCGACGGGCGGGTGGCCGAGGCGCTCGCGGCGGTGCGGATGGAGGGCCGAGATGACGAACGCATCGACCGGCTCTCGGGCGGCGAGCAGGCCCGGGTCGCCATCGCGGGCGCGCTGGCGATGAGTCCCGACCATCTGGTGCTCGACGAGCCGTTCGCCGGACTCGACCAGCCAGCGCGCGAGTCGGTTTGTTCACGATTGAGCGCGCTGCACGCCGCGGGGACGGGCATCGTCGTCGTCACACACGACCTGCGCGACCTGCTCGCGCTCGCCGACCGCGTACTCGTGATGGCCGACGGTCGCGTGGCGGTCGACGCCGCCCCTGAAGCGGCGCGCGAGCAACTCCCCGAACTCGGCGTCCGCGCGCCGTGTTGAGCTACGACCCCGGGAACTCCCTCGCCCACCGGCTCGACCCGCGGGCAAAACTCGCCGTTCAGGTGGGTTTCGCGCTCGCGGCCTTTTCCCACACCAGCCCGCGCGGGCTTGCGATTGCGACGCTTCTCGTGGGGGGCGTCCTCGCGGCAGCGAGGCTGTCGCCGCTCGTCGCGGCGTGGGAGGTCCGCTACGCGCTACCGTTTCTGGTCGCCGGACCGCTGCTCGCCGCGCTCGTGCTCGATCCACCGTGGGTCGCCCCTGTCGAGGCGCTCGCGCCCGCGCTTGCGAGCTATCGCGTGCTGCTCGTGTTGGTCGTGAGCGTCGCCTACGTCAGGACGACGCCGGTGCGCGACTCGCGGGCGGCGATTCAGCGAATCCTGCCGGGCCGACTCGGGCGGCTCTGTGGAACCGGCGTGGCGCTCGTCTTCCGGTTCCTTCCGGTGATCTTTGCCGACCTCACGCGGGCGCGCACGGCGATGCGGGCACGCCTCGGAAGCGAGCGCGCGCTCGGCGAGCGGATGGAACTCGTCGCCGTCGCGGGGGTTCGCCGGGCGTTCGCGCGGGCCGAGCGGCTGGAACTGGCGCTCCGTGCGCGCTGTTTCGCGTGGAACCCGACGCTGCCGGTGCTTCGGTTCTCACGGATCGACGTCCCGGCGCTCGTGCTGGCGCTCGGGCTGTTCGGCTGGGCGCTGTGGTGAGTCCGGCGTTGCCGGCAGCAGACGTATGGGCGATGGTCCCGAACGGCGGGATATGGTGCTCACCGAAGCCGAGTGGGACGAGGCCGAACCGACGCGGGACGTCCTCGCGCGCGTCCACGAAGTGCTCGCCGAGGACGCCGAACGGGCGTACTGCGTCGAGGACTTCTTCCGGGACGCGGGCCCGGAAGCGGAGGGGTTCGAACCGCTGACCGCCCTCGTCGAGGCGCTCGACTGGCAGGCCTCGAAGACGCGCTCTGAGCTGCTCGTCGAGATGGCCCTCGAACGGCTCGTCGCCGACGGTGCGGCCGAAAAGCGCGTGCGCCGGGAGGAGGACGACGTCGTCGCGTACTACCGGGCGGCGTGAGGGAATTCGAAACACGTTGTCAGTTTCCGCACGACGGCAGGCAGACGGTGTGACGTTGCCAAGATTTAACCCGGCCGCCCGACTCTACGACGATAATCGATGACACTCGTGCTCCAGACGGGTGAAACCGTCACCCGTGAGACGTTCTGGCTGATCGGTCCCGTCGGCAAGGCGCTCTTTTACTTCCTCGCCTTCCTGGCGATCGCCGTCCTCCTCTACGGAGTGTACGACCGCTTCGGACGCTATCTCCGCGGGACCGAGGACGCGTTCGCCCGCCTCGACGACCTCCCCGGACGGATCGCCAGCGCCGCCAAAATCGTGGTCTCGAACGAGAAGCAGTTCAACCGCGACCTCTATGGAGGGTTGATGCACGCCTTCATCATGTGGGGGTTTCTCACGCTGCTCATCGGCACCACCATTCTAATGGTCGACATTGACGGCTACCGACTGATCACCGGGTTCCTCGGCGAGGAGCAATCCTTCTTCGTCGGCGATTTCTACCTCTCGTACTCGCTGGTGATGGACGCGCTTGGACTGCTGTTCGTCGTCGGTCTCGGCATGGCGATCTACCGGCGATACGGCGTCCGCAACGAGCGCCTCTGGGACCGACACACGAGCCTCGAAGACGGCGCGTTCGTCTGGACGCTGTTCTTGCTCGCCGTCGGCGGCTATCTCGTCGAGGGCGTGCGCATCCTCGGAACCGGCTTCCCGGACTTCGAGACGGTGAGTTTCGTGGGGTGGTTCGTCGCGCTCGTCCTCCAAGGCGCTGGCGTCTCTGGCGAACTCGCACGCACGATATACCCCGTGACGTGGTGGTCGCACTCGCTGCTCGCCCTCGGGTTCGTCGCCGCCGTGCCATACGCCAAACCGTTCCACATGCTATCGAGTTTCGCCAACGTCGTCACGCGCGACGAGAAAGCGGGCGTCCGCCTACCTGGGGTGCCGACCGACGCGGCCCCCGACGAGATCGGCTTCACCGAAATCGAGGACATGTCCTGGAAACAGATGCTCGACCAGGACGCCTGCACCAAGTGCGGGCGCTGTTCGTCGGTCTGTCCGGCCAAAGCGTCGGGCCGACCGCTCGATCCTCGTAACGTCATTCTCGATCTGAAAGGCTACCGCGAGTCGGTGAACGCCGGCGGCGAGACCAAGGAGATCGTCGCCGACGGCGGTGGCGTCGTCGATTCGCGCACGATGGAGTCCTGTATGTCCTGTATGGCCTGTATGGACGCCTGCCCCGTCGATATCGAGCACGTTCCCCAATTCACGGAGATGAACCGCCGGCTGACCGAGATGGGTGAGATGGACGACAACGTGCAGGAGACGATGATGGACGTCTTCCAGCAGGGCAATTCATTTGGGGACCCCGAACGCAAACGCCCCGACTGGGTCGAGGAGTTGGATTTCGACGTGCCCGACGCGCGCGACGAGTCCGTCGAATATCTCTGGTACGTCGGCGACTATCCCTCCTACGACGAGCGCAACAGGCGCATCGCGCGCTCGCTGGCAACCATCTTCGAGCACGCGGACGTTTCCTATGGTATCCTCTACGAGGACGAGCAGAACGACGGCAACGACGTGCGGCGGGTCGGCGAAGAGGGTCTCTACGAGATGCTCGCCGAGGACAACGCCGCCGCTTTCGAGGAGTGCGAATTCGAGACACTCGTCTGTACCGATCCTCATAGTTATAATACGTTCAAAAACGAGTATCCCGAACTCGACGGCGTCGAGTGGAATTCGGATGGCGCAGTCGACGTCCATCACTACACACAGGTCGTTCAGGACCTCGCCGACGGCGGCGCGTTGAATCTCTCGGGCACCGAACTCGACTATACGGTGACCTACCACGACCCCTGCCATCTCGGGCGGATGAACGACGAGTTCGAGGCTCCTCGCGACCTCGTCCGGCGCACCGGCGCGGATCTCCACGAGATGCCGCGAAACCGGGCGAACTCCTTTTGTTGTGGCGGCGGTGGTGGCGGGCTCTGGATGGACTTCGACGAGGAGCCCAAACCGAGCGAGGAGCGCCTGCGGGAGGCGCTCGAAGACACCGACGCCGGGAGCAACGTTGAAAAATTCGTCGTCGCCTGCCCGATGTGCATGACGATGTACGAGGACGGCCGGAAGACGGGCGATTTCGAGGAGCGCATCGAGATCGTCGGCCTCTCGGAGCTACTGGCGGAGGCGCTCGAATCGGGCGGTGCGGCCGAAGCGGCCGGGACGAACGCGGGCGCAGCCCCGGCAGACGACTGACGCCGTCGACGGGTTTCAGAACGCGACTTCGATGACGCCGAGCGAGAGCGCAGCGAGCGCCGACTCGAAGATCACGGTGCCGATCGCCGAGAGGACGACGAACTTTCGGGTGCTCATCTCGGCGAAGCCCGCGGGCACGGTGAGCATCCCGCGGGTGAACAGCAGGGCGTTGCTCACCGGCACCACCACGGGCCCCCAGCGCTCGAACCAGCCGTCGAAACGGTCGAGACTCGAATCGCTCACCCGGAACCAGCGCTTTTCGAGCAGCCACTCGCGGCCGCCGCGCTTCGCGAGCACGAACAGGCCGACCTGCCCGACGGTCGCGCCGAGGACGGCGACGCCGATGATGGTCGTGATGGTCGGGATCGTGGTGCCGAGCAGACCGATCGAGACGGGCACGATGGCCTCGCTCGGCATGAAGTACATCAACATCGCCCCTTCGAGGACGAACACACCGAAGAGGATGAGCAGGGCGTACTCGGAGTTCAGCAGGTCCCGAAGGTAGGGCGGCATCTCGGCGATTTGGAGGACCGCAGCCATTGGCGGAGGTTACTCCGCAGATTCGTAAATCGTTTGCGTCATGGCGCGGGTGTTTTGACGCTCGCGGGCGATAGAGGAATATGGACCTCACGCGCCGCCCGCGACGGCTCCGCCGGGACGGACTTCGGGAACTGGTCGGCGAGACGCACCTCCACGAAAGCGACCTCGTCGCGCCGGTGTTCGTCGACGCCACGACCGACGAGCAGGTGCCCATCGAATCCATGCCGGGCCATGAGCGCGTGCCCGTGAGCGAGGCAGTCGCGCGCGTCGAGGAAATCCAAGAAACGGGCGTCGAGTCGATCATCCTGTTCGGCATCCCCGGATCGAAGGATGCCCGAGGGACCCGCGCGTGGGCCGAGGATGGCGTCGTCCAGCGCGCACTCCGCCGTATTTCCGACGAAACGGACGTTTTCACGATCACCGACGTCTGTCTCTGTGAGTACACCGACCACGGCCACTGCGGGGTGCTCGACGACGGCGCGCGCGAGCGCTGGGAACGTGTGGAAACCGATGGCGGTGTAGCGGCGAGCGAACAGGAATCGGACCTCACCGTGGACAACGACGAAACCCTAGACTTGCTCGGCAAGATCTCCAAGAGCCACGCCGCGGCGGGCGCGGACATGATCGCCCCGAGCAGCGCCACCGACGGGATGGTCGGCGCGATCCGGGAGGCGCTTGATGGAGCGGGATACACCGATATTCCGATCATGAGCTACGCCGCGAAGTACGAATCGGCCTTTTACGGACCGTTTCGGGACGCCGCCGACGGCGCACCGGCCTTCGGCGACCGCCGGCATTACCAGATGGACCCCGCAAACTCCGACGAGGCGCTGCGGGAGGTCGATCTCGACGTCGAGCAGGGCGCGGACGTGCTGATGGTCAAACCGGCACTCCCCTATCTCGACGTCGTCGGGCGGGTCGACGAGCACACCGACCGGCCCGTGGCGGCCTACAACGTCTCCGGCGAGTACGCGATGCTCCACGCGGCCGCCGAGAACGGCTGGCTCGACATCGAAGAGGTCGCCCACGAGTCGCTGCTCTCGATAAAACGCGCCGGCGCGGACCTGATCGTCACCTACTTCGCCGAGAGCGTCGCCGAGACGCTCTGAATCCGTTGCAACCCGTCGGAGGCGAGTGGACATCAAGCCGGGCGCCGGCGAGAGGGAAGATACTTGGACGAACGCGGGCAGAGCTACTCCATGTACGATTTCGTCGTCGTGGGGGCCGGACCCGCCGGTGCGCGCTTTTCCCGGCAGGCGGCCCATGCGGGCCACGACGTGCTCTGTCTCGAACGCGGCGAGGTGGGACGCCCGCTCGCCTGCTCAGGCCACGTCTCCACCGACATCTGGAAGTTCACGCCCGAGGGCGCGCGCGAGGAACTGCTCCAGAACGAGATTTCGGGCGCGCGCTTTCACGTCGGCGGTCCCGGCAGCGACAGCCAGCTCTTCTACAAGGACGAGACCATTTCAAACGTCATCGACAGGGTAGGACTCGACCGTACGCTCGCGCGCGCGGCCCGCGAGGCGGGAGCCGACCTCCGGGAGAACCACAGCGTCGTCGGCGTCAAGGAGAACGAGGATCACGCAACGGTGACGGTGCGCACGCCCGACGGCACCGAGACCGTCCGAACGAGGATGGTCGCGGGCTGTGACGGGCCGGTTTCGCGGGTACGCCGCGAACTCGCCATGCCCGAACCGGGCGAGAAACTCCAGGGAATCCTCGCCTTCTCGGACGAACGCGACCCCGGCGCGCACGTCGACGTCCACCTCACGGTCCCCGAATTCTTCGCGTGGCGCATCCCGAGAGGCGAGGCGGGCGTCGAGTACGGTCTCGGGGCCGCACCGGGCGAGAACGCGACTGACCTGTTCGACCGATTCCTCGACGAATATGGCGTCGAGACCGGTGAGAACTGTGCCGGGATGATCCCCATCGGACCGGCAGAGCGCGTCACGAGCGACCGGGCCTTCCTCGTCGGCGACGCCGCCGCCCAGACCAAACCGTTCACCGGCGGCGGCATCCTCTACGGGATGACCGCCGCCGACCACGCCGCCCGCGAGATCGATCCCCGGCGACCCGAAACCCTCGAAAAATACGAGGAGGCGTGGCGCGGGGACCTCGCGCGCGAGATTCGGCTCGGCCACTGGGTCCGGCGGGCGTATTCACTGCCCGAACCCGTCCAGAAAGCGGGTCTCGGCGCGCTGTCGGGCGAAATCGGCGTCCACATGGACAAGCCCTCGACGCTGTTCTCGCCGGAGAGTTTGAAGACACTGCTCTCGCGGTCCTAATAGGTGGGTAGCCGCGCCGAGCGGTCGCTGCCGTCGACGAACGGGAGCGTCTCGACGGTCGCCGCGCGCTCCTCGCCGTCGATGCGGACAGTTACGTCCTCGGCGTCGCAGTCGAACCCGACCAGCGCGAGCGCGAGCGGTCTCTCGCGCACGGGACTCTCGACCGCGCGCGTCACCTCGCCGACTGTGCTATCCCCGTCGAAGACCGCCGCACCCGCTTCGGGAAGGCTGTCGGGAGCGAGAGCGACGAGTCGGCGGCTCGGCTGTCCACGGTTCTCGACGCGTGAGACGACTTCTTGACCCACATAACAGCCCTTCTCGAAGTCGAGCGCGTTGCGCAGGCCGAGCACGTTCGGGATTCGCCCGCGAAGCTCGGTGTCGAACAGCGGCGTGCCGGCTTCGAGCGTGAGCGCATCCCACGTCCGATAGCCGAAGGGTGCGGCGTTCAGGCCGTTGTTGATGAGCGTGTCAAACACCGATTCGGCCACGTCGGCGGCACAGACCACGGTATAGCCCTCCTCGCCGGTGAGACCGTCCTCTCGAATCACCGTCACGCCGTCGTCGCCCATCGACCCACGGACGAATCGGAGTTTTTCTTCGGGCGTGCTCGCGCCGTTCAGGACGCTGGCGATCTTCTCGGTGGCCTTCGGGCCGTGCACGCCGAAGACGCCGAATTCGGTGGTCGAAACCTCGATTTCCACGTCCTGGATGAACGTCTTCGCCGACCAGTCCTCCGCCACGGCTTCGGCGCGGTCGGGCGGGGTGAAAATCAGGAGGCGCTCGGCGGTGGTGTAGATGTAGAGGTCGGTCTCGATTTTGCCCTGTGGGTCACAGAGCAATGCGTAACAGCCCGCGCCGTCCTCGCGGGGCACGCGATTCGAGACGGCGTTGTCGACGAACTCGACTCTGTCCTCACCAGTCACGGTCAGCACGCCATACCCCATCTCGATGACGCCGACGACGTTTCTGACTGCCAGCTGCGTGCGCTCGGGGCGACCGTAATGACTGGCGACGCGGACGCCACCGCGCTCTTCGAAGGTCGCGCCGTGCGATTCGTGAAGGGTTTCGACGAGCGTCATTACGAACGGTGGGTCTCGGTCGCGGATAAGGCGTGTCCTACAGGCCAAAGCGCTCGCGGAGCCTGTCGAAAAACGACGGGTCGTGGTTGTCCTCACCGGGGTCCGGCACGACCCGTTCGTCGGGGGCGATGTGCAGACGGCCGTTTTCGGTGCTGGTCTCGATGAGACCGTCGTCTTTGAGCGCCGCCAGCGCGGTTTCGAGTTCGTCGATGCCGACGTCGGCGTGCGAGCGGAGTTCGAACACCGTCATGCCCTCCTGACGGTCGACCAGCGCGTCGAGGACGGCCACCTCGGTCGTCCCGCGGTCCCGGAACTCGCGCTTTGCCCTCATGGATGGGTGGTTCGTCGGGACCTGTCTTACGCTTATCCCTCGGCGAACAACAGTAGTCTTTATTGCACGGGATACGAAACCACATCCCGATGGGAGTCAAGTGTTCGCTGCTCGGGCACGACTACGGCGACAGCGAGGTCGAGCGCGAGCGCGACGAGGACGGCAACGAACTGATTCGAACGGCAAAGCGCGTCGAGCGCTGTCGCAACTGCGGCCACACACGAACGATCTCCGCAAACACGGAAGTCACGGCGCTCGAATCGGCCGCCGGCGTCGTCCGCGAACCCGACGGCACGGTCGTCGCCACGAACGGTTCGGCGATGACCGAGGAGGGCGTCGCCATCGAGACCACCGAGGGGGACGAACGAACGGTCGAGGAACCCACACCGGCCGACCCGCCCGCGGACGAGCGCGAATCGCCGGCGAGCCACTCCCCCGAGACGGCCGAGCCGGCGGAGGTGTCCGAAACCGGGAGGGACGAATCGGAGCCCGTCGAACCCACGGAACCGGTCCCGATCGACCGCATCGAGCACGGCAGCGACCCGCAGCGGCCGGCGCGCGAACCCGGCGAGTGGCCGGGCGAACCCGACACCGCGGCGGACGGTCTCGATTCCTCGGGGTCGCTCGTCGACGGCGGCGCGGCCGTCGGTCGCTGGCCCGACGGAACCACCGCGGGGACGACACACGAAAGCGAGGAGGGCGAAGCGGCGACCCGCGGGAAGCGACAGAGCCGGAAGCCGGGCGACGCGCTTTCGTGTGGGGCCTGTACGTTCACCAGCCCGATCGCGGACTCGCCGCTGCGAGCGGGCGACATCTGTCCCGACTGTGGGACGGGGTACCTCGCGTGGGAGACGCGAAAGGGGTAAATTCACCCCTCGCAAAGCAGGCGTCCATGCGTGAGTACAAGATGCGCCGCGGCGAGCACTTGGAGGAGCGAATCCCCGACATGGAAGCGACCATCGAGGAGTACTTCGGCCCGCCGACCGCGACCGAGGCCTACGAGGGCAGCGACCTCTACGTAGTCGAAGACCCAGAGAATCCGGTCTTCGAGCGCATCGTCGCCGGCACGGTTGAGTACGGCTCGAAGAAGGATACTTTGGCTGTGCACTTCGAGGAGCGCCCCGCCGAGGAGGTCATCGCCGAGGGCAACGCCGACGCCGCGGCGGATGCGGTGGACGCGAAGAACGATTTCCTGCTCGAAGCGACCGGGAGGGATGCGAAAAGTCGTCGTGAGTCGATGAAGCGGACAGTCGAAGACGACGCGGACACACCGGAAAACGTCTGAAGTCGTCCACAGGTCGGTCGTGATCCATGTAGCGTTATTAGGCAGGGCAATGAGTCCTACCCATGCCGACGAAGTCGATGCGACGGACGGCCGTCGCCGTGATTGCGATGGTGCTCGTCTTGTCCGCCGGTTGTGCGAGCCTCACCGACGACCCAAACGCACAGGAAACCACCAGCGCAGTGTTGGAGGAGACGGCGACATCCGTTTCGTCCGGTGCGACTACGACGACGGGGACCGCGACGGCTACGGTGACATCCACAGCCAGCCCGACGAGTGTTGCGACGGAGACGGGGACGAAAACGCCGACACCAATATCCACACCCACGCCAACGGAGACATCAACACCGACGTCCACGCCGACACGAACCGAGACGTCTACACGGACGGCGACATCGACCGATACGCCCACGACGACTCCGACGCAGTCCGCGACGCAAACGGATCGGTCGAGACCCGACGGCACGTACAACCTGACGATCGTCGCAGCCAACGACGGCGAGTCACATTATCGGGTGTATGTCGATCAGGTCGGAATGAAGCTCGGTCCCGAGGCCGATAGAGAGAACGCCAAGTACCCGGATGCGATATACAACGACGATCCGTACTACATTCAAGGCTACATCGGCGATGGCGGAGTAGATAGCTACTATACATACGGTGGTAGCCCCGGTGAGATTCCCCATTATTCCTTCAGAAACAACGGGAACGCGACGTTGTACGTCTACGTCAACGGCAACCAAACACGGACCGTTGCTCCGGGCGAGGGGGTCGAAGAGGATTTCGGCCCGTCGGCACCGCCCAAGGGAAACAACACGATTACCGTCGAAGCCGCCGGCGATGGTGCATCGAGATATAGGCTCTCGTCGAAAAACGAGTCGTACAATCCCATCTATCTGGAATACGGGGCAAATCCCTACCAAACGGCGAAACATCCCGACTATTCGAATATCGACAACGCCGGTCAAATCCATTCCGCCGCCGGTGGATTCGTCGCCGACGGTGGTGTCGATTCGTTCTCGTCCGACCACAGGCTCACGAGGGTGACGAACAACGGAACAGCGACACTGAAAATCTACCAGAACGACGAGTTGTGGGCGACCCTCCAGCCGGGTGAAGAGGTGTCCAAAGGAGAGTAGGAGGTCGGATCGACCGATAGATGCGCTGGTTGCTGCGCGATTCGCGCTATCGAAAGGACGACCGATTCCGTTCTGACGGCGAAAGTCAGCCTACTCGCCGAGTTTCGTCCGGCTGATACCGACCGTGGCGGGCGTGATGATGAGCTGGTCGTCGGCCTTCTGGACGATGTCGCCGCCGACCTCGCGGGTGATCTCCTGGAGGTCCTGCGTGATGCGCTCCATCGTGCGGTCGGTCGTGGCGTGACGGGTGATGTCGGCGATGACGATGTCGCCGTCGTAGATGGCGTTTTTGATGTCGATGACGTCGCGCTGGCCCTCGATGCGCGCGATGTGTACCTGCGTCGTCGCCGCCTCGACGCCGCCCTCGACGTCGTCGATGTCGAGGGAGACGTACTCGCCGCCGGCCTGTCGCTGCCGGGAGCCGCCACCCCCGAGAAGATCGTCCATGAGTCCCATGCGCTCACGCCGGCCGGATTCGGTATATCTCTTACGACCCCTCTACGGCCGGTGTGTTCATATGGCGCGTGGCCGTATCGGTCGTGTGACGGCCGTCCAGCCCGTACGGACCCGCGAGACCGTCCGTGCCGACCTGCTCGCGGTATTTCGCATCGAGAAGGCCTCCTTCCCCCAGCCGTGGCCCTACCGCGCGTTCGAGCGCTTTCTCGGGAGTCCGGGCTTTCTCGTCGCCGACGTCGGTGACGAAGCGAGCGAGGTGGCCGGCTACGTGGTCGCCAACAGCGAACGCCATCGCGGTCAAGCGGTCGGCCACGTCAAGGACATCGCGGTCGCACCTACCTACCGAGGGCGGGGCATCGGCGCGACGCTGCTCGAACGCGCCCTCGACACCATGCGCCGCCAGCAGGTCGGAACGGTGAAACTCGAAGTCCGCGAGAGCAACGACCCCGCGCTCGCGCTCTATCGACGGTACGGCTTCGTCCACCGACGGACTGCGCAGGGCTACTACGCCGACGGCGAGGACGCGCTCGTGCTCGTCCGGGAACTCGACTGACCCGCTCACCACGCTCGCAACCGTCGACCGCCCCGACGCGCGGTTGCTCGACGATACATCCGAAACGGACGAAAACGACCGTTCGCACGCTATTTCTCGACGATGCGCTCGTCGACCGCCTCGCCGAAGTGTCTGGCCGTCGCCTCGTAGTGGACGCGCACCTCGTCGCCGGCTTCGAGGTCAGTCACCGCCCGCGGTCCCTCGCGGGTGGCGACTTTGATGGTCTCTGCGTTTTGGAGCAGCGTCTCGATACGGTCGCCGGCGACGTCGTCGCCCTCGGCATCGTCGATGTCGCTGCCGACGACGGCCTCGACGCGGAACATCGGCCGGCGCTCGATCTTCGCCCGGCCGACGAGCGCCTCGCGCGCCCGGCCGTCGGTGTTCACGACTTGGACTTCGTCGCCGCTGCCGAGTTCAGAGAGATACTTCGTCCCGCCACCGGGCGTGCGGACGTAGGCGTGGACGGCCCCCGCGTTCACTCTGAACGGTCGGGAGGCGACGTACGGCGATTCGGCCGTCTCGGCGTGGACGAAGAAGAGTCCGCGCGACATCGAGCCGACGAGCATTCCCTCGTCGTCGTCGAGCAGCGACCCCGTATCGACACAGACTCTATCGGCGGAGCCGACCTGCTCGATGTCGGTGATTTCGGCCCACTGGAGGTCGAGTTTCTCGCGGTCGGCGTCGTCCCGAATTTCGACCGTCTCCCGGATCTCGTCGGGGTCGTCGCTGTCGAGCAACACGCCGTCGGCACCGGCTTCGAGCGTCTCGAAAGCCGTCCGGGCCTCCGCCGCGCTCTCGACGCCCGCGATCAGTTCGGTCTCGTCGCCGATGCGCGCGATGAGATTCTCCAGAGGAATGATGGTCCAGTCCTCGCCGACGACGATGGTGTAGTCGGCCGCTGCGGCGGCCTCCTCGGCGAACTGTTCGAAGTCGTCGTTGAAGATACGCACGTAGGCACCCGCCGCCTCGCCCCGTCTGAGCGCCGAGAGGTCCGCCGAGCCGGAGAAGTCGGCGGGGAGGTCCACGGTCCCGTCGCCCTCGCTGTCCTTGCCGACGATGGTCGCGTCCCGCTCGCCGGATTCGATGTCTCCGATGACGTCCACGCCGTCGTCGGCGAAGGCCGCGACCGACACCGCGCCGAGTTCGCGCACACGCGCAACGTCGCTCTCGTCACAGAGCACCCAATCGACACCCGCCTCCAGTCCGGCGGTGATGCGTCGTTTCCTACTCTCCCAATCTCCTACCGAATCGTCGGCTTTGAGCCAGACCGAGCGTGTCATACCGTGGCGCTCGAAGCGGGCCGGCTTGAACGTGGCGAAAGCGGCCGTGCGACTTTCGAGACGGCCTGGACAACGATCGACCGAGATTTCTGATTACGTACTCGATGAGGCGCTCGACAGAGTGGTTCGCGTCGACGACTCACCGCGTCGGACGTGGTCGGCGCGAACGCAGTGGGCATCGAACCTGCCCATCGGCTCGATCCGCTGGCCGACCTGCCGGCGCTCCGCTAGGCTTCGACGGCCAGTCCGGCCCTGTCGAGGGCTTCCTCAACGGGGAGGTCGTCGTGCACCACACCGGAGACTGCGCGCGTCATCGCCTCGGGATTTTCGTGCTGGAAGACGGTTCGGCCCATCGAGACGCCCGCCGCGCCGGCGTCCATCGCGCCGCGAACAGCCTCGAGCGAGGCGCGGTCGCTCTCGGGTTTGCCGCCCGCGATGAGGACAGGAAGACGAGTGGACTCGACCACGTGTTTGAAACTCTCGCCGTCGCCCGAGTAGCCGGTCTTGATGAGGTCGGCACCGAGTTCCTCGCCGAGTCTGGCCGCGTGGGCGAGGCGCTCCGGGTCGGCCCCGTCGACGCCCGGCCCACGCGCGTAGGTCATCGCCAGCACGGGGATGCCGAAATCGGTCGCGCGCTCGGTGATGCGCGCGAGGTCCTCGATCTGCTTCGGTTCGCTCTCGCTGCCGACGTTGAGATGGAGCGAGACGGCGTCCGCACCCGCGCGGATAGCCGCCTCCACAGTTCCCGTGATTCGTTTGTCGTTCGTGTCGGGGCCGCCGACCGTCGAGCCGTTGAGATGAACGATGTAGCCCGCCTCGTTCGAGTTGGGATGGACTCGGGGCGCGATGCCCTTCTGTGTGAGCACCGAATCCGCGCCGCCGCGTGTCACCGCGTCAATGGTGGATTCGATGTCCGCGAGTCCAGCCACTGCGCCGAGGGTGAGGCCGTGGTCCATCGGCACCACGAGGTAGCGGCCGTCGGTTCCGATGCGTCCGAGTCGTGCGTGCGTACCGGTGTGCATACTGACAGTCGGTGCCACGGCGGTTATGTTCGTTCCGGTCGCGGCGCGATTCCCGCCAGCGCGCCCTCCTTGAGTTCGCGTGCCTTTGTCTCCAACTCGTCGGCGGCGTCGGCTCCTTTCTCGGCGATGATGTCCACGAAGACGCTGCCGGCGACGACGCCCTCCGCGCCGGCGGCGACGATCTCGCGGGCGTGTTCGCCCTCCGAGACGCCGAATCCTACTGCCCGGGGAACGTCGGCTTCCGCGAGCCGCGCGAGCGAGTCGTGGGTCTGGTCGCTCACGTCCGTGCGCGCGCCGGTCGTCCCGAGGCGAGCCTGCACATAGACAAAGCCCGAGACCCGTTCCAGTACACGCTCCAGACGCTCGCCGCGTGTCGTCGGCGCGACGATGAAGACCAGATCGATATCGTGGAAATCGCAGGCCGATTTCAGCGCGTCGCTCTCCTCGACAGGGAGATCGGGCACGATGAGTCCCGAGAGGCCCGCCCCGGCGGCAGCCTCGACGAACGGCTCGACGCCTCCCTCCCGTCCGTACTGGTAGATGAGGTTGTAGTAGGTCATGCAGACGAGGGGAACGTCCACGTCGAGGTCCCTCACGAGATCGAGGAACCGATCAGGCGTCATGCCGGCGTCGAGCGCGCGTTGGATCGCGTTCTGAATGGTGGGGCCGTCGGCGATCGGCTCCGAGAAGGGTAGCCCCAGCTCGATGACGTCGGCACCGCCCGCGGCGAGCGCGCGCACCTGTGCGGCGGTCGCATCGGGGTCGGGATCGCCGGCGGTGATGTAGGGGACGAGCGCCGCGTCGGTGTCCTCGAAGGCAGCACGAATCGAACTCACTCGAATACCCTCATCGACGGTGCGCCTTCGATATCGCGCTTTTCGGTCTCCTCGACGACGCTCTCCAGATCCTTGTCTCCCCGACCCGAGACGTTGACTACGACGTGCTCGCCGAGTTCCGCGCCGTCTTCGAGATACGCGAGCGCGTGGGAAGTTTCGAGCGCCGGGATGATCCCCTCGGTCCGCGAGAGGCGATGGAACGCGGAGAGCGCGGCGTCGTCGTCGACCGAGACCGCTCGCACACGATCGTCGTCGACGAGATCGGCGAGCTCCGGGCCGACCCCCGCGTAGTCGAGACCCGCGCTCACGCTATGGGATTCGAGGATCTGGCCGTCCGAGTTCTGGAGGAGTTTCGTGCGCGCGCCGTGGAGGACGCCCTCCTCGCCGATCGACAGCGACGCCGAGTTGGGCGCGATCCCTCCCTGTTCGTCGATTTCGAGCCCGCTGCCGCCGGCCTCGACGGCGACGAGCGAGACGGCATCGTCGTCGACGAACGCGTCGAACGCGCCCATCGTGTTCGAGCCACCGCCGGCACACGCGACGACGCTATCCGGGAGGCACCCCAGTTTCTCCTCCATCTGCCGTCTGGCTTCTGTACCGATGACGGACTGAAAATCCCGGACCATCGTCGGGAACGGGTGCGGCCCGACGACCGAGCCGATGACGTAGTGGGTGTCCTCGACCGTGGTCGCCCACTCGCGCATCGCCTCGTTGGTGGCCTCCTTCAGCGTACCGCTGCCCGTGCTCACCGGGTTGAGCTCTGCGCCGTTCAGCCGCATGCGGAAGACGTTCGGGCGCTGGCGGTTGATGTCGCGCTCGCCCATGAACACCTCACAGTCCATATCGAGATGGGCAGCGGCCATCGCGGTCGCCGTCCCGTGCTGGCCCGCACCGGTCTCGGCGATGATCCGCTCTTTGCCCATGTACTTCGCCAGCAGCACCTGCCCGAGCGCGTTGTTCAGCTTGTGCGCACCCCCATGAAGAAGGTCCTCGCGCTTGAGATAGACGTTGAACCCGTATCGCGAACTCAGCGTCTCGGCGTGCTGGAGCGGCGTCGGTCGCCCGCCGAAATCGCGGAGCCGCGCCCGGAACTCGTCCATGAACCCGTCCTCGTTGTCGAGCACGTATCGCCGGTAGGCGTCGTCGAGTTCGGCAATCGCCGGCATCAGCGCTTCGGGGACGTACTGGCCGCCGTACTCGCCGAATTTCCCCGGTCTCTCGCCCGCGTCGGTGTCGCTCATTTCGCTCCCTCCACGAGTCGTCGGGTGTTCGTTTCGACGTCGCCGTCCATGAGCGCGCTCCCGACGAGCAGCCCATCGGCCCCGGCACGGCGCATTCGTGCAGCGTCTTCTTCACTGGCGATGCCGCTCTCGGCGACGAGCGTCACGTCCTCGGGCGCGTGGGGTGCGAGCTCCTCGAAGGTCGAGAGACTCACCTCCAGACGGGCGAGGTCGCGGTTGTTGATGCCCACGATCTCCGCCCCGGCCGCGAGCGCGTCGTCGAGTTCGTCCCGGGTGTGGACCTCGACGAGCGGCTGGAACCCACGCTCGCGCGCCGCCGCGACGAGCCCCGCGAGGTCGTCGACGAACCGTGCGATCAGGAGGACGGCGTCGGCTTCGACGACGTCCAGCTGTTCCTCACGACGGATGAAGTCCTTCCGGAGAACGGGCACCGAAACGGTCTCGCGCACTCGCTGGAGAGCGCCGGGCGACCCCCCGAAGTGGTCGGGCTCGGTGAGAACGGAGAGTGCCGCCGCACCGCCGTCGACCAGCGCCTCGGCGAGTGCCGCCGGATCGTCGTCGCGCCGGCCGTCGGTCGTCGGGCTCGTGGGCTTGATCTCGCCGATGACGGGCACTCGGTTCTCCTCGTCGGCCGCTGCGAGTGCCGCGGGCAGCGATCGTGCGGCGACCGACAACCGCCGGTCGCCACCGCCGCGCTCGTCGGCGGCGGCCAGTATCGACTCGATCGCGGGAGCGACCTCCTCGCTGGCGTTCATTGTTGTACATCGAAGCACTGTTTTGTACATAAGGCTTGCGTCACGCGTCGCCCGCGGACAGAATGTTGAAGGTCGACACGGCGCTATGCGTGCCATGAGCGAGGCAGCCGGCATCTACACGCGCGAGTCCGACTACCTCGACCGCTGTGTGCAGGTCGGCGTCGCCGGCGATCGCGTACTCTCGGTGAGTTTTCCGGCGAGCCTCGCGGCCGACGCCGACCACGAACACCCGCTGCTCGACAGGCTGTTCGAGTATCTGGCGGGTGCGCCCGACGAGTTCGACGACATCGAACTCGCGCTCACCGTCCCGACCGACCAGCGCGCGGTACTCGACGCCGTTCGAGAACTCGCCTACGGCGAACAGACCACCGTCGAACGACTCACGCGGCAAATCCCTACGCTCGACGCGGACGCCGACGACGACCGCGACCACGTCCGCACCGCCCTCGACGAGAACCCCATCCCGATCCTCATCCCCGACCACCGCGTGCGCGACGGTCCGAGCGCCGCCCCGCCGAAGGTCGAACAGAAACTCCGCTCGCTCGAAGGACTATAGCCCACTTTTTTACTCCTCGGGTCGGCTCGCTTCGCTCGCCGACCACTCGGCCTTCGGCCTCGCTCGCGGCGAACCGCGCTCGCTGCGCTCGCGCGGACACGACGTTTTCCGTAAACTGCAACCACACCGCAGAAGCCCTCAACCACTCACTGCGTTCGTGGTTTCGCCCTTCATCCACCAGGACCACAAACCGCACCGCCACCGCAACCCCGGCGGGCCGCCGCAGCGACAGTCGGTGAAAACGAAAATACGGGTTCAGTCGCCAGCGTACGTCGCGCCGACCGCTTCGAGATCGGTGCCGTCGACCGACGAGCGGAACCCGGTCATCCCGTCGTCGCGCTCGATGTCGTAATCGCGGGCGTGGAGATCGGCCACGCGGTCGAGTTCCTCGTCCGAGAGCGCGGGCGTGTCGGGCGCGGCGGCCCACTCGTCGACGTCGGCGGCCGTCCGAAAGGTCGGCGTGACCGAGGCGACCTCGTCGTGGGCGAGCAGCCACTGGATGGCCGCCTGTCCCATCGTGCGCTCGCCGTCGCGTTCAAGGAAGCGCAGTTTCTCGACTTTCTCCCAGCCGGTGTCGTACCACTCGTCGGGCCGGAACCCGCGGTGGTCGCCCTCGCCGAGTTCGGTCTCGGGTCTGACCTGCTCGTTCAACAGCCCCGAGGAGTGCGGAACGCGCGCGAGGATGCTCGTCGATGCGTCGAGGTCGTCGATGGTCTCCATGAAGTGCGTGCCTGGGGTCTGCTCGAAGACGTTGAACACGACCTGGACGGCGTCGAACTCGTTGGCGATGGCCGCATCACCCTCGGCGAGCCAGCCGATCGAGGGGCCGAGCGCCCAGCCGACCGCGTCGACTTTGCCCGAGTCACGCAGTTCGTCGAGGGTTTCCAGGATCTCCTCGTCCACTTCGTCGACGTCCGCGTTGTGGAGCTGGAGCAGATCGAGATGGTCCATGTCGAGCCTGTCGAGGCTCTTGTCGACCGCTTCCTGGATGTACTCCGGCGTCATCTTCTTCGGGATCTCACCGTGGCCGGCCTGGGGATTGTTGTAGAAGTCGTAGCCGACCTTGCTGGCGATGGTGACTTCGTCGCGGCGATCCCCGAGCGCCTCGCCGATGAGTTCCTCGCTGCGCCCGTGACCGTAGACGTCGCCAGTGTCGAAGAAGGAGACGCCCTGATCGAGCGCGTGACGGACCAGATCGATGCTCTCCTGCTCGCCGCGGTCGCCCCACCAGTCGGTGCCGACGACCCACGCGCCGAAGCCGACCGTCGATACCTCGACCCCCGAATCACCGAGTTCGCGGTGCTCCATGTGTCGACGTTCGGTTCGCCCACACTTAGCGAATGTGGTCGGCGGCTGCCGCGGCGCGGTCGCGGTGCTGTGCGGTCCCTGGCGGATGAAGGGCGAGCATCCCGAAGTTCTCGTGAGGCGGAGGTGAACGAGAGCACGGAAGAGCTTCGCTCTTCCGGAGGGATGCGGGGGCTTCTGCGGTGTAGTTGTGGCTGCGGAAAGCGTCGCATCCGTGCGAACGCAGTGAGCGCGGTTCGCCGCGAGCGCCGCAGGCGCGAGCGGGTGTTTTTAGTGCAGGTTTTTGCGAGGGGTTGAGCGCGAGTGTAGCGAGCGCGATTCCCCGAAGTAAAAAAGTGCTATTCCGGCTTCAGTCCTTCCTCCTCGACGCGCATCACGGCCTCGCCGTCGGCGAGGTTTGGGGCGTCCACGAGGCGGACGATGCGTTTCGTACCCTTGGATTTGCGGAGATACATCCGGAAGGTCGATTTGTGACCGAGGATGTTGCCGCCGATCGGCTGAGTCGGGTCGCCGAAGTAGGAGTCGGGGTTCGAGGCGACCTGGTTCGTGACCACAGTAGCAGCGTTGTAGAGGTTGCCCACCTTGTCGATGTCGTGGAGGTGTTTGTTGAGTTTCTGCTGGCGCTGGGCGAGTTCGCCACGACCGACGTACTCGGCGCGGAAGTGGGCAGTGAGCGAATCGATACAGACCAGTCGGACGGGCCAGTCGGTATCCTCGTGTTCGCTGGCGATCTCTTGGGCCTTCTGGGCGAGCAGGATCTGATGGTTCGAGTTGAACGCCTTGGCGACGTGAATCTTGTCGAGAATCGACTCGATGAACTCCTCCATTGCCTCGTCACTACCGGGTCCGCCCTCGATTTCGCGGGCCTCCATCGCGGCGGCGATGGCATCCTCGGGCAGGCCGCGCACCATCTGGGCGATGCGCTCCGGTCTGAACGTATCCTCGCTGTCGATGAAGATGGCGCTGCCTTCGAGTCCGCCGTACTCGTTGGGGAGCTGGACGTTGACCGAGAGCTGGTGGGTGACTTGGGATTTGCCGGCCCCGAACTCGCCGTAAACCTCGGTGATCGACTGGGTTTCGACGCCACCTCCAAGAAGGTCGTCGACCTCGTTGACCTGCCACGAGAGCTTGCCGATCTGCTCGCGGCGTTCGAGGACGTTGGCTCCCGTCTCGAACCCACCGATGTCGGCGGCGTCACGCGCGGCGTTGATGATGTCCGCGGCCGTGCTCTCGCCGATATCGGCGGTATTGGAGAGTTCGCCGGGACTCGCCACCGCGATCCCCTGATAGGAGTCGAAGCCGGATTCTGAAAGTTTGTCAGCGGTCGCGGGACCGACGCCCGGCAGGCTCTCTAGATCTTCGGTTGCTGCCATACGAACGGGTTGTGCGGCTTCGGGGATAAAGCCTCGTTAACAGCTTGGCGGAAGTGAAGCGTCGGTGCGCGAACTGGGCCGGTCGCGTCACTCCCACGGATGCGTGCCCGTGGAGGGCCAGAGCGGGTACCAGTACTCCTTGTCGCTCTCGACGTCGAGTTCGCCGTCGAGGACGGATTCGAGTTTGAATTCGACTGTGGAATCGCGCTCGTTGCCCGCACGCGGCGCGAACGGGTAGTACGCCCCGCGCCGAAAGGAGTACACCCAGTAGACGGGACCGCTCTTCTCGAAGCCGAAGAGTGCGGCGAGCAGCCGCGAGCCGTACCCACGCTCGATGAGTGTGTCGGCGGCGAAGTGGACGCTAGTGACGAGGTCCTCGAAATCCGAGTCTTCGAGCACGACCCACTCGTAGCCGTGCGAGTCGTCGACGAACCGGGCCTCGGTCCCCGTCTCGACCTCGCCGGCGTCCAGAATCGCCTCGACTTCCGCCACTGTGTCGGCGAAATCGGTGCTGTCGACGCCCGAAAAGCAGAGTGCGGCGACGCCCGCCGGGTCGAAGCCCAAATCGGCCTCCATCGTGAGGTAGGCCGTGCTCATCCCGAAGAGGTCGTCGGGGTCGGCGTCGCGCGTCGCGTCTGCCTCCGCACTCGTTCCGAACACCGATCGCAACCCATCGAAAATTCCCATAGCCACCGTTAGGGCGTCGGCGGTAAAAACCCGCAGCGATACGACTTCCACCGCACGCCGATGGTGCGTCGGCGCGCGGGAGCGCCAAAGGCGCGACCCGTGCGAGGGATGAGTGAGCGACCAAAGGGAGCGAGCGAATCGGCTGGGGAGGTATGTGGGCGGTTGCGGTGCGGCGGTGAGAGTAGTATCCGCGCGAACGTCGTGAGCGCGGTTCACCGCTCGCGCGGTTTGCGAGCGGGAGTTTTTAGTCCAGGTTTTTCAAGGAGTGGTGGCCGACCACAGGGAGGCCACCCGACGCAGAAAAAAGTGGGATTTTCAGGCCGTTTCGAGTTCGCGCTCCATCTCGCGCAGCCGCTCGATACGATTTTCGGTCGAGGGATGCGTCGAGAGGATGCGCCCGATAGCGCCGCTCTTGATCGGGATGATGAAGAAGGCGTTCATGTCGGCCTGTTCGCGCATGTCGTCGCTCGGCACCTTGTCCATCCCGTTGTCGATCTTCATCAGCGCGGAGGCGAGCGCCGAGGGTCGGCCGGTGATGACCGCTCCGCCTCTGTCGGCGGCGAACTCCCGGTAGCGCGAGAGCACGCGCACGAGCAGGAACGATACCACTCCCACGACCAGCGAGACGAGGATGGCGACCATCACGGGCGCGCCGCCCTGCTCGCGGTCGCCGCTGAAGAGCCAGCCCCAGCGCACGATCATGAACGCGAGCGTCGAGAGGAACGTGGCGATGGTCATCACCATCACGTCGCGGTTCTTGACGTGGGCGAGTTCGTGGGCGAGCACGCCCTCCAACTCCTCCCTGTCGAGCGTGTTCATGATGCCCGTCGTCACACAGACGGTCGCGCTCGACGGCGAGCGTCCAGTCGCAAAGGCGTTCGGCGTCCGCGTGTCCGCGACCGCCACCGTGGGCTTGGGGAGGTCGGCCTGCTGGGCGAGCCGGCCGATCGTCGCGTGGAGTTCGGGATACTCCTGTTCGCTCACCTCGTGAGCGCCCATACTCCGGAGCGCGAGCTTGTCGCTGAAGAAGAACTGTCCGCCCATGAACAGCGCCATAATTACTACTGTGCCGACCAACCCGACGTTGGAGTACGCGAGCACGCCGAGAAAGACGACGTACAGCGCGAGCAGCAGGAGCATCGTCAGCCCCATCCGGGCACGGAGACCCCAATCAGTCTTCCATTCCATGTACCCGTCTATAGGCGCTCGATTCATAAGTCTCCGTCGCTCTCGCCCGAATCGAGCCCGTGGCCGGCGTCCACGGGGACTGTGCCGTCCACGTGGCATGCCGTTTAACCAGCCCGAGGCGCTACGAGAGTCAATGAGCCAGTCACGCCAGTTCTGTCCGCGCTGTGGCGACCCCGTCGAGGGCGAGCCGGAAGCGGGCGGACGGACGCCGCTCTGTGCGGGCTGTTATTTCGACGAGTTCGACCTCGTGGACGCGCCCGACCGCATCGAGGTGCTCGTCTGTGCGACCTGCGGGGCTATCAGACGGGGCAACCGCTGGGTGGACGTCGGCGCGCGCGATTACACCGACGTCGCCGTCGACGAGGTGACCGAAGCCATCGAAGTCCACGTCGACGCCGACGAGTTCTCGTGGGGGGTCGACCCCGAACAGGTCGACGAAAACACCATCCGCATGCACTGTCGGCTCTCGGCGGTCGTCCGTAGCGAGCCGGTCGAGGAACGAGTGACGGTCCCGGTAAAGGTCTCGCGGGGCACCTGCACGCGCTGTGGGCGCATCGCCGGCGACTACTACGCGAGCACCGTCCAGATTCGCGCCCGTGGCCGCACGCCGACCGACGAAGAGACCGAGCGCACGCTCGAAATCGTCACCGACTATGTGGCAGAGCGCGAGGCCGACGGCGACCGCGACGCCTTCATCACCGAGATCGACGAGACGAGCGACGGCGCGGACGTCAAGCTCTCGACGACGAAACTCGGACAGGCGGTCGCCGAGCGCATCGTCCGACGCTTCGGCGGCGAGTTCGATGAGTCGGCGACGCTCGTCACCGAAGACGAGGACGGCAACGAAGTGTACAGAGTTACGTACGCCGTCCACCTCCCGGAGTTCACGCCCGGCGACGTCATCGACCCCGACGACGAGGGCGGACCGGTGCTGGTCGAGAGCGTTCGAGGCAACTTGAAGGGAGTACGAATAACGACGGGCGAACCCTACGAGGCGGCCTTCGAGGACGGCATCGCGCCCGCGGCGACGCTGCTCGGTCGGCGCGCGGACGGCGAGGAGACGACGCTCGTTACCGTCGAGGACGACAGGGCGGTGCAGGTGCTCGACCCCGAGACATACGCCGCGAAGACGGTTGCGCGGCCGGCGTATCTCGATACCGACGCCGACACGGTAGACGTCCTCAAGAGCCGGGCGGGGCTGTACGTGCTCCCAGCCGAAACCGACTAATCGCTCGCGGCACTCGTGGAAGTATGAACCGTCAACAGCTGTTCGCCATCCTGTTCGTCCTCCTGATGGTCGGGTCGTCGTTCGCCTACGCCATCACGCTCATCTGAGAGTCACGAACGCACTTTTTTGTCCCGTCCCTCGAAGACGGGACCATGCCGCTCGAAGCTATCTCGGCGGGCCCATGGTCGCTGCTGCCGGCGCTGCTCGCCATCTCGCTGGCGTGGTACGTCCGGGACGCACTCATCGGACTGTTCGTTGGGATCGCCGGCGGCGCGATGGTCTACGGCGTCTTCCGTCCCGAAACCGTCGGCGTACCGGCCGGACTCGATGGCGTCGCTCGATCGGTTTTCGGGGCGCTCCTCGGCATCACCGTCGTGCCCGACCTCGTCGCCACGTCGCCGCTCTTTGCCGACCCGTGGTACGTCAAGAACGTGCTGCTCGCGCTCTTCGCCATCGGCGGGTTGATGGGCCTGATGATCCGCGCCGGAGCGATTCGTGGCGTGTTGGAGGCGCTCGCCAGTCGCGTCGAGTCGCCCGCCGACGCCGAGAAAGCCTCGTTTCTCGCCGGCGTCATTATCCACATCGACGACTACTTCAACTGTTTAGTGGTCGGCTCGATGATGCGTCCCCTCACCGACGAATACGACGTCTCGCGGGCGAAACTCGCCTACTACGTCGATTCTGCTGGGAGTCCGGCCGCTCGACTCGCCTTCTACTCGACGTGGGGTGTCGCACTCGTGGGCTTCATCGGCGCGGGTCTCGCCGCCGCGGCGAAACAGAACGTGCTTCCTCCAGATATGTCTGGCTACGTCACCCAGACGGGAAACGGCGTGCAGGCGGCCACCGACGCGGTCTGGCCGCTGTTTTTCAATACGCTCGGATTCGCCTTCTACTCGTGGACCGCACTCATTATCGCCGCGCTGGTCGCGTGGCAGATAGTCCCGAACATCTTCGGGATGGGCCGCGAGGAGTCGCGCGCCCGTGCGGGCGACGGCGTGGTCGGCCCGGACGCCGACCCGCTCATCTCCGACGAGGTGGCGAACTACGAGATGTCCGCGGCCGCGACGCCCGACTGGCGCAACTTCGCCATCCCTGTGCTCACCATCGTCGGCGTCGGTCTCATGGCGATGTTCTGGCACGCCTCGCCAGTCATCAACGCCCCGCAGATGTCGACGCTGTTCTCGGTCGCCGGCTACGAGCTGCTCGTCCCCGCGGGCGGTCCGTGGTCGTTCAACATCGGCGGGATTCGCCTCGGTCTCGCCGCGATGATGGGCTTGCTCGTCGGGTTCGTCCTCTTCCGAGCGCGCGGGGACATCCCCTCAAACGCCGACGCGACCGACGCGATGGTCAACGGATTTAAAGGTATCTTCCTCGCGGCCGCGATTTTGACGCTCGCCATCACGATCCAGAACACCGTCTCGACGCTCGGGATTTCGGACTTCGTTACCGACTGGTTTCGGGGCGTCCCCGTCGGTCTCATCCCGGTGCTCGTCTTCGCCGTGACCGCGTTCGTCAGCTTCTCCGATGGGAGTTCGTGGGCGACCTACGGCATCATGTTCCCCATCGTCATCCCGGTGGCGTTCACCACCGGCGCGAACCTCCCACTCGCGCTCGGCGCGGTGCTTTCGGGTGGGATCTTCGGCGACCACTGCTCGCCCATCTCCGATACCACGGTCCTTTCTTCCTCGACCAGCGGGTCGGACCACATGGTTCACGTCCGTACGCAGATCCCCTACGCGCTCGTGACGGCGACCATCGCCGGCACGCTCTTTCTCGTGCTCGGCTTCCTGGTGCCGGGAGATTTCTCGCTCATCCCGTACTGACCGCTTCCTGCATTTTTCAGTCGTTCTGGGGCGTGCCAGCGGGTTCGCCACTGGACGACCAGACGCTCGCCGTTCGGTCGATGCCATCGTAGACGTGCGCAACGAGCGTCGTCACGGCGAGGTCGCCGGTGACGTTGTTCATCGTTCGGAGTCGGTCGAGCAGCGGGTCGACGCCCGCGACCATCCCGACCACCTCCAGCGGCAGGCCCAGTTGTGTGAGCACGAGCGTCAGCATGATGAGACCGCTGCCCGGCACGCCCGCCGTGCCGATGCTCGCGAGGAGTGCGGTGACGACGACGGTGAACTGCTCGCCGAGTGTGAGTGCCTCACCGACGAGGTTCGCCGCGAAGATGGCCGCCACACCCTGATACATCGCGGTGCCGTCCATGTTGATGGTCGCTCCGAGCGGGAGCGAGAAACTGTAAATCTCCTCGGCGATGCCGAAGTTCTCGTCGGCGTCGCTCATCGTCACCGGAAGCGTGCCGCTCGACGAGCGAATGCTGAGTGCCGTCACCATCGCCTCGCGTGCGCCCCGGAGGAACGCGATCGGTGATTCTCGAAGCACCCCCCACTGAATCACGAGAAGATAGGTGAACGTGATGTGGATGCCAACGGCGAGCGCGAGCGCCGCGATGAGTTTCGCGTAGGGGACGATGGCGTCGACACCGGCGGTCCCGAAGGTCGCGGCCATCAGCGCGAACACCCCGATGATACCGAACTCCATCACGCCCCAGACGATCTTGAACATCGCCTCGGCCCCCGCCTCGACGACGTCGAAGATCGTCTCGACGCCACGGTGGACGGCGGTGTCGGCGTCGAACTCTTCTTGAAGGAGTGTGAGCGCGATGCCGAAGACGAGCGTGAAGAAGATGATCGGGAGGATGTCGCCCTCGGCCATCGCGCCGAGCGGGTTCGTCGGCACGATTCCCAGAAAGACGTCGCCGATGTTCGGGGCCTGCTTGGTCTGGACGTCCGTGCTGACGAGGTCCAGACCCACGCCCGGGTTCACGAAGTTGCCGACGCCGAGTCCGATCACGATCGCGACTGCCGTCGTCACGACGTAACACAGGACTGTGACACCACCGATTTGCCCGAGCGTCGACGGCGTGAGACGGCGTGCGCCCATCAACAGGGTGAAGAAGACGATGGGGACGATGATCATCTTCAGCAGTCGAACGAACAGGTCGCCGATCGGTTGCAGCGCCGTCATTGGCTGACCGACGACGAGTCCGGCGATCGAACCGAGGACGAACGCCACCCCGATGCGATAGACGATCGGTATCGAGCGATAGCGTCCCCAGAGAGACGTCACCGAGTATGACACGGACTCCGATCCACCCGATATAACGATGAATGTTTCGGAGACTATTCAATATCGACCTATGATAACGTACGATGTGTCGTTTCACAAGGTTCCATCCGACTCCCGCCACGTGACTGTTTTTCAGGCCGTCTCTCAGTCCGTACCCCAGACGTCGGCGAGCGGGTGGTTATCGGGATTGCGCCGCGAGCGCTCGCGTCGGTCGGTCCGCGACGGGGGTGTGCTCGACGACCCGCCGGCGGCGCTCGGGTCGAAATCCGGTAGCTGCGGACGGGTCATCCGCTCGACCTGCGCGGCGAACCAGTCGGGCATCGCACTGCGGGACCGCTCGAACAGGTCGAGCAGGCTCGCATCGGCGAGATACGTCCGTCCATAGTCGTCGGGCGAGCGCACGACGCGACCGCAGGCCTGAATCACCGTTTTGAGGGCCGTACGGTAGTACCAACCCCACTGACCCTCTTCGAGACGGCGGGCGACGCGCGAATCGCGCGTGTTGGGATAGGGAGCCTTACAGAGCACCTGCCAGCGCGCGAGATCGCCCTCCAGATCGAGCGCCTCCTCCATCTTCACCGAGACGAACAGTTCGGGGTCATCGGTCGCAAGCCACGACGCCAACTGGCTATCTCGGTTCTCGCGGTCGTGAGTCCTGATGCGCCCGTCGACGCCGAACTCCCGAAGTCGGTCGACGAGCGCCTCCGCGATCGCGTAGGAGTGAGCGTGAACGATCCCCTTCTCGTCCGTGTGTTTCGCCAGCAAGCGGACGAGCAGCCGGGCGACTTTGGGGACGGTTTCCTCACGCTGCTCGTAGGTCATCTTTCCTTGGGTGACGTCGTAGAGCGGCCGGTTCTCGACCGGAAAGGTGTGCGAAACGTCGACCAGCGCCGTTGCATCAGGGTCGAGTCCCACGCCGCGACAAAAGCCCTCCTTGTCCAGCATCGTCGCCGACAACAGCGCGAACTTGTTGCCTCTGTCCCAGACGGTGTGTTTGAGATACCGCTCGGGGTTCAGCGGCTTGATGGTCACGGGACTGCCCTCCCCCTCGCCGTCGACGACCCACGTGCTCGCACTCTGCGGGTTCCGATAGTCCGAGACGAACCACTTCAGATTCGAGATGAGTTCCTGCAGGCGGTCGCGCTCGGTGACTTCGGCGATCGAGAGTTCCTTCGCCCCCACCAAGGTATCCTTTCGGCGCGTACAGACGTCGACGAGTCGGTCGGCGAAACGCGCCGCCGCCTCCACGCCGTCGATGTCAGGTATCGAGACCTCGTCCCAGACCGGTACCGTCCGCGGTCGGAGGTCGATGGTCGCGTACATCTCGGCCCACTCGGCGAGTCCGTGCGCCTCGTCGACGACGACCACGTCGCGCCGACCGAAGGCGTCCGAGCCGGCGGTCTGCATGAAGTAGGCGAGCGTCATCGCGGCGATCGAGCGGTTGGCGGCGATGGTCCGATCGGAGAAGTACGGACAGCGATGGCGTATTTCACAGTCGAAGCCGGTCTCGCGCGCACACGGCGCGCGGTCGACGGGTGTGTCGGTTTCACCGGGGAGGAGACACGAGTAGTTGCGCTTTCCCCGAATCACCTGCAAATCCGAGAGGAGGGAGTCGGCGGCGACGTCGTCGAGCTGGGACACTTGGGGGGTGGTGTAGTACGCCCCGATGGCGTCCTGCGGGTCGGCTTCGTCGGGTCGGCGCGCACAGCCAGCGATGGCGCGGGCGAGAAGGGATTTCCCGGAACCGGTCGGCGCGCGCACGAGCACGACGTCGTTGCCCGCCGCGAACGCCTCGCCGATTTTCCCGAGGGCCTGCTGCTGGTTCCCGCGGTAGGAGGGGGCGGGAAATTCGGCTTCGAGCCGCGCGGGGTTCACAAGGAGAGAACCGCCGCCCGGCACGTAAATCCTCCGAGCGACGGGCGCTCGCAGAACACGTACCGAGGACGCTACACGCGCTCGTCGAGGGCTGTGACATCGTCCGCACAGGGGTTCTCGGGAAGTTCCTCGATACAGTCGTAGCAGAGGAAACGCTCCGAGCCGTCCTCGAATTCGAGCGTGAGGCCTTCACCTCTATCGCCGCCGAACGTCCAGAGGTTGGCGACCCCACCAGCGATCTGCACCGCACGCCCGCAGCCGTCACACGACTCGGTGGCCATGTCCACGAACGGGTTCGAGGGCGGATAGCCCTTTCTCGACAGTGTCGTGACCGTGGAGCAGCCTGCTTGTGATTGAGTTGGTCGGCAGCAACCGCTACTTGGCACAGCACGAGTCCTGCATCAAGCGAGAGACCGCCACCGCCCCGCAACCGCCCACACGCCTCCCCAGCCGATTCGCGCGGTGCGTTCGCTACCGCCGAGCGTGAACTTATGACCCGTCCGCTACTCGACGTCACATGCGCGTTCTGGTCACCGGTGCGACGGGCTTCGTGGGCAGTCGGCTCGTGCCCGCCCTCCTCACGGCGGGCCACGAGGTCGTCGTGCTCACCCGCGACGCCGACGACTACGACGGGCCGGCCGAGGAAGTGAGGGAAGGCGACATCCTCGACCCCGGCAGTTTCGAGCACGCCCTCGACGACATCGAGAGCGCCTACTACCTCATCCACTCGATGGGGTCGGGCACCGATTTCGCCGCCCGCGACCGGAAGGCCGCCCACAACTTCCAGCGCGCGGCGAGCGAGTCCGGCATCGAGCGGGTCGTCTATCTCGGCGGGCTTGGCGAGACGCGCGAGCGCCTCTCGAAACACCTCCAGTCGCGCCGCGAGGTCGAGACCATCCTCGAACGGGGCGAGTTCGACCTCACGACGCTTCGAGCGGCCATCATCGTCGGCGACGGCTCGTCGAGTTTCAACATGATCGACCAACTGGTCCACCGCCTGCCGGTGATGGTTACTCCACAGTGGGTACGCACCGAGTGCCAACCCATCGCCATCGCGGACGTCGTGACCTATCTTGTCGGCGTGCTCGACGTGTCCGAAACCGCAGGAAAAACGTACGAGATCGGCGGGCCGGAGGTGCTCACCTACCAGCAGTTGCTCCGGCGCACGGCCGCGGTCGCGGGCCGGCCCCTGTACATCATCCCCGTTCCGGTGCTCTCGCCGAGTCTCTCGACGTACTGGGTCGACCTCGTCACCGACGTTCCCAAATCGGTCGCTCGCCCGCTGATTCTCGGATTGAAGAACCGCGTCGTCGTCACCGACGAGCGCATCGAGGAGCTGCTCCCCTTCGAGCGCACCGACTTCGAGACGGCCGTCGAGCGCGCGTTCGGGAAGGCCCCTGAACCCGACCCCGAACGCCTCACGGCGCGCGTGCGGGCCGACTGATGGCGGGTCCCGAGTTCGGCGAGACGTGGACCTACGAGAGCATCGTCGGCGCGCTTCCGGGCATTCACGTCTCGACGACGCTCGCGCTCGCCATTCAACTCGGTATCTTCGAGGTAGGCGTGGTCGTCCTCGCGTGGTACTACGACCTCTGGAACGTCGCGCTCGCGGGGAGCGCGGCCGTCTTCGTCGCCGGCATCGGCTCGATCGAGATGGTCCGTGTCGCCCGGCGCATCCGCAGCGTCGAGATGCCGGGAGCCTACCGCCGCCTGCTCTTCGGCTCGAACATGGAGGTCGTCCTCGCCGTGCTCGCCTTCAGCGCGATGCTTACCTACCTGTTCGTGCCCAACCCCGCGACCGGGCGCGCACCGTTTCTCGACCGCCTGCTCGGGCCGAATCCACCGGTCTTGGTCGTCTACTTCCTCCTCCTCGTGCTCTGGGACGTCTGCTATCGCATCGGTACTGGGTGGTGGGCGACCGTCACGGCGGTCTGGCGCTCCTATCGCTACACGTTCGACGCCGCAACGACGAGGACCTTCCTCCGGGCCGACGCCGAGACCATCGCGTTCGGCCTACTCCAACTGCTACTGGTGCCGTTCGTGCTCGACTTCCCGGTACTCCTCGCGGTGTTGCTCGCCCACGTCGCGGCGGTGCTCGTGGTGACGTGCGTCTCGATGTGGTTGCTGTGGCGAGGCGGGGAGGGCAGCGCGGGCGCTACCGCGATTTGATCTCGCGGAACTGTGCGAGGAGGTCCTCGGCGTCCGTGATGTCGTACTCAACGGTTCCCTCGTAGTCGGTGCGGTCGTCGTCACTGCTCGTATCGACCGCACTCGCTTTCTCCTCACGGCGCTGGTGTTCGGCCGCGTCATAGGCACCCATTGACATAGTGATACACGATACGATTGTTCATTCACGACCATGAATGTATCGGTGGTTCGGATTCGGGTGAATCGCCGCCGAACGGCGCTATCGACACGGATAAACGCCCGGAACGCCGACAAAGAGCGTGGCTGGACCGCTTCGCTTCCGTCTGTCGCACGAGCACTGGGACGGCGCTCGCCTGCGACGGGACCTCTACGAGCCGCTCGACGCCACCATCGGCGCGCGGCTCACCACCCCGTGGTTCAAACCGCCCGGTGGCTACGACGCTCGACGGCTCGAAATGGACAACGGCGACCGCGCGCTCTTCGTCTGGGGCGACGACGCCTACTGGCTCGGCAACACCCAGACCCCGGAAGCGCTCTGGCGCACCGACAAATACAGTTTCGACGAGGTGGCCTATCCGGTCGCGCGCTGGGCACAGCGCGAACTGCTCGCCGAACTCGAACTCCAGGACCCGTGGCTCGCTCGCTATCGACATCTCGCGTGGTTCTTCCTTCCCGTGCTCTTCTCGAAGGACGGTCGCCGGAGTTCGCGGGCCTTCTTCGCCGACCACGCCGCGGGCTTTCCCGACGCCGACCGCGACGACGCACTCGCCTTCTACGAGCGCTTCCTCTCGACAGGCGTCTTCGACGACGAGCGCTACACGATGGCCGCGAAACTCGGCACTAGCGAACACGTCGACAGCACCCGCATGAGCGCGACGATGGGCGAGTTCAACGCCGCGAAAGTCCTCGCCGACGCCGGCTACGCCCCGGAACCCGAAATCGAGATGGACTCGGGCTACGCGCTCGATTTCCGGGCGACGAAAAACGGCGAGAGCGCGCTCGTCGAGGTCACGCGACCGGGCCGCCCGACCGGCCGGGCCGCCGACACGCCGACCGCGGCCGCCCGCGAGACGGCGCGCTCGAAGACCGACGGTCAGCTCGCCGCCCATCCCGAAACCATACTGTTCGTCGATTGTAGTTCCTTCCGCGACGACGAATGGGCCGCCCTCGCCGGCGAACGGTCGGCGGTGGGCCACCGCCCGGCGGTCGTCTTCCGTGCGCGACCGGACGGCTCCATTGCGGGCTACTGTGATGGCGAGGTGGCGCTCGACCTCGCCGCGGTCGGCATCGATCCGTGATTCAGAGCGAGACCGGTTCGTGACCCTCGACGCCGAGCGCCGTCGGGTCGCGGTCGGAGTAGTGCTTGCGACCGATCGCTTCCTCGCCGAGTGCGCTGTAGGCCGTGAGCCGTGCCTCCTCGGCCGTCTCGAAGGTCGTGGACTCCACCCGACCGAGTGCGTCGCCGAGGGTCTCGGTCCCGTTCGGTAGCGCGAGTTCGAGGTCGCCGTGGGCGTCGATGAGTTCGCCGGTCGTGGCGGGATAGCTGTGTGCATCGAGCCGCTCGTCGATATCGGTCATGAACCGCATGGTCGATGAGGATGGTCGAACCATCATAAACGTTGTCTGGAGACTCTGCCCCGAACCTAATAGTTCATCTAGGGAACCGTATCGCCCAGAACGGACTTATCCGCGGCCCGTTTTTGGCGAGCATGCCCGTCGCCGACCTCCACGTCCACACGACGAACTCCGATGGGACGATGCAACTCGCCGAGGTCCCCGCAGCGGCCCATACGGCCGGCGTCGAGGTGGTCGCTATCACCGACCACGAACGCCTCCACCCCGCTCTCGACGCGCCGACCGACGACTGCGACGGAATAGCGGTGGTTCACGGCATCGAACTCCGCGTCGAGACCGGGAGCGGGCAGGTCGACCTGTTGGGCTACGGCGTGGAACCGACCAGCGACTTCCGCACGGAACTCGATCGCCTCCAAAAGGATCGCATCGAGCGCGGGCGAGCCATCATCGATTGCGTGGAGGAGCGCCTCGACTGCGATCTCGCGCTCGAATCGACCGAGGGCATCGGCCGCCCGCACATCGCCCGTGCCATCGCCGACAGCACGGACTACGATTATCAGGAAGCGTTCGCCGACGTCATCGGCAACGACTGCCCGTGTTTCGTCGCCCGTGACCTCCCAACCTTCGAGCGCGGGGCCGCCCTTCTCGCCGAGTCGTGTGGCGTGGTCTCGCTCGCCCACCCGCTTCGCTACGGCGACCCCGAGAGCGCGCTCGCGCTCACCGAATCGCCACACGTCGATGCCGTCGAGCGCCACTACGACTACGGCCGCTCGGTCGATTGCTCGCCTGTGGAGCGCGCAATCGAACAGTATGGATTGCTCGCGACCGGCGGCAGCGACGCCCACGACGACACCCTCGGCCGTGCCGGACTCGACGTTGAGGAATACGGCGCGTTCGACGAGCGGCTGTCGGCGTCGCTCGCGGAAGTCCGGTCGTGAACCGACCGCCGGCCGAAAGGCACTCTCGCTAACAGGATAGCGGAGGGTTCAATGCCCGTCGCCCCCAAACACGGCTGATGCAGTGTCACTACTGCGACCGCGAGGCCGCCGTCGCCGTCGAAAAGGATTCTCTGAAAGTCGGCCTCTGCCGCGAACATCTCCGCGAACGACTCAGCGAACTCGCAGACGACGACGCGCTCGCCGGCCTGCAGGACGAACTCGACATCGACCGCTCGGAATTCTGATGTTTATTCTCCACTCGGTTTCCGCACCGTGAACAGCATCGCGTGGGCGACGTCGATGTCCGTGGCGTCGGTGATGCCGTCGTCGACGCGCCCGCGCGCCCGGAAGGCGTAGACGCCGGGACCGACGTCGCCGAGGCGGAGCACGTTGCCGGCGGCCTTCTCGTTGGGGGCCTCGCCGCCGATTCCCACAGTCCAGGTATACGACTCGCCAGAGCGGAGCGCGACCGGGTTGGCCTCGTCGGCGCTCGCCCCGCTCGTGGGTGCGACGAGCCGCCAGCCCTCCTCGGTGAGGCGGGTCACGAGACCACCAGAGGTGACGTAGAAGGCCGCACCCGACCCGACCCGCTTGACCGTGAATTCGACGAGGTCCGGCGGGAGGTGTGCTTCCCGTTTCGAGGCCGTGTAGGTGATGGCCTTCGGCCCGTCGTCGTCCTCGCGGTAGCAGATCGTGCGCGTAACGGCGTCGAAGTCCAGATTCTGGAACTTCGGGCAGTCGTACTGGCCGAGCGGTTTGGTGGGTGAAACGGGTTTCGGAGGCTCGTCGCCGTCGAGACCGAGCGACGAGCGCACGCCGCCGAGACAGCCGGTCGTGCCGACGGCCGCAAGCGTGACGAGTGCTTCCCGGCGTCGCATGCCATTCCTGTGAGGACCGGGCGTATAACCCCTCGGCCGGTCATGCGCGGACCACTATACGGGGACAACGACTATGCGTCGGACGCGCCTCCCATCGCCCGATGCGCATCGACGAAACCGACGTCGAGTGGCAGGATATCGGACCCGACGACACTGGCTTCCGACGCAGACAGCTCGGGGCGGCCGCCGGCAGCGAGGACATCGGCTGTAGCCTCTATGAACTCCCGGCCGGCGAGCGCGCGTGGCCGTATCACTACCACACGAGCAACGAGGAGGCGCTGTACGTCCTCGCCGGTACCGGAACACTCAGAGTGAACGACGAGGAGCGCGATCTCGCACCGGGCACGTACGTCGCCTTCCCCACGGGTGAAGAGAGTGCCCACCGCGTCGTCAACGATGCCGAAGAGCTGCTTCGGTATCTCGTGATCTCGACGATGGACGAACCCGATGTCGTGGGCTATCCCGACGCGGACGCGCTCGGCGTCTACGCCGGCACGCCGCCCGGTGGCGACGAAAACGAGCGCGTGCTGTCGGGGTTCTTCCGGGAAGACGACCGTCTCGATTTCTGGGAAGACGTCGCCGGCGAGGAGTGAGGCTTGCACTCGACGGCACAACCCATAGCCCGTTGCCATCCGTTTGTGTGCCTGCAATGATGGATACAAACGACATCGATTCCGGGATGGACGTCTACGACGCCCACGGCGACGAAGTGGGGACGGTCGCCACCGTTGAGGACGACACGGCCTACGTCGACCTCGACCCCGGTCTCACCGACGAGGTGAAGTCGAGTCTCGGCTTCGGCGACACCGACGACGACACCTACGCGCTGCGCGACGAGATGGTCGATACCGTCGACGACGACGGCGTCCACCTCCAAGGAACGCACTGAACCGGCAGCACCGACGGAACCGACGGTATTTTTCGGACACGAGTGCAAGTGGGGCCATGACCGAACAGCCGCGACTCGTCTACGACGACGACTGCGGGTTCTGTACGTGGTGTGCCGACTGGGCCGTGCGGAACGGCGAGTTCGAACCCGTCGGATTCGCCGAACTCACGCCCGACGAACAGCGCCGCCTGCCCGACGACTACGAGGAGTGTGTCCACCTCATCGCCGACGACAGGGTGTATTCGTGTGGTAGGGCCACCGAGGAAGTACTGGTGCGCACTGGAAAACTCCCGGCCGAGCCGTTCAATTTCTTGAGTGGGTTCGCCGATTACGAGCGCTTCCGCGAGGACGCCTACCGGTTCGTCGCCGACCACCGCGACCAGTTGGGAAAGGTCGTGAGCGCCGACCCGCCGGTACGGCGCTGACCGGACGAGAACCCATCTCCAGACTCACAGCGAGCGCTCGGGGTCGCCGTGCAGAATCATGTCCGTCGCCATCGTCTCGAACAGGTCGGCGTCGACGTCGCGCACGACTCGTGTGCGTGGCTCGCCGTCGGTGATGCCGTGAACGTCGGCGAGGCTGTACCCGCGCGTCATCCCCTCGCGTTCGTCGACGTCCACGTACAGCGTCTCGGTCTCGGTGACGAGTTCGGGATGGAGGACGCAGGCGGCGGTGAGCAGGTCGGGCTGTGTCGTGGCCGGTTCGCCCCGCCGCTCGCGGTTCATCTCGCGGACCTGTTTCGTGATTTCGATGAAGAAGTCGGCATACGGCGTGTCGCCAGCATCGAGGCGGGCGAGCGTGTCGGCGTCGAAGGTCCCCCGTCGGAGACAGAGGCCCCAATCGACGAGCGTGACGTCGCACTCGTTCAGTACCACTTTCGCCGCGTCGGGGTCGACCCAGAAGTTGAACTCGGCGGCCGGCGTGTCGTTGCCGAACGTACCGATAGCCCCGCCCATGACCCAGATCTCGTCGGCGAGGTCGTTCAGGTCGGGTTCGCGCCGGAGCGCGAGCGCGATATTGGTGAGCGGGCCAATACAGACGAGCGTCACCTCGCCGGGCGAGTCACGAAGGGTTTCGACGATGGCGTCGACGGCGTGACCATCGGCCGAAGGGATGTCGGTGTCGGCGACGAGGTCGCCACCGAGACCGCCCTCGCCGTGGACGTGGGTCGCGTGCTCGATACCCTTGACCAGCGGCGTGCGCGCGCCCTCATAAACCGGCACGTCGGTGGCGTCCGCGAGGTCGAGACTGTATTTGGCGTTCTCAACCTCGTACTCGAAGGGGACGTTGCCCGCGACGATGGTGAGCGCTTCGAGGTCGATGGAATCGGCGAGCGCCGCGAGCAGGATGGCCTGCGTGTCGTCACCGGCGGTGTCGGTATCGAGGAGAACCCGGCGGGTCATGGACCGCAAATGGATGGCCGCCTCTTAACAGTTCACCCCGCTACTCGAAGGCCGCGATTCCGGTCAGATCTTGGCCGAGGATCAGCGCGTGGATGTCGTGGGTGCCCTCGTAGGTGTAGACCGTTTCGAGGTTGGCGAGGTGGCGCATCGGCGAATAATCGGTGGTGATCCCGTTGCCGCCGAGCATCTCGCGGGCGACTCTGGCCTGGTCGCGCGCCATGCTGACGTTGTTGTATTTGGCCATCGAGACCTGCTGTGGTCTGAGGTCGCCGCGTTCCTTGAGGTCGGCCAACCGATGCGAAAGCAGCTGTGCGGTCGTGATTTGAGTCGCCATCTCGGCGAGTTTGCCCTGCTGGAGCTGGAAACTCGCGATGGGCTTGTCGAACTGCTCGCGGTCGGTCGCGTAGTCACGGGCAGTCTCGAAGCAGTCCCGGGCCGCGCCGACTGCACCCCACGTGATGCCGTATCTGGCCTGCGTGAGACACGACAGCGGCCCTTTCATCCCCTCGACGCCCGGCAGGACGTTCTCCTCAGGAACTCTGACGTTCGAGAGGCCGATTTCGCCGGTCACGGAGGCGCGCATCGAGAGCTTCTCGTCGATCTTGTTCGTACTGACGCCGTCGCGGTCGGTCTCGACCAGAAACCCTCTGACCGGTGAGTCCTCGGCGGAGGTGTCGCGCGCCCAGACGACGGCGACGTCCGCAATCGGGGAATTGGTAATCCACGTCTTCGAGCCGGAGAGCACGTACTCGTCGCCGTCTTTCTCGGCGCGCGTCTCCATTGCGGAAGGATTGGAGCCGTGCTCGGGTTCGGTCAGCCCGAAACAGCCGATCTTCTCGCCGGTCCCGAGATCGGCGAGCCACTCCTCCTTCTGCTCGTCGGAACCGAAGGCGTGGATGGGATACATCACCAGCGCACCCTGCACGCTCGCCATCGAGCGGATGCCCGAGTCGCCCGCTTCGAGTTCCTGCATCAGGAGTCCGTAGGCAGTCTCCGAGACGTTCGGCAGGCCGTAACCTTCCAGGTTGGGTGCGTAGAACCCCAGTTCGCCCATCTCGGAGATCAGTTCGTCGGGGAAGGTGCCGTTCTCGAAGTGCTCGCCGATGTCCGGGTTCACCTGCTCCTCGACGAATTCCCTCGCTGTGTCACGGATCATCCGCTCTTCCTGGTCGAGGTCGGTCTCCAGTCCCACGTAGTCGAGCATGAACGACCTACACGGCAGACCCTGATAAATCTCCCCGTATGCGGCGCGCAATCGCTTTGCCCGTCTCCGTCGATGGACGGACGAATGCCGCTCTATCCCACCGAACAGTGGCTGGACGAGTACAAGACACACCTCGACGACAGCGACGAACTCGACGAGGCCGGCGCGGGCTGGGGCGTCGATTTCGACGGCGACATCTACTTCGTCATCACCGACCTGCCCCTCGACGAGACGACCCTCGGCGATCTCCCGGAGGAAGCGATGGCGGGCCTGCCCGACCAGTTACGAGACCAACTCGCGGACATCCCACTGGAGACGGCGAACGACCTCATCGACGACGACGTGAGAGACGAGATGCCGGAGACGAGCCGCGACCTCATGCGCCAACTCGACGAGGATATCACCGACGGCACGATCTACGCCTTCGTCGGGCTGAAGGACGGCGGCTGCGAGGAGATCGGCGTCGTCGAGGATCCCACCGAACGCGACGTGGGATTCAGGCTCCGCGGGACTCACGAGACGTGGCGTGGGCTGGTCGACGGCGAGGTCGAACCCATCCCGGCCGTGATGAGTGGCGACCTGGCAGTCGAGGGCGACATGCAGAAGATCCTCCAGTATTCGGACGCGACCGCCCTGCTGGGCGACATCGCGGCAGAAGTCGAGACCACGCATCTGTTCGGCTGACGTCGGGATGGGCCTACGCGGTGTGGCTCGCCGGTCGGTCGGCGGCCGTACGGACGAGTTCGGTGAAGTTCTCGAACAGCCCCTTTGCCTCGCAGGCCTTCGCGTAGTTCGCCTCGGTGATGCCATCGAGAACGGTTCGAATACGGTCGTCTGGAAGGTCCTTCCCGCGGGTCACGCTCTCGGCCGTGTCCATGTCGTATTCGGGGTGGAACTGCACGCCGAAGGCGTTCCCGACGCGGAAGCCGTGGATCCCGTAGTCGTTGTCGGCGGTTTGCTCCGCACCGGGTGGGAGTTCAGTCACGGTGTCGGAGTGGGTCGTAAAGACCGTCACCGAGCCATCGAAAAGGGGTCCGTCGCCGTCGACCTCGCGGTAGCCGATCTCGTACTCACCCATGTCCTCGACCGTTCCCCCGAGCGCTTCGGCGAGCAGCTGATGGCCGAAACAGATGCCGAGGATGGGGAGTCCTCGGTCGTGGGCTTCGCTCACCCACTCGGTGAGCGAATCGATCCACGGTTCGTCCCAGTAGACGGAGGCACGCGAACCGGTGACGACCGCGGCATCGAAGGCGAACGTGTCGGGCAGGTCCCGATGAACGTCGAACTCGACGAGGTCGGCGTCGAGTTCTCGACGGAAGTTTCGCGGTGTGGAGGGTGCTTGTGAGGCGTTGAGGAGTGCGATCCGGGGCCGACGCATCTAACTGCCAATGCTTGGCACTCCTGCCTATTGTACGTTGTGTTCCCCGCAGAGTGTTTCCCGTTGCACACTCGACGAGCCGTGTTCGACGTTTCAATGGGTTACACGATTCGGGAGTGTGGCGCGAACCCTCCGCAGCCGCAAGCGTGTCCGTGACGCTGCGGTCGCCCGTCGATTACGGTCGTGGTCCGACCGTCACCACGACTCCAGCCGATCGGTCGTAGCTCGAGACCACCCCATCGAAGCGCTCCGGGAGCGCTGCATTTCGGTACCACGCAGCAGCGTTCGCACGTCGTCTTCGAGTCGGTCGGCGTATTCGAGCCGGATTCGTCGTGCTTCGGGGACGGTGATGCTGGAGCGGCGTTCGATCTCCGCCGCGATCGGCCGGTACTCCCGCGGGTCGATCGACATCCGTTCGAGATACGTCCAGACCGCCGGCGAGTCGAGACCGTCCTCGATCGCCGCCGTCGTGAGTTCCGTGAGGTCCTCGAAGGCCGGAACGCGGATGCGCTGGGGGCCGACGCCCGGGTCGCCGATCTCGACCGGCTTGACCGCGGTCTGGGCGACGAGCCGCGAGACGTCGGTGGTCAGTTTCACGACCTGCGAGGGAAGCGTCGTGTCCGGTGCTCGCCACTCGACGGTCGGGAAGTCACGTCGCACCCGAATCGGGGCCATGATGGCGTCTTCGGGCCGGAAGTGGGCCCCGAACTCCTGCTCCGTGACGCCGCGGTCGAGGGCGAGCGCACGGAACGCCTCGTAGGACGCGGCGAGTCGGTCGTCCCACGCCGCGACGTCCGTCGTGTACTCCCAGAGGTCCCGGAATCGAACGAACTCCTCGCCACATAGCGTGCGATAGGCGTGCGGGCGCGAGGCGGCCGCGAGTCCCTCACCGGCGTAGTACGGCGACGAACTCACGAGCGCGAGCGCGGGGTCGAGCGCGGTGAGGAGGTTCACCTGTCGCGCGACGTTGCCGGCGTCGAAGTGGACGTGTGTCCCCGCACACTGCGTCGCGGGCTTCAGTCCGTCCCCATAGATGCGTTCGAGGAGTCGCCCCCGCTCGCACACGATGGGCGAGGAGCCATCGGCAAGGGGTGTCCCGAGCGGGACGAGGCGCAACCCCTCCGCGTCGGCCGCAGCGAGCACCGTTTGCAGCGTCGACTGCAGCGTGTGACGGAGTTCGAACTCGCTCGCCACCGGTGGCGTCTTGACTTCGATCATCGCGGCGACGAACTCGGGTTCGACGCACTCGTGTGCGGTAACTAACTCGCGCCCGTCACGGAGCGCGCCCGTTTCATCGACTACCCAGTACTCGGTTTCGACTCCTATCTTCATGATAACTCACCCCCAACCCCCGCAAAGCAGGGCTGTACACGACCGACGAGATGGATACGTTTATAGTTATCTCTATTATGAAAATTAGACTACACGATCCGCGAATTAGTCGGAAACCTGTTCGAGCCACTCCTCGGCGCGGCTCTCGGGTATTTCGGCGGCGTCAGTCAGCGTTTCGACGTCCGCGGCGGCGAGGTCGGCGATCGTCTCGATGCCCGCCTCGCGCAGACGGTCGGCGTAGGTCGGGCCGATACCCTCGACGCCCTCGACGTCGTCTCCATCGTCTTCGGCGGCGTCCGTGCTCTCCTCGGTGTCGTCGTGGGTGCTGGTCGGTTCCTGAGTATCGACCGCCGCATCCGCTTCGTCGCTCGCATCTTCGATTTCGATGTCCTCGGCATCGACCTGTGAGCGCTCCTCGAACCACTCACAGACCTCGGGCCAGACGTTCGCGTGAGAGCTTCCCGAGACCGACAGCCCGATGTGACCTGTGGGGTATTCGATGACGTCCGTGTCTTCGCTGCCGATGACGTCGTTGAACGGTTTGCTCGTCTCGGAGGGGATCAGGTGGTCGTACTCGCCCGTGATCTGGAGGACGGGCATGTCGATGTTCCCGATGTCGACGTGTCGGTCGCCCAGATACAGTTCGTTGTTGTAGAGCTTGTTGTCCTGATAGATGTCCGTGACGAACTGGGCGAACGTGTCGCCAGCAACATCAATACCCTCCGAGAGCCAGCGCTCCATGCGCCCGAAGTTCTCGATGAAGTCGTCGTTCTCCAGGTTGTCGTAGAGTCGGACGTACTTCGAGACGTAGTTCGACACGGGGTCCATCAGCGCAAAGCCCACGTCGAGCATCTCGGCGGGAGCGTTGCCGTAGGTCTCGGTCAAATCGTCGGGCGAGAAGTACTCGTCGTCGCCCCAGAGTTCGAGCACTCCCCCAGTATCGTCGAAGCAGAGTCCGGCGGCCATCAGACCGAGATTCCTGACTTTCTCGGGGTTGAGCGCGGCGTACATCGCCGACATCGTCCCGCCCATGCAGTAGCCAAGCACGTTGATCGAGTCCTGTCCCGACTCCTCGCGCACGACGTCGACGCAGTTGTCGATATATCTAGTGACGTAGTCCTCGAGCGTCAGATGTTGGTCGAGTCTGGACGGCTCGTTCCAGTCGATCATGTAGACGTCGAAGCCCGCCTCCAGCAGCCGCCGGATCACCGACCGATCGGGCTGGAGATCGAGGATGAACGGCTTGTTGATGAGCGCGTAGATGACGAGGATCGGCACGTCGTGTTGCTCGTCGGTCCGTGGCTCGTAGTGCAGCAGTTCGAGTTTGTTCTCGGTGTAGACCACGTCGCTTTCGGTCTGGCCCACCTCGACGGAGGCCATCTGCGACAGCTGCTCGGGACCGAGTTCGGTCTTCTCGATGGCGTCGGCCGCGGCTTCGAACGTCTGGCGCTGGGCGTCGAGACTCGTCGTGAACGGATTGAACGGCGCGTCGCGTTCGCTCATTATTCCTCCAGGAGCCGGTCGAGTTTCTTCGAGACCTCGTGCTGGCGGCGTTCGAGTTCGATGAGGCGCTCGGCCACCTCGTCGACGTCGTCGCGGGTGGCGAAGCCGAGGCTTTCGAGGGTGTCCTGACTCATGTCGTCGACCTCCTGCTGGAGGTCCATCATGTCGCCGACCAGTTCACCAGTGCCGGCGGCGAAGGCGGTCGTGCCCATCACCTCGGAAAAGGCCTCGTTGGCGCTCTGGAGCCAGATGTCACGGAACTCGGTCATGTTCACGTCCTCGCCCTCGGCGGCGTCGGCGATGCGCGAACTCATCTGTTCGGCGGCCTCGACCCATACCTCGTAGGCGCGGCCGTAGCCGGCCATGCCCTCCTCCATCGTGTCGGCGTCGGGCGTCGAGTCCTCGAACGCGCCCATCCACGACTCCATGAACGCCGCTTGGGCCTCCATGTTCTGCTCGAACGATTTGGCGACCGCGTCGTTCATGTCGTTCATCATCGTCGCCCAGTTCTCCTGTATCTCCTCGGGGTCGGTATTGGACATGCTGCTCATTGGTGTGTGGGTGTGAAAAGTGTGTGTCCGTCTAGGCCGAGACCTGCGACTCGAACTGCTCGGCCTGGGATTCGAGTTGGCTCTGGAACTGCTCGACCTGTGACTGGAGCTGTTCTTGGAACTCCGTGGCCTGTTCGAGCTGGCGCTCGGACTGGGCCTCGAACTGCTCTTGCAGGTCGGCCATGCGCTCCATCTGCTCGTCGAGCTGTGCCTCGAAGCTCTCGGCGAGTTCCTCGTTCTGGCTCTCGGCCTGTTCGACCATCTCGACCATCCGCTCTTGGATCTCCTCGTGGGCCTCGAACAGTTCGTCGAAGCCCTCGTCCATCGTCGCGGTGTATTCGCCCGCGAACTCCTCGTGGCTGTCGAGACCCTGCTCGACAGCGCTCGTGAGCTGGTCGAAGCTCTCGGCGTGGACCTCCTTCAGCTGGGCGAAGCCCTCCTCGGTCGGCTCGCGGAGCCCGCGGACGCTGCCCCCGGCGGGCGTGGCGGTCTCCATCGCCTGGAAGTACTGCTTCGTCGCGCCTTCGGCGGCCTCGACGCTCTGTCGCTGGAGCTGTTCTTGGCTCTCGATGCCCGAGAGCAGCATCTTCCCCATGTTCTGCTGGAGATCGATACCCTGCTCGATGGCCTGCTGACTCCCTTTCAGGGCTGTGCGCTGCATCGCGAACGTCGCTTCGATCGGTGTGGTGTACTGACTCATGATGTGTCTCTGTTGCGTTTGACCGGGACGACGACCGTCTGAACGATGTCGCCTTCCTCGATGTCGAGCGCCTCGCGTTCGGCGTCGGGAATCGAGATCCGCCCGCCGCTCTGGACGCGCGTCTTGAACGTCGCCGTTCCCATGGTCGTGGCGGCGATCTCCGGGAGACCTCCCGTTCCCGACCCGGCGTTCATCATCTGCTTTGCGAACGCCGTCTGCTGCTCGACGGCCTGCTCGCTGGCCTCTTGAAACTGCTTTGCCCACAGTGCCGGCGGCCACGTCGCGTCGTCTTCGTCGGTCATCGCTCATCCCCACCTACATCCCCTGAGAGGATAAGTGTTGCGCTCGTCACCACAGAGAACCATTCGATGGCAAAGGATGGTTCGTCGGGGGCGGGTGGCGTCGTGTTTGCTATCGGATTCGGGCCGGAATCGGACGAGTGGACGCCCACAGGCGACAAAAAGCACCTGCATGGGAGTTGGAACCTTTTATATACGTCGGTCACATATACGAGGTAGCCCATGAGTTCCGAATCGAAGCCCTCCACGCTGACCGATGCGTGGGTCCGCAACTCCACGTTCCTCCTCGACAGCGTTCTCGCGGCCAACCGCGCCACGCTCGCCGCATTCGGCGTCGACAGCGACGAGGAAGTCGTCGCCGGCGAGGAGCGCCCGGAGTGGAACGTCGAACTCACCGAACACCGGCGCGCCGCGCTCTCGGTCGGCGACAGAGTCGAGTTCTCGAAGCGACTCACCGACGACGACGTGCGCGCGTTCGCCGCGGCCAGCGGCGACACGAACCCGCTCCACCTCGACGAGGAGTACGCAGAGGAGACGATGTTCGGCGAACGCATCGCCCACGGGACCCTCGTCTCGGGACTCATCAGCGCCGCGCTCGCACGCCTACCCGGACTCGTCATCTACCTCTCACAGGACGTCGAGTTCCACAACCCGGTAGGCATCGACGACCGCGTGACCGCCGAGTGCGAGATCGTCGAGGACCTCGGCGAGAACCGCTATCGACTGCGGACGACGGTACGGGACGCTGAGGAGACGGTCATCGACGGCGAGGCGGTCGTCATGCTCGACGAACCCTAGAGAAAGTCGCTCACGACACGGTCGAACTTTTCGGGATGTTCTCGCGGCGGCCAGTGACCACATCGCTCGAACGGGACGAACTCACTGGTGGGGATTCGCTCGGCGGCCCGCTCGGACCACGCGATGGGAAAGATGGGGTCCTCGCGGCCGTGAACCAGCAGCGTTGGGGCTTCGAGTTCGTCGAGCCGGTCGAGATAACAGGTTCGTAGTCCACAGGCCCGGAACTCGTCGCGCTGCCACGCGCCGAGCGCGCGCGCCGCCGCCGGACTGACCGCCCGCTGGACATCAGTGACGAACTCCGGAGAAGGGCTCACCGTGAGTCCCGTGAGGCTGGTCGCGACGAGCGCCGGATTGAGCAATCCTGCACCCATCAACCCGTCGAACCCGGGAGTATTGAGTAGCGCCGCCCCACCCGGTCGCCACGGCGCGTCGCGGCCCAGTCCGTAGCTATCGACGAGTACGAGCCGCTCGATTCGCTCTCCATCGTCGAGTACGTGCCCGAGCGCGACGGCCCCGCCCATCGAGATGCCGACGAGACTCGCGTGCTCGATGGCGAGCGCGTCGAGGAGACCGTCGAGAACGGCGAGATACGACTCCATCGTGTACTCCTCGGCCCCGTCGCTCTCGCCGTGACCCGGGAAGTCCGGCGCGATGACTCGGTGATTCTCGGCGAGATGCGGGAGAGTGTGTTTCCACGAGACGCTCGCCGCGTCGAGTCCGATGCCGTGGAGCAAGATTATAGGGTCGCCCTCGCCGGCGGTCAGGTATCGGATGTCGACGGATTCGTCGCCGGTATCGACCTCGATTCGTTTCGACTCCGCGCCCGCTTGCCCCCGAGTCATGTCTACCACTCGTGGAGCACGCGCATGAGGGTTCGCAAACGCCAAACGACGACGAACTCACGACGTGAGTGGCGCAAAACGAGACACGCCGATCTCCCCTCACTAAAGCGACGATACCGACCGCCTGCTCAGCGACACCGACGAAGCGCGTATGACTATCGATCCTCGGTAGGCCGCTCTCGTTTGCATCTTTTCGATTATGGAAAGAGTCGGCGTTGCGTACAGCCCGTAAACGAGGGTGGTTGCTGGCAGAGCACCAAACTCATCATGTCGCCAATGGTTTTATTACGAGATGAGAGCTTGATTCTATTATGGACGGCAAACGTATCGCTATATTGGCCGGTGCGATTGGTATCCTTAGTGCAGTCGTGAAGATCGTGCCTGGGATTCTTCTCGGTGGCCTGTTCGAGCGCGGGCCTCCGGGCTGGCTACCCATGTTCGGAACGGTTGGGCAATCAACGACGCTGTATATCTATGGTGCGGATATCGTTGGAGCCGTTCTGATGGTAGCCCTCGCGGTCGGGTTCGGGTATTACGCGAGCCGAGAACTCGACCTTCGTGATGCATACCGACAGTTCTGCGCGGCAGTCGTGGCTGGGACGACGATTCCTCTCGTCGTAGCGTGGGTAGTAGTGGCAGGAGCGTTCGTCCTCGGGAGCTTCGGCGGGTTCAGTGTTCTCGTGACGACAGCACTGATTGTGCGCCTATTCGCCACTATCTCGTTGCCGGTTGCTGTCGGTGTGTTTGCCGGTGCAGCACTCACCCAGTTCTCGAAGAACGGATACACGCCACCGGAGTCCGATGGAACGAGCTCCGACTCGACATCGACGACGAGCTGAAGTATCCGCCACCGCGGCTACCGGCACCATCGATCTTCGTAACAGTATATAACCGGCCTGTGTTCGCTCGCCCCCACATCGAGACTGCCTTCACGACCGCCGCAACGATTATTTCTCGACGTCGAGCAGCGCGACCCGTTCACAGACGAGTGCCGCGAGACCCGCGTCCGTCGCCACGAGTTCGCGCTCGTCGATGTCGAAGAACTCACCGACGCGCTCGGTGTCGAACGAATCGAGCGTGTCCTCGGCGTCGAGCAGCGCTTCGACGTCGTTCGCCGCTGCCCGCTCCGCGCGCCCGTTCTCGCCGGCGACGAGTACGACGACCGGCTGTTCGCCCTCGCCGACACCGAGTTCGAGCGCCTGCTCGATTTGCCGGCGTCCGGCGGCGTACAGCAGGATTTCGACCGCACGCTCGCGCGCGACCGCCTCGCCGCGCTCACGTGCCCGGTCGGCGAGTTCGAGCGCGCGTTCGAGATGAGTACGCGAGACGATGTAGCGCGCGTCGAACGCCTGTATCGCACAGTCATGCTCGTCGCCAATCGCCCCGAGGCGGGCGACGAACTCGTCCACGTTCTCGACTGTCGCCCGGCCCTCGACGAGTTCCATCAGCGTCTCCTCCGAACTCCGGCCATCAGAACTCACCGAGGTTCGACTGGTCTTCGCGTTCCTCGCCCTCGACGACCGCCACCGACCCCGCCGGTTCGACGTCCGCCATCGAGGGATCGCTCCGACCGACGTTCTCCAGCACGTTCTCTGCAGTCTTCGTCCGCCCGCGGAGCGCGCCTAGCACGACCGATTTCTCGGCGTTTCTGAGGTCGGCGCGCGTCTCGATGTCGTTCTCGAACAGCCGGCGGGCGCGCTTGCGACCGACGCCGCGCACGCCCGCGAGGTCGATGAGTTCCGGACGGATGCCGTGGGCGACGCGCGTCCTGGCTTCTCTGACGGCGGGTGCCCACTCCAGTCCGAGTTCGCCCCCGAGACGCTCGGCGGCCGACAGCAGCCATTCGGCAGTGTCGACCTTCCCTCGGAGGTCGCCCGGCCCGATCGAGTAGCGGTCGGTGATGGTGCTTTCGTCGAGTTCGCTCGCCCAGTCGTCGAGCATGTTCGCAGTCTTGAGCGCCGAGAGCCAGTCCTCCCAGCGTTCCTCGAACTCGCTCGGAACGCTGCCCAGCATCTCGGTCTCGTGCTCGTGGGCGATCATGGTGTACTCCTCGCGGTCACCGGATCGGAGATAGAGTTCGTACATGTCGGGTGTGCGACTCACGAGATGGAAGAGGCCGAGCGCGCTCGGGCGATCGTCGGCGCTCTCGAGACCGTCGACGATTTCGGCGGCGCTCATCGGGTCGAGATAGAGTCGCGAGACCGTATGGCCGAGCGAGGTCGCGGCCAGGTCATCGCCGTCGCGTTCGAGGAAGTCGTTGGCGACGAGATAGTCGAGCATCGAGTCCGTGACCCGTTCGAGACGGCCACCTTCGGTGGTCTGGGTGGCATAGAGGGTTCTGTCGAGGAATTCGAGCAGTCCCTCGCGCGACCCCGCAAACCCGGAGGCGATGGTGGCGAGCAGATGGGTTCTGAGAGCGGGTTCGGCGGCGAGTTTCGAGCGGACAGGTTCGGGTTCGGTCCAGATATACCTGTCAAAGAGTTCGTCGAGTTCGTCGTGGCTCTTGGCGAGCAGCAGCGCTTCGCCGTAGGGATCGAGACCCGGCCGGCCCGCACGGCCGCACATCTGGTGGACTTCGAGCACCGAGAGCGGTTGCATCCCGCCGGCTTCGCCGGAGTAGCGCCGCCAGTCGCGGACGACGACCCGGCGACTCGGCGTGTTGACGCCCGCCGCGAGCGTTGGTGTCGCCGAGACCACCTTCAGCAGGCGCTCGCGGAAGGCGTCCTCGACGAGTTCGCGATGGTCAGAGGCCAGACCGGCATGGTGAAAGGCCGCCCCGCTTTCGACCGCGTTCGCCAGATCGGTACTCGTCTCGGTGTCGCTCACGTCGCGGATATCGGCGGCCACGCCGGCGAGGCGGTCGCGTTCCTCCCCTGTGAGTTCGCTTTCGACTGTGTTGGCGAGCCGGCGGGCTTCGGCCTCGGCGTTGCGCCGGGAGTTGACGAACACGAGCGTCGATCCCTCGTCGGCGAGCGTATCGCGCACGATGGCCGCAGTCGGCTTCTCGCCGTCCTCGACCCCGAGTTCGTGTTGTTCGCCGTCCTCCAAGTGGACCGCCTGCCCGAAGTGGACGCCTTTCTTCAGGTCGATCGGTCGCCACGTCGAGTCGACGAGTTCGGCGTCGAGCCAGTCGGCGAGGATCTCGGGGTTGCCGATCGTCGCCGAGAGCGCCACCGTTTGCAGACCGAGATTGCGCTGGCGGAGTTTCGCGAGCGTGACCTCCAACGTGGGGCCGCGATGGCCGTCGTCGACGAGGTGGACTTCGTCGGCGACCACACAGCTCAACTGCGAGATCCACGGTGCGTCGTTGCGGACGAGCGAGTCGACCTTCTCGCTGGTGGCGACGATGATGTCACACGAGGCGAGCCACTCGCCGTCCGAATCGTAGTTGCCGGTGGAGACCCCGATGGTGAGTCCGTACTGCTCGAAGGTCTCGAACTCGGTGCGCTTCTCGCCGGCGAGCGCACGCAGCGGCACGATGTAGAGCGCCTTGCCACCGCGGGCGACGCTCGCGGTCATGGCGAGTTCCGCGATGAGGGTCTTCCCCGACGCCGTGGGGACGCTCGCCACGAGACTCTCGCCCTCGGTGACGCCCGCATCGACGGCTTCCGCCTGCGGTGGATACAGCTCCTCGATGCCGTCCCCGCGCAGATGCTCGGGCAGCCACTCGGGGACGCCCGACAGCTCCGAGACGTTCATTATCCGTTCTGTGTGCCGCTCGCCGTTTAAACCGTCGGAGTACGCCGTCAGCCATATGGTCGCGCCGGGGGAAGCGACGGTATGCGAATCGAGTACGACCGCGAGACCTGCATCGGGATGTTCCAGTGCGTCGCCGAGTGGGAGGGTTTCGAACGCGACGAGGATGCCGGCAAGGCAGTGCTGGTCGACGGCGAGGAGGACGAGCCCGAAAAATTCGTCCGGGAGGTGCCCGCCGACGCGGAGTTAGATGCGAAGTTCGCCGCCCGTGCCTGCCCGGTCGACGCCATCACGGTCTACGACGACGGCGAGCAGATCATCCCGTAGTCATACTGTCGGATGGTGCTGGCCCGGAGACACGGCCGGAATATCCAGTTCGTTCGACGTCTCCGTCGTTCGATATTCCCTTTCCGTCCATAGCATCAGGCCAGCGAGCCGAGCACGGCGATGTCGTACGAGCCGACGTCGCTCGGCGTTTCGAGCACGATGACGTCGAAACTCCACGTCGCGCCGGCCGCGAGATCGTGGGTACTGTCGAGGTACTGACCGAGCTGTTCGCCGTTGGTGTCGTAGACGCGCGCACGGACCTCGACCAGTTCGAGGCGTTGCTGACCGGTGTTCTCGACGCTGCCCTGAATCACGACGCCGCGGTAGTCGTCCTTGACGTCGAGTTCGTGGCCCCGGAGCGCGAGCGTGTCGAGCGGGACGGCGTAGTCGTGGCCGTCGAGTTCGGCGCGCGCGGCCGCAGCGCTCGCCGCGCTGGCGTTCGGTTCGTCCTTCGAGGGTGGATCGATCGTCCCACTGGACTCGTACTCGGCGGTGTCCGGTCGGCCGCTACAGCCGGCGAGAGCGGTCGAGACGCCTGCGCCGGCCAGTACGAGGAAACGACGCCGGGTCGAGTGCGCGGGGTCCTCCGGGTCGCCCGTCATTCGTCTTCCACCCCGAGATCGAGCGAGCGCTGTGAGTCCCGGAGGACGAACGGCCCGATGGCGAGCGTTCGCTGGGCGATCGTCGCGAGACGGACGATGTACGCCACGAGCACGAAAAACGGCGTCGAGGCGATCGCGACGGCCGCGCTGACGACGAAGACGACGTTCTCGATGCCGAGCGTCGAGCCGATGAAGGAGTTCGGGTTGAGATAGAGCAATCCCATGATGGCGATGGCGAGGGCGGGCACGCCGGCGTAGAGCATGTCCCGCGAGAGGTCGACCAGTTCGCGCCGGAAGTACAGCGTCTTGAAGTGCTCGCGTGCGGGGCCGAACAGGAAGAGCACGTCAAGCAGGTCCTCGAAGGCGTCGTGTTCGGCCTCGCCGAGCGCGTCCCCGTAGGCCGCACGGACTCGCCGGGTCGCGTAGATGTTCCACGAGTAGTCGTAGTTCAGAATGACGCCGACGACGTCGAAGTCGCCGAAGTCGGCGTCGGCCAACTGGTCGCCGATGGTGGCCGCGTGCTCGCCGATGCGCTCGGCGAGGTCGGTGACGTTCTCGCGCAGCGCCGCGTCGTCGTTGTCCGCGACCCGTTCTTCGAGCGTCGACGCGCGCGCCTCGCACAGCTGCATGAACGAGGCGGGGTCCGGCGGCGCGACGGAGCCACTCAGCTCCTCGATGTCCTGGCGGAAGTCGACCGCACCGGCCATCCGGTCGCGCTGCTCGCCGAGCGGCCCGAGTTCCCGCGAGAGGACCAGTTGGGTGAGCGTGACGACGAGCGTGATGCCGGTGACCAGCGACATGACGAACGACTGGAACAGCCGCTCGACGTGCGTTCCCTGCCGGATGAGCACCCGCAGCGAGGTCGTGTTGACCGCACCGGCGGCGACGAGCACGACGAACAGCCCAGCCGTGAGCAGCGCGGCGATGACGACGCGGTTGGCGGTGAGCAACAGCCACGACCGCAGCCGGCCGTTGTTCGTCCCCGCGCCGGAATCACTCATTGACGTCGGGAGACTCGTGGCCGACAAAAGCCCTCGGGCTGCGTGGAGCCGGCAGGCTCTTTCCGGTCGCTTTCCCAGACCAGTCATGAGCGCCCACACCGTCCGATCGTACTACCGGACCATCGACGGGAAGCGCTACGACGACCTCCGGGAACTCCTCACATCCGAGTTCGTCCACGAGCGCCCCGACCGGACGTTCGAGGGGCGGGAGACGTTCATCGGGTTCATGCGCGAGGGCCGCCCGCGAACCGAGACGGACCACGAACTCGACAGGCTCTACGACGACGGCGACGAGATCGCCGTCCGCGGCCGCCTGCTCGGCGGGGACGAGCGCCTGTTCGGATTCGTCGACGTCCACACGATCGACGACGGAAAGATAGCCAACATCATGACCTACACCGACTGAATCACGAAACAACCACACCAAACAATTGGAGAAGCATTCCGAGAGCAATAGAAATCGCACCGAGCAACAAACGCAACAACTTTCGTCTCAGTTCGACGTAACCGGATTCAGTTGTCGGCATGTTGTGACTGGATTTGTCGATGACACGCTCCAGATCGATATCGCTAACCGGTCCTCCTTCTTCCAATTCAGTTTGATCCACTCGATAGAGACGAACAAGACGGCGTATCGGCTTCTGGCCGATTATCCCTGAAAACGTGATTAGAGACACACCGAGGAGATTAAATACAAGACCGAGTGCAGTAAGATATTGTCCAACACTTAAGAATAAACAAATTTCAGGAATCATAGATATACGATTTCGGTCAAAAAAGGCGTCAAAATGGTGAATTGTCTATTTTAGCTATTCCTTTCGACCCGCGCCGACCGCGCTCTCGCCGACCGGTTCGTGGCCCTCGATGATTTCCTGACCGCCCATGTACGGCCGGAGCGCTTCGGGAACCTCGACCGTGCCGTCCGGGTTCTGGTAGTATTCCAGGATGGCGACCATCACGCGCCCGATGGCGGTGCCCGAGGCGTTCAGAGTGTGGAGGTACTCGGCCGATTCGTGGCGTTCGGGGCGGTAGCGAAGTCCGGCCCGTCGGGCCTGGAACGCCTCGAAATTGGAAGCCGAGGAGACTTCGAGCCAACGACCACCCTCCTCGGGACCGTCGTCCATGTCGTCGCCAGGGGCCCAGACTTCGATGTCGTAGGTCTTCGCGGCCGTGAAGCCGAGGTCGCCAGTACAGAGTTCGAGTATTCGATAGGGGAGGGCGAGTCGCTGGAGCACTTCCTCAGCCTCGCCCAACAGGGCTTCGAGGCGGTCGTAGCTCTCGTCGGGCCGGGCGAAGTTCACCAACTCGACTTTGTTGAACTGGTGGACCCTGACGATACCGCGGGTTTCGGTGCCGTGTTCGCCCGCCTCGCGTCGGAAGTTGGGCGTGTAAGCCTGATGTTTGAGCGGCAAATCGTCGTCGAGCAGAATCTCCTCACGGTACATGTTTGTCACCGGGACCTCGGCGGTGGGACAGAGCCAGAGGTCGTCGTCTTCGTAGTCGTCCCGTTCAGCCCCGCCGAGCCGGTAGGCGTCGTCGTTGAACTTCGGCAGTTGACCCGTGCCCGTCATCGACGTGCTGTTGACGGGCACCGGCGGAAACACGTCCACGTACTCCTGCTCGCGGTGGACGTCGAGCATGAACTGGATGAGCGCGTGTTCGAGGCGCGCGCCGTCACCCTTGAGGAAGTAAAAGCCCGCACCCGTCGTCTTCGCGCCGCGCTCGAAATCCAGGATCTCCATCTCTTCGCCCAGATCGTAGTGGGGCGTCACCTCGTCGGGCAGGTCGCGCAGGTCGTCGAACCTCTCGCGGCGGACTTCGACGTTCTCGGACTCGTCTGCGCCCTCGGGCACACTCTCGTGGGGAATCTGGGGGAGTTCGAGCAGCGCCCCGTCCAGTTTTGCTTCGAGGTCGTCGGCGCGCTCCTCGACCGCTGCGATGTCGGCTTTGAGGTCCTGCGAGCGCGCGATGGCCTCGTCGGCTTCCTCGTCCTCGCCGGCCTGTTTGAGTTCGCCGATACGACTGGAGACCTCGTTGCGCTCGTGACGGAGTTCGTCGCCGCGATTCTTCGCCTCGCGCCACCGGTCGTCGATGTCGAGCACGCGGTCGAGGTCGACGTCGGCCCCGCGGGCGTCGAGGGCCGCGCGCACCTCGTCGGTGTGCTCGCGGAGGTACTGTCTGTCGAGCATTTGCCGGCGATTGCGCGCCGCGTGCCAAAATCCTATTGTTCGACGGGAGGTTTTTCACGGCGCTCGTCGTTCCCGGAGACATGGCAATCGGCGACGTCTTCGCGGTCGACGGCTGTTCGGATCTCTACTACGTCGATACCGGGATGTACGACACACCCGAGTACGGCGCGGTCTACATCCTCGATGCCGACGAACCCGCGCTCATCGACACCGGTATCGGCACCAGATATGAAAACATCCTCGACGCGCTCGCCGAGGTAGGCATCGCCCGCGAGGAACTCTCGTACATCCTTCCCACCCATGTGCACCTCGACCACGCGGGCGGAGCGGGCTATCTCGCAGCCGAGTGCCCGAACGCCACCGTGATGACCCACGACATCGGCGTGCCCCACCTCGTCGACCCGGAGCGACTGGTCGCGGGCACTAAGGCAGCAGTCGAGAGCCAATGGCAGTTCTACGCCGAGCCGAAACCCGTGCCCGAAGCGCGCATCGAGGGAGTCTCGGACGGCGACGAGATCGATTGCGGGGACCACACGCTTGATGTCCATCACGCACCGGGGCATGCCCCCCATCAGGTGATGTTCCACGACCGCGAGAGCGACGCCCTGTTCACGGCGGACGCGGCGGGCATCTGGATTCCGAGCATCGAGACGATTCGCCAGACCTCGCCGCCCTCGAACTTCGACCTCGAAGCCTGCCTCGACGACATCGAGACCATCCGCGACATCGACCCCGAGGTACTGTGCTTCGGCCACTTCGGTCCCCGAGAGTACGACGACGCGCTGATGGACGAGTACGCGCGGGTGCTGGAGGAGTGGGTCGGCGACATCGAGGACGCACGCGCCGAACTCGATAGTGACGAGGCGGTCATCGACCACTTCATCACCGAGAGCGAGATGGCCGATGCGTGGTCCGAGCGCAAGGCTAGCGCCGAGGAGCGCCTGAACGTTCGGGGCGTACTCGCGTATCTCGACCAGCGGTAGACCGCCGAATCCATCCCGCCCCAGACGTCAGCCGGCTGGAAATCCGATGGCCGATGTTTATTACCGAGCCAGCCGGTGATGGGGCATGGACTGGCAGGAGGCGGAGGCGAACTTCGAGAGCGAGGTGCTCGGCGACAGGACGCTGTCAGCGATGTTCGCACGGAGCGCGACGCGCCACGACGAGGAGATCGCCCAGCAGTACAAAGGGGGCATCTACGACCGCTCGCTGGCCGGGCCGGTCGTCCCGCGCGCACCCGACGGCGAGTTCGCGGACCTGACCTACCGACAGATGCACCGGATCGTCAAGCGCCTCGCGGCGGGCTTTCGCAGCCTCGGCGTCGAGGCAGGTGACAGAATCGGTCTCTTCGCCAATACGCGCATGGAGTGGGCACAGACCGACTTCGCCGTGCTCGCCGCCGGCGGCGTCGTCACCACAGTTTATACGAGCTCCTCGCCCGACCAAGTCGAGTATCTCCTCTCTGATCCCGGGGCCACGGGAGTGATCGTCGAAAATCAGGAACTGCTCGAACGCGTCCTCGAAGTCGAGGACGAACTCGACCTCGACTTCGTCGTCTCGATGGACGAACTCGACGGGTACGGCGACCGCGAGGACGTGCTGACGCTCGCGCAGGTCCACGAGCGTGGCGTCGGCGCGTTCGATCCCAACGAGTACGAAAGCTGGCTCGATGCGCGCGACCCCGGGGACCTCGCGAGCCTCGTCTATACATCGGGAACCACCGGACGGCCGAAGGGCGTCCGGCTCAGCCACCGCAACTTCAAGTCGAACGTCGACCAGGTCTATCGCCGCTTCGGCCCGCGCGAGGACAAGGGCGACCTCCCGACCATCGGTCCCGGCGCGAGCACTCTCTCCTTTCTCCCGCTCGCACACGTCTTCGAGCGGCTTGCGGGGCATTTCATGATGTTCGCCGCCGGCGCGACCGTCGCCTACGCCGAGAGTCCGGACACCCTGCAGGAGGACTTCCCGCTCGTGAACCCCTCGACGGGCACGAGCGTGCCCCGAGTCTATGAAAAATTGTACGATTCCATCCGCGAGCAGGCCAGCGAATCCGCGGTCAAAGAGCGCATCTTCGAGTGGGCCGTCGACGTCGGACAGCGGTACCAAGAGCGCGATGCGCCCGGACTTTCCCTGCGAGCCAAGCGCGCGCTCGCCGATAGGCTAGTATTCGGGCAGGTCCGCGAGGGTGTCGGCGGCAACATCGACTTCTTCATCAGCGGCGGCGGCAGCCTCTCGCCCGAACTCGGCCGGCTGTTCGACGGGATGGGACTGCCCATCCTCGAGGGCTATGGTCTCACCGAGACCGCGCCCGTCGTGGCCGTCAATCCGCCCGAAGCACCCGAAATCGGGACGATCGGCCCGCCCGTCTCCGACGAGGAAGTGAAAGTCGATTCGACGGTCGTCCCCGACGACTTCGACGCCGACGGCGAGGTGGGCGAACTCCTCGTGCGCGGGCCGAACGTCACCGAGGGATACTGGCAGAACCCCGAGGCGACCGAGGACAGTTTCGAGAACGATTGGTTTCGGACGGGTGACGTGGTCGAACTCCGTCCCGATGGGTATATCGCCTTCCGCGAGCGCTCGAAGCAGTTGCTCGTGCTCTCGACGGGCAAGAACGTCGCGCCCGGTCCCATCGAGGACGCCTTCGCCCAGCGGCAGTTGGTCGAGCAGGCGATGGTGCTCGGCGATGGCGAGAAGTTCGTGAGTGCGCTCGTCGTGCCCAACGAGCAGCGCGTCCGCGAGTGGGCCGACGGGGAGGGCATCGACCTGCCCGACGACTCACAAGAGATCTGTCGGAACGAGCGGGTACAGGCACACGTTAGCGAGGTGGTCGAGGCGGTCAACGAGGACTTCGAGTCCCACGAGCGTATCAAGAAGTTCGCGCTCGTGCCCGAGGAGTTCACCGAGGACAACGACCTGCTGACGCCGACGATGAAGAAGAAACGCCGGGACATCCGGGAGCGCTACGACGACGAAATCGACTCGTTGTACGCCGACTGAGACCTCTCGCGTCGCCGGAAGTGAACGCGCTTATATAACGTGGTTGCGTATCAGTTCGCATATGGAGGGTCGGGAGTGGCATCTGGCGGAGCGGGGCTGATAGCGCTCGTCGCGGGTATCATCGCCCTGGGGATCGCCTCGCAGGTCCTCGGCGATCGCTTTCGCGTGCCGAGTATCATCTTCCTGCTGACGACGGGTCTCGTGCTCGGTCCGGTGTCGGGGCTGGTACTCCCCTCGCGGGTCATCAGCGCCGACACATTCGGCGGCGCGCTGCCGGCCATCGTCGGGCTTGCGGTCGCCATCATCGTCTTCGAGGGGGCATTCCACCTCCGCATCGAGGACCTCAGGCAGACCTCGTCGGCGACGATACGGCTCGCCACCGTCGGCGCGGCCATCTCACTGGTCGGCACCGCAGTCGTCGTCCACTACGCGCTCACGGCCCCGTGGGACGTCTCCTTTCTCGTCGGCGCGCTACTGGTGGCCACAGGACCAACGGTCATCGCGCCGATCCTGGAGGTGGTGCCGGTGCGCGACCGCGTGGCGACCACGCTCGAAACCGAGGGTATCGTCAACGACGTGACGGCGGCGATCCTCGCGGTCGTCGTCTTCGAGGTCGTCTTCGAGGCCTCGGCGGGAATCACCGCCATCCTCGTCGTCTTCGCCATCAAACTCGGCGTCGGCATCGTCGTCGGCACGGCGGTCGCCATCGCGCTCTGGTATCTCATCCGCTACGTCGACCTCTCGCCGGGCAACGCACCCCGGAACGCCCGCCTGCTCGTGCTCGCCGGTGCGCTGGTGGCCTACGGGCTGGCGAACGTCTGGGCCTCCGAGGCGGGCATCGCCGCCGTCGCCACCGCCGGTCTCATCGTCGGCAACCTCGACATTCCCTACGAAGAGGACATCACCGACTTCAAAGGCGACATCACGCTCATCGTGCTTTCGTTCGTGTTCATCGCGCTCGCCGCACTGCTCAACTTCTCGGACCTCCCGTTCGGACTCGGCGGGTTGGCGGTCGTCATTACTGTGATGGTCGTGCTCCGGCCGCTGGTCGTCTTCCTCTCGACGTCGGGCGGGCGGTTCACCCGCGAGGAGCGAGTGTTCATGAGTGCCATCGGCCCGCGGGGCATCATCCCCGCCTCCGTGGCGACGCTCTTTGCCGTGCGCCTCCAGGCCGAGGGGATGGGTGCGGCCGCCGAGACGCTCGTCGGCACCGTCTTCCTCGTCATCTTCGCCACAGTTCTAGTCGAGGGCGGGTTAGCCAGATACATAGCGGAGTATCTCGACGTGATTCCCATGCGTGCCATCATCGTCGGCGGCGGCAAAGTCGGACGCGACCTCGCCACGCGCCTCGATGCCCGCGGCGAGAACGTCGTCATCGTCGAACACGACGAAGAGAACGTCGA